>JAEZDD010000004.1 GCA_023429785.1 Bacillota bacterium | reverse complement strand
ATTACCGCCCTGAAGAGTTGCAATCTCTTTTCTATACGTTATATGAGCCTTTCGGCATATAACCAATTTATGCGGACACTTTGCGGACGTTTTGGGGACACTTTGCGGACACCACATACAATTTTTAAATTATGTGGTCACTTTGGGGACATTTCGGGGACACTTTGCGGACACTACGGTTTTGACAAATGATAATTGACTAACTGCGTAAAATATGTATCCATCGTGACTGGTGCATTATATAAGGCTGTGAGCATATAACTCTTTGTATTCTTAACTTGCGTTGTATTGTTATTAATGCAATCATAAACAAATTCTAAATGAGAACTATCAAGCTTTAAAAATCTGCTCTTTACAACCTCAGTGGGCATTTCTTCTTTGGCAATTCTTATAGTTTTAGCCGATGAGCAAATAGCATCAAGCATTATATCAATACAATTGTCAATAAAAGTTATGTAATATTTTTTGGATAAATCAAGGTAAGCATAAGCAATGTTCTGCTTGATAATGTCCAGATATGTTTCTCTTTCTTGTAAATCATTCGTTTCGTTCTTTTCAGTTTTTCCCTTCGGAAAGAATGAATGATTTACGTAAGTATCATTATTATCAGTATTATTATTATCAGTATCATTTAGGTTTGATTTTGAAACCTCTTGAAGTTTATTTTTCAAACCTCCGGTGGTTTGATTTTCAAACTTCCGGAAGTTTGATTTTGAAACCTCCGAATTTTGTGCTATATTATCATTATTTGCGTTTATATTAGCAATGTCTATGTAGTTGAGGTATATTAGGTTTGGTTTATTAACACCTTGACGAATTTCTTCAAAAAGACCAATACTCTTAAGTTCGTCACATAGCTTAATGATTTTATTCTTACCACAACCAATTAAATCGCACATTTCAGCTCTTGTAAAAATTAAGTACACAAAACCATTATTATCAACCCAGTTGTTTGACAGGCTGAGTTCATGTCGGTCACGAAGCAACGCATATAAAACCTTAGCTTCAGCCGATAACGCTGTTTTCATTTCTCCATCAAACAGAAACTTTGGCATTTGATAAAAGCGGTTATTGTTTATATCATTTATTGTGTGTCTTCTGAAATTCATATTGACATTCTCCTTTGAGTTTTATTCTTGCTGAAACCAATCTAAGTTTTGTAGTGCAAGTGGATTTACGTCAATTTTCTTTTCAGTGTTATTTTCTGCTCTCTCTGACTCAACAGAAAAAGCTGACGATATTTTACTATCATCAGCTTTAATTTTTTGCTCTTCATAAGTCATTGTTGAGCCATTTATATTTTTCTCATAAAAAAATATAGCCTCCGCTATATATCCTGATTTGCTTTCAACGTTTTCTAAAGCTTTTATTGCAATTCTGTCTGCCATATTCTTGTCGTTGAGTGTAACTCTAAACCTCATTGAAGCCATTGTCTCACACCTGCCTTGCTGTCATTAATTCTGCTAAATATTCATATCCTGCAGCATTGGCATTTATATTTGAAAGTATCTTATAATTGTTCGATTTGATTTTCTTTGCAATATATTTTTCAAGCAAAGAAGCTCCGCCACCGATGAAGTAAATGTACTTGTGGTAAACATCATATCCTCTTTCTTTGAGTGTAGACAATAAGTCATTCACAAATTCATCAACGAGTCTGAGTGCCGTTGCCTGATGAGCTTCGTCAATGAAAATCTTTGAAGTATCACCGGCAATAATCTTATCAATTTCCTGTTCGGTTATATCAATATCATCATTTTTTAATTCTTTAATTATGCGATTATACATTTTAATCACACCGCCATCTAAAGATAAACATTTCTCATAGTTGAGCTTTCCTGAGTTAAGCTCAAGCACGTCAACAGTATATCCGCCTATATCAACAACGTACACGACTGTGAATTCGACAATAGCGTCAAGAAATGGGGCAACCGCTGAATAAGCTTGAGGAAATACATAGGTATTTGAAATGTGTATTGAATATGCGGTGTTTTTGTATGTAAAGCTCACAATATTGCTTTTGCAAAAATAATCTTTGAACTTCTTACTCAGCGTTGCTAAATGCTCAGGTGGTAAACCTACTGCTAAGTGTATATTGGTGTAAAGTCCGTCGGTATCAATGTTTCTTAACTCTATTTCTTTTGCAATAGCAAACAGAGTCAGTATAAAGGTGTTTTCGTTTACAGTCTTATCACGTTCATAAGCGTTTCGGGCATTTGACAAGATATAATACTTGTCACCATACTTTAACCAGTCAACATTGAGGACCGGTTGTCTGTCACTCTCTGTAATGCCAGATACGAATGTGTGGCTTACTGTTTTGGTCTGCTTGTTTCCATTGTCAATTCCAATGATGTTCATTTGATAGCCTTCTTTCTGCTCATTTTGAGCTTTATATTGTTACCTCCTTTTTTATGGCATAAAAATAGAGACAGGAAGAAGGCAACCTGTCTCTCAGAGGAGCGACCTCTGTTTTATGCTGTTATAAACCCCAAGGGTGAATAACCAGTTTTATATTTGCAAATTTAATTAATATATATTATAATATAAAAAAATCATCTTCATGATTTATCGTTAAATTAATATATATGTTTATATTATCATTTTTTTTATTGAATTATTATAATAAGTTTGAAGTTTTAGCGAGCTTTCTTTTCTCATCCTATCGGTGCAGAAGCCATATATATCCAGCGTAAAAGCTGCTGAATAATGTCCCATATTATTCTGAATAGTTTTATAATCATCTCCAGCCTCAATGCTAATAACGGCAAAAGTATGCCTTAAATCATGAAAACGAGCTTGTCCAAATCCTAATTTTTCTGCTACGCCTTTAAAATAGTTGTATACTCCAGAATGCGTAAAATGTGAGCCATCTTCATTGCAAAATACAAATTTTGTTTTGACATTTCTCTTTTTACAAATTTCATCTAATTTATCCATTATAATAGCAGGGGGATTAATTACTCTTGTTTTTGAATTTTTTAAAGAGGAAAACTTATATTGCCCTCCAGCCTTCTTTTCTTTTATTAATTGTTTTTCAATTATTATGGCACTATTGCGAAAATCTACGCAATCCCACGTTAAACCTATTAGCTCACTTTCCCTCATTCCAGTAAAAATTGCAAAAAAAATAATATCTGCATACTTATTCTCTTTTATATAATTAAGTAGCAGCGAAATCTGTTTTGGCGACAGTGGTTTTATTATTTTTTTATCAACTTTTGGTAATGTAACAAAATCTGCTGGATTGCTATCTATATACCCTAATTTAAATGCTGTTTTTAGTGCCTTATGTAAGATGCCATGAATATTCTTTATAGTTTTGGCAGATAGAGAAGTTTGATTTTCCTCACCTCGAATTAATATATTATAAAAAATTTGAATATCTTTTATATCCAATTCTTCCAAAGGAATATCCCCAAGATGTTTTATAATGTGATTATTTATTGCTTGTTTATAACTAGCTAAGGTATTTTCTTTAAGATTAATACTATAGATTTCAATCCATTCATTAAGCCATTCTTTTAAAGTTAGTATATTGTTAGTTTTTGTCATGAAATATCCTCCTTATGTATATTTATAGTGTATAATAAGGAGAATTTTTAGTCAATGTATTTTTTAAATTTTGTTAGTATAATTCAAATCCTTCCACCCCAACCAAATTTAACCTTCCTGCTAAATCGGCGGGAAGGTTTTTTTCTTATTTTTTTATGTACATAAAATTACTTTTGACTTTAAGCTCATAGTTTTCATAATTTCCCCATGTCTTTATAATATTATTTGATATCCTATAACATAGTACAAATAATTTTTATTATTTCATCTGAATATGAGTTGCTTTTTCTTTTTGTGCGTTTTTTGTATAAACTGTGATATGAATTTTGTCAACAAATATGTTGGCCTTTTCATTAACTTTTCTGCTTATAATCCTTCACTTTTATAATTCTTAAAGAATGTGTTTAAATTCATTTAGTGAAAAAAGTTTGCCATATTTTCCAATTGCATTTTAGCCATTTCCGTTGAAGCTTATTTTTAATGATATATTTACTATTAGCAAGCTGAATTAGCTGTTCCAAAACCTTTAAAATTTCAACAACTTTCATGGCAGAATAATATTTTTAATTTTAACCATTATACAATTTAATATATTTTTTGATTGGATAAAGTGAAAATATTAAATCGAACTCTTTGTTTTGTAATTTTGCCCAATAATCTTTTTTAAACTGTGAATTATACATTGTAAATGGCAATATTACTGTTTGTGACTTACCTGGTTTTAACCTAAGTGATGTTGATACATTTTCAGAATTTAGTTTATTAAACGCTTCAAAATCAAATGCACTTCTCCATCCATTTGATTCTAAAACAAATGGATATAATTCAATAGTTTTTTCCTGTGTGCTTGTATTCTTTATATTTAGAGTAACAAGTACCATTTTTGTTTCAAATCCAGACGGTAATTGTTCAGATATAATATTCTTTTCCTTAATTTCATTCTGATTTATTATCGCATACTTTTCAGCACATAAAGAAAAATCAAAATAGTTGACTGGCTCATTCATACTGGATGAATCAATTATTACTTCTGGATATTTTGTATTTAAATAATTATATCGAATCAAAAATAAAACTAAAAACAAAATGGAAATTAGAATAATCCCAGCTATTAATAATTTTCGATTTATACTATTCATTTTCATTATCCTTATCATCCGAATTTAGATCTCTTTCTATGAAAGAAGTTTTATTAATAATACTTCCATTTTCAATAAAAAATATCTCATCAGATATAAATTCAAGTTCTTCTCTGTCATGACAAGTAATGATTATTAATCCACCATTATCACGATATGTATGTAAAATGACTTTTATAGAGTTTACACTACTTTCATCAAGTCCATTTAAAGGTTCATCTAGAATAATAATATCAGGATTTTCCATTATCGCTGCCGCAATTCCTAGTTTTTGTTTCATACCGAGCGAGTACTTCTTATACTTTTTCTTGTCATCTGGATTTAAACCCACTTCGCGAATTGCATTTTTAATTTCTACATCTGTAATTTTCCCTTGTATATCAGCTAAAATTTTTAAGTTTTTATATCCGGAATAGCCTGCAATAAATCCTGGATTTTCAATTAGAACGCCTATGCTTTTAGGAAATGATATTTCTTTTCCTAAAATATCGCCGTCAATAATTACTCGTCCGCTACTTGGTGTAATAAATCCACAAATTGCACGCATTAACATCGTCTTACCTGAACCATTTTTACCATTTAAGCCATAAATTTTTCCTGATTCCATTTTAATATTTATATTATTTAGTACAGATACTCCTGAAAAGCTTTTCGACAAATTTTCAACCACAATTTGCATTACATTGCTCCCTTTCTATAAGTTTATTGCTAAAATCTAATTCAATATATCAATTTTCTTGAATTTTATAGCTCCAATAATAATACATAATATTGAAATTATCGCATTAATTATCAAACCTGTTATTGTATTAACTCCAGCGTTAGAAATTACACATTCATTTCTTAATATCATTATATAATTTCCAACTAGAAAAGATTTACAAAAATATGCAGAAAATACTATTAAGCAAATTATTAATATATTTCCTATTATAGGTTTTGTAAACATTGATATTACCATTTGTAATAATGAAAGAGTAAATGAAGTTGTAATTGGTAATATATAAACCACTAAAAATAAATCAAGCTCTTTCAATCTTGATGAATCAACTTCTGATACAGTCTGATTAATCACTGGATTATTAAAAAACGTGAAATTTCCTGTTTTAAGTATAAAAAAGAAAAAAATTACGTAAGCAATTATGTACATTATAATAACATTAAACATACACCAAATGCATTTACTAAACCACCAATTACTTCGTTTTTTTGAACGAAGTAAAATTTGTATTCCAAATCCTTTTAAATCTTTGAAAGGATATTTTCCAATAATATATGATAAATAAATAGTAATAAATAAAAAAAGTGCAGGAATTTCAAATTTAGTAAAAAAAGATGAAGGATTAAATATGGGCATACCTTTAAAAATATCAATTGCATAATCCGAAAATGATGGTTCTTTTTGAATAAGTAAGTGTGAAGTAACTCTTGAGGAATGACTACTAAAGTCAGCACTGGCTAACAGAAATATTGTAATAAATGGAATAAAAATCTTCCATGAGTATAGTATCCCAATTTGAATGTCATGCTTAATTTGTTTTAGAAAAGTACTATTCATAAAGAAATTCCTTTCTCTTTGAAAAGACTTTGCCTAATATAATAACTATAATTATTAATATAACACTTAATACCATTCCCAAAACGCTGTATATAATATTTTGCATTTCTCTATATCCAACAATTGCTCTTCCTGATATAATACAATATTTCCCCCCGAATAAATTGAGCCCACTAATTAAAATGACATATAGCCAGCTTATTGTGCTATTATTTGTAACCCATTGTAAAAAAACAGCAACTAAATTAATTGTAATCATAATAATTAACATACTAAAAAACGTTATTAAGACTACCTCTAAAAAAGTATAATTATCTGTTGTTGTTTTATTAACTAAAAAATAAATACTGTTTTCGATATTCCAGTTAATTAAGTTATCTGATAAAAAACTGCCTATAAAAAGCGTTAATAAAACTGAATATATTGTTAAACAAAATGAAATTACAAAGCTTTTAAATACTTGTTGAAACCAAATGCTACTTTTACTTCTAAATCGAGAAATAAAATTGAAGTTATTATCATATTTTAGCAAGTGAAAAATCAAAAATATTGACAAAGGTATTATAAATAATCCCCAAAAACTTGGGTTGGATAAAAACATAAAACAATCAGCAAGGCAATATCCCTGATTTCTAGAATATGAGTAACTAAAATTTAATAGAATACTTAAAAAAATTATTGCTGAAAGTACAAAAATGTATATTATAATAATCAGTTTACAGCAACCAACACTTTTGAAAAACATTTTCGTCCATAATTTTATTTCAGAAAGTATCATTTCTTACACCTTTCAAAACGAAATATGAAAATGTAATTAACCCTAAAATAAGCATTTCAGAAAAAATAATTACCGAACTTGTATCTCCCCAGCCAGGAACGAGAAAACTCATTGGTGAGAATTTATATGCTTTAAGTAAATTACATAATGAGAAAGTGAAAAGGTAAATTATAAACGGCGAAATCAATGCAATAAACCTTTGTTCAGCAATAAATCCAACGACCAGTGAAATAGTTGCAAACAATCCGCCAAAAATGAAGTCAATTATCATATAAAGAAAAATATATATGTATGGATGCGTATAAAATAGCTCCCCCCACATACTTGTATTATTTACAGCAAAAAAACCAGCTGAAGCCTGTGGTAACATTGAAGGCAAAATCAAGCTTGAGATTGCTAAATTTGTCAACAATGGAATGAAAATGGCAATACCACCTGAAATGAACGTTGCGATATATTTTGAAATATAATAATGACTTTTTTTTGCTCTTATAAACACATTTTTAATGTATCCGCTTTTTCTATCACAATAAAATGAATCGGCAAATGGAATTGTTGCCAACATCGGTAATAAAAGATAAAAAAGATAATTCTCAGGAGAAGCTAAATTTCCGCCAATCCATGCGCAAAATAGCCAACCTATATGAGCCATAGGCTTATTATAGAATAAATACTCATCAATTTCTTTTGATAAGGGAATTACTCTAAACAAAATTTGTGCAGATGCTATTGCAGTGCCAATAATTAATGAAAATATCAGAGCCTTATTCTTAAATGCACGGGATATTTCAATTTTCAGCATTCTTTTCAATTGTAACACTCCAGTTATTTCAATTTTATAAACCTCATAGATTTATTTTTATCATCTGGACTTCCGCTTTTATTGATTATTAACTCAACATGAGGCGTTTTTTCGTAATCTTCATCTTTTATGATAAAACCTATGGTAATAATTTTTTCGCTGTTTGGTTCAAAACTATTTTCAAAATAGTTTTTATCCGCAAAATTATCTTTATCACTTAAAAACACTTCAGACTGCATAGTAAATATCTGTTTGAAGTCTTGGTCTTTTGCTAATAATTGAAAAGAATTTAACCAATATTCTATTTTTTCATTAGTACGATTTTTTACAGTCAAATTAACAGTATAGTAACTATAGTTATTTGTAATATTTCCGTCATTATCAAATTTAAATTCAGTAGCACTTAAATATACATTGGGGTTTGGGAATTTTTTATTTAGTTTTTTTGTCATTTCAACGCTATTTGCAGTAAAGGTTAAATTATAAGCTTCTATGGGGGTATTTAATCCAACTTTTAAATCCGGATTATCAATCGCATGAATACCCTCTATATCATCTCCTGAGGAAATATTCTTGTGATCTGTTGAGCTTTTATTGTTATTCCATAAATTATTCTTTGGTAAATACATCTTATCTTTTAAAAATCCATAACAAATAAATCCAATCATACAAAGTAATAAAATAATAATAATAATCTTTACTTTATTTTTCATAATAATCTCCTAAAAACTATTTGCCTTAAAAAGTATTTATATGAAATTTACGGAAAACTTTATAATATAATTACTAAAGTTTTCCGTACTATTTACTAATTATATACTATCTGGGCTCCAGAGAATATCAACTAAGCACGCATTATGTGTTGTTGTCATCATAGCAAGATTGCAGTAGCTGAAACCTCTTTCCTTAACAAGATTAGGAAGATATGCATATTGTCCTGGTCCAACTAGTTTTGAAGGTCCATATGTACACCTATTAAGTACACTATAAAAATTAGCTAATGGATATTGGACATTATTCCCCATTACATCAACTAACACACCACATTGAGAAGTAGGAAGTACTTTTATATATGATGACGTATAATCCCATTTTCCTCTACTTGTTGTAGAAATGTCACAACCATCGCCACTATAAGGAATTAATTCATGAGAATCATGATAATTCCCGGCCCCATTTACACCTATTATGCCAACTGATGTTATTACGACAAATAAAGTCATAATAGCAAAAAAGCTATATACAAGCTTCTTTTTAGTCTTACTATCATTCTTATCATCCTTTATTCTTTAAATTTATATTATTCTCAACAAATACAAACGTATGTATTGCATTCAATGAGGTTTAATATTAAAATATAATTAGGTTGAAACTTTATTATTTTAGTTAATAAATACATATCTTACAAAATTTATCTATTAATAACGATATCACATATTTTATTAATATTCAATAAAAATACAAAAATTCAGCATTATGTTTAATATTACCATAATATTTAAATTATATTTATAAAAAATTACAAATAATAGAAAATATTTAAATATATTATTATTAACTTGTTCCAACTGGAATTGTAGTAATTATTATACATGAAAAAAGTGTATTAATATTAAATCAATCACACTCTGTTGTTTATATGTTGTTAATCTACATTATAAACCGTAATAATTTACTAAAATTACAATAAATCAACCCTATCATAACTATAACTAACCTCAAATCATTAGAAATAATATCATTTTTTAACAAAAAAATCTTTTTCATAACCCGAAGGTAGTTTATTCAAACCCTTCCATCCCAACCAAAAATACCAGATACATATAATATCTGGTATTTTATTTTGCATTAAAACTTACAATTGCCCTAAAACACATTCCCAATCAAAAAAGGTGAAATCAGACAATAGTTAAACATCTTAATACCAAGCAAGGAGAATACAAGTGGCAAAATCAATACCCCTGTGCTTGAAAGCATTGAAGCGAGATAGCTTTTCAGTTTCACTGAGAAAATGAAAATCACAAGCATTGATAATATTAACCCGATAAATCTAATTATGCTTATTATAATAAGGTATTGCAGAATACTTATGCTGTGTGGGATTCGGCTGAGATTTTCTAAGCTGCAAGCCGGAGATGATAGCGAGCTTGTTCCATATGCGGATAAAACATTATAAAAATAGGGTATATATGTCACGCAAAATATAGTCAGAACTATGACAGAAGATATAATCAGCTTGCTTGCGAAGGTCTTCCCCCTGCCGTTTTTTGAACAGCGAAGAAGTATGCTTGCCCTGTTCTGATACTCAACAGAATATACTCCGACCAGACAGCAAATGCACATTGCCACAGCAATAAGAGCAAGCTTAGAATCCTGGTTTCTCGCCGAATAATCACCCGTCAGAAGCTTGTATCCGGAGTCATAAACGAAATCAGAATTGTTTTTCTGAATATATTGTGAATGTTGCTTCACCTTGTTAAAAGCTGATTCAGGCTGAAGCTGTTCCTGATATCTCTGTATCACCATCATTTTTGATTGCTGATTATCTGCGTCAGCCATTACCTTGTTGATTTCATCATGGATTTTCTGATATCGTGCGTCCTCCTGCTTAATGAAATCAAGCTTATCCTGAGTGACCGGCCCCTCAAGCTGCTTCATATTCACCTTATAGTACACATCATCATAGCTGATAAAGGTTTCTGTCACCGGCTTATAGGTATATAAAATCAACAGTCCGAAAGCAATAATTATAAACAGCACCTTGCCGGATATAAGAATTTTATAACACTCGTGCAGAAACACACTTGTGTTTTTATATGTCTTTATAAAGCTGAAATTGATTGAGAATTTAGACGTTCCCGCTTCTTTCTGCTCTGAAAAAATCACTATCGCAAGATAAATGAAAATTGCAAGCATACCAATGCAGAAGATAATAAACGTCTGAACATAATTGACCGGCGAGCCAAAGAAATTCAGATTAAGATAGCTTTGAAACATCTTTGAAACATTTAAAAAGCTCACAAGATTGAGATATTTTAAAAGTGAAAGCCAGCTTGTCGGGGCGATGGTATAAAACAAAACGGCACTTATTCCAAACACAGCACCCAGAGTGATATAAACCTGAACTGCATTCTTACAAATTACTGCGACCATATACATCAGCGAAGCAATAACGAAATATATAAACAGCTTCGAAAGTAAAAACAGAATGAAATACTGCATAACTGATATTGTCATATTGCAGGAAATAAAACCCGCAACCGACTGAATCGGTCTGCTTAAATCACCGAAGCCATAGCCGATATAGGAAATCACAAGGTTCCCGCCATATAATATTGCCTCAATGAAAATACAGCTTAGAAACACAATACCGAGCTTTGCGACATTCAGCCTTATCCGCCCTTTATAGGTCGTTTTTGATAGTGAAAGCTGTGACAGCTCCTTTTCTCGTGTGAGCAATGACATTATGACAATAAGAATTAACACCACTGCGATAACATCAGTGGCTAAAAAATCTGTTGCATTCACTATTCCCTTGGACGGTCCAAATTCAAGCTGTGTCCCTTTGAGCTTTGCAAAATCAGCAGGGGTTTTCTGAATATTCTTATAGCTGAAGGAATTCGGCTTTGAGAAAATAGACATCGTGCTTGTCGTCTGTGCTGTATCATCAATATTTTTAAGGTACTTGTCATAGTTAATACACGAATCTATATTGTCAAAAACTTCACGATAAAGGCTCCCTTCCGAAATTACATTGTCGGTGTATTTCAGCTTCCCGTTTATTATAGATTCGCCTAGAGTCGGGTCAAACTGAATTGTTTCTACTAGCTTGTTTACATAATCACTTGCCTCTTGATTTGAAAGCCCCGACATATCGTTATAAATCGCCTTGTATGCCTGAGGTGTGTATGTAATCAAGTCACTTTTCTGATAAATATTATTTATTACAATCCCCGCGTTAAGTATTGCAAAGCCTAAAAATATAATAAGTATCGTTTTCTTCGTAAATATTTTTATAAACTCATTTCTCTCAATTCTCATAAGCTAAATCCTCGTCAAAGTAATTGAGATACAAATCCTCAAGCGTCGGCTTTACTGCTGTGAAAGCATAATTCTCTGGCTGCTTGTCCGAAATAACTCTTATGTAGACATTTTCATTGTCCTTTGAGATGTTTCCCACCTTGAATTCTCTGCAAACAGTTTTAACATTATCAAGGTCAGTTTTTATTTCAAAGGTTTTTCCGTTTATCTGCTCGCAAAGAATATGTGGTTTATCGCTTGCAATAATCTGACCTTTTTTAAGCAGCAGAATATCCTTTGCAATAAACTCAATATCAGAAACCACATGGGTTGCAATTATCACAATCTTGTCAAATGAAATTTCTGATATTAGGTTTCTTATCCTTATTCTTTCCTTTGGGTCAAGCCCGGCAGTCGGCTCATCAAGAATGATCACCTTTGGATTCCCAAGCAAAGCCTGAGCGATAAGCGCCCTTTGCTTCATTCCGCCAGAAAAGCCACCGAGACGCTTATTTCTGGCATCCTCAAGATTGACGGTTTTGATTAGGCTGTCAATCTGTTTTGTTGCTTCCTTTGTGGGAATTCCTTTTAGTGCCGCCATATAGTATAAAAATCTTACAAGCGTGAAATTAGGATAAAGCCCCTGCTGCTGTGGCATAAAGCCAAGGATTTTTCGAAAATCCTTCCCTAGCTCAAGAATATTCTTTTCGTCAAAGGTAATCTCACCGCTTGTTGCGGTAACATTATCGGTAATGATGTTCATGAGGGTTGACTTCCCCGCACCATTCGGGCCTAAAAGCCCATACACCCCTTCTGAAAATGAATATGTAAAGTTATCAAGCGCCCTCAGCCCTTTATAGTCTTTCGTGAGATTGGTTATTTTAAGTTTCATATCATTGCCCCTTTAATTATTAAAATTGTCTGAAGCCTTTGGCAAACCTGCCACCTTATAATCCTTCATCCCAGCGATATAGTCCTCTTTATTTATAAATCTTTTAATATTGTATATTCCATATCCGTTTTTATCAACTAATAAATAAAAGTCTTCATATTCATTGACTGCGAACCAATCAGTATTTTTTAGAGTATTTTTTAAGTTTCCAGCCAAATCATAAAAATACTCCGTTCTGTTTTTCTTATCAGCTACAAGAATTTCATTTGCTAAAACATTTGTCTGGGTTGTTCCATCCCAACTGTTTTTAATTGCATTGTTCGTTAAAACTGTTTCGGTTTTTTCTGTATTAATATCCATTTTAAATAAGGCGTTTTTTGCCATATTGTTTTCGTAGTCTACATAATAAACCCAGTTATCTTTATATGCTCTTATAATCATGTAATCCTTGACATTATTCAGCTCTTTTGTTTCCTTGGTTTTTAAATCATACTTATAAGTTACAAATTTTGTTACCTCGTAATATAATTTTTCATCAATTTTCTGTGTATCTTTATCAGTATAATAATCCTGAGGTTTCGTGCAGTAAGTATATCTTATAATTGCATTATCCTTATCAACGATTAGGTTTTGCATAGTTATATGATAATTCTCTGGAAAATCCAAAATATCTGTTATTTGATTAGTTTTAAAATCATAGCACTCAATAGAGAATTTATCTTTTTTTGTGTTATATCAGATGTATATGACAACTCAGTATTTTGAACTGTGAAGTATATTTTATTAGAGCAAACCAAGGCATAATAATGTATAAAATCTATTGCAGATATCTATATTAATTTTATGCATAGCAGTATCATCAAACCTTTTATTATCTTTGCAATGCTGAACAAATTCACCTTCTAAAATAAATTCAGCTAAGTCATCAGGCACATCAAGCTGTAAAAAAACAGGTTCATTCCACCCGTACCCCATATTCATGTTGAATGAAAATTGCCTTATAAAATCTTTAAAACCTTTATAATCTGATTGGTTTAAAGATTGCAAAAAATTTTCTAAAACATCAGGTTTTTTGATACTTAAAAAAGGCCCAAGAAATTTTTTTACGTGCAAAATATTCCCATTAATTATATTGTATACTTTCTTATAAAAAGTATTATCCATTGTTGTATTACAAGCGTGAAAGTTTTCTATATCTGTATTCCTATATGCAAGGTGAGTGATGGCAATTGCTAATTTATTTTATCCTCTATCATTATCATACCTCCTATTTTTTTAAAATCATTGCACATATAAATAATTATGAAATGATATTTTGTATACTTTTGTAATTTAAATTTTACATATGCATTATTTCTTCGCTATTAATTTGCTTAAAATATTTACTTAAATAAAATACCTAAATAAACAAAATGATATATAAAAATGTATAAATATCACAAATTGTTGGAAGAGTGCCACCAGTGGATATCGTAATCACCATGGGCTGCGGTGTTGCCTGCCCCTTCCTTCCCTGCAAATTTCGGAAGGATGCGTTGATGGCTGCCACGGTTGCCAGAGCCTTTGCCCATCCGATGCAATTACATACTTCGGTGAAGAAGGCACTGAATCCTGCGGCTGCGGCTGTGACAGTGGTTGCTGCAATTAATACTATATTATTAGGGGCTGCTAAATAAGCAGCCCCTTTTTTGTCGCACAGTTTCAAGTCCAGATATGTGAATATTTGAATTATCCCAAAAAATATATGATAAGCTCCCTTTACATTATTTGTTACAAGCTTCCCATAAATCAAGCAATAGCTATTTGCCTTTTTGAATAAGAATCTAAACTACTATTTATTAAAGTACTCAATATTCTCTTTAAGATGTTGAAGGTTAGCTGAAGTAAAAAGAGCGATACTTCCCCCATACTGTTTTGATATATAATCAAGAACCCAAGGGATTTTATCCTTTCCCATTTCGCTTAGCTTTTCTAAACGCTGTCTGTTCTGAAGCGTATCATAATTAATATCTTGTATATCATTTTTTTGATAAGCTCCGTATAAAAGAGATGTATGAGCAACAAATGTCATATCTTTAAAAAACTCAATATATGACTTCAGCTCATTATCTCCACAAATCTGCACACCAAAATCTGCATCAATAACTGGCTGGAGATAACTATATCTTTGCTGAACAGCGCAGAAAAAGGGATAATTATTTTCTTTGCATATTTGCCTGGCTTTTTCTATTCTCCATGTTCTGAAATTACTGCAGCCTATATTTTTAACATACCCTTTATTTATCATATCAGCCAGTGCAGAAAGAGTTTCTTCTAAAGGGGTTTGATAATCATCTATATGTAAATAAAGTAAATCTATATAGTCTGTCTGGAGCGCCTCCAATGATTTTTCAACCTCCTCATAAACAACCTTTCGGCTTGTGCCCTGCATATCGTTAAAGCCTCTGGATATATCCTTTGGCAAAGCGCCTAATTTTGTCGATAGAATAAAATCCTTTCGTTTATCCTGATTATTAGTTAGCCATCTGCCTATACATTTTTCACTATCGCGCTCTTGGTTACTATTCCAGAAAGCATAATTGTTTGATGTATCTAATAAGTTCCCTCCGCTTTCAAGATATGCTTCAACAAGACTAAATGCTGCTTTATCATCAGTAGTTGTTCCAAAATTAATACATCCAAGTCCCAATTGAGTGGAGTGCAGCTGCGATTTTCCTATCTGTATTGTTTTCATTTAAATTCAATTCTCCTTATTCTTTATTATTAACTTCTATTAAAGGCATTTAAAAGTTACCTAAATATTAAAAAGTAATATTATCCACTATAAGAATAATATTACAATAATATAATACTGCGTTAAATTATTAATGTCAATATAATGTATTATTATACAGATTTTATAAGTTTTGCTGAAAGCGGATTGACTCTCAAAATGTCTATATTTTAAATATAAATGAGAGTATTTCTTTTAATCTTGAAAGCTAAAAAAAGTCATATGAAATTATATTATTGACAAGCGTCGAAATAACTGGTATTATTAAGAAAATTCTAGGAGGCGACATATGGGGAAGTTTGTAATTAAAGAGGTTAATACTGGCATAAAGTTCGACTTAGTGGCTGTTAACGGCGAGGTAATTGGGACATCTGAGGTATATGAAACTAAAATATCATGTTTAAATGGAATTGATAGCGTTCAAAGAAATTCCGCTGTTGCTGAGGTTGAGGACCAGACTCATTCAGAATATGAAACTAAAACAAACCCTAAGTTTGAGATTTATACTGATAAAGCCGGCGAGTATCGCTTTCGACTAAAAGCGAAAAATGGACAGAATATCCTTGCTTCTGAAGGCTATACAACCAAGCAAGCTTGCGAAAACGGAATTATCAGCGTTATCAGAAATGCTGTTGACGCCAAGATTGTTGAGGCTCAGACTGTATAATTAGTGCTGCAATAAGAAAATAATCCCCACAGCTATAAACTGTGGGGATTTTTTATTTGTTGTTTATTATTTTTATAAATCCTCAAGTGAGAGGGTTGCGATTGCGTTGAGGTCACTTCCCGCACGTTTATTTTCAAGAAAATCATAATATCCCTGACAGCCAATCATGACAGCATTATCCCCGCAAAGTGAAAGCGGAGGAATAAAAAGTGAAAAGCCGTTTTTTTCACACGCACTCTCCATTGACTTTCTAAGCTCGCTGTTGGCTGAAACACCACCCGCCACAGCAATGGTTTTGTAGCCTGTGGAGTGAGCGGCGCTGATTGTTTTTTCAACTAAAATACTGCAAATAGTTTTTTGAAAAGATGCGGCAAGGTTGTTCTTGTTAATTTCTATGCCCTTCTGCTCGCTATTATGAACCAGATTTATCACTGCTGTTTTAAGCCCTGAGAATGAAAAATCATATTCGCTCCCTGTTACTTTAGGGAAGGGGAGCTTGTATACATCAGGTTCCCCGATCTGAGCCGACCTGTCAATATGAATACCGCCGGGATATGGGAAATCAAGAACTCTGGCGACCTTATCAAAGCATTCGCCCGCGGCGTCATCACGAGTCCGACCTATTACCTTGAATTTCGTATAGGATAAAACCTCGACGATATGGCTATGCCCGCCGCTTGCCACAAGGCAAAGATAAGGCGGCTTTAAGTCAGGGTGGGCAATGTAATTCGCCGCGATATGCCCCGCAATGTGATGAACCGGCACGAGCGGAAGCCCCGTCGCGAGAGCTAACCCTTTCGCGAAATTCACGCCAACCAGCAAAGCACCAATCAGCCCCGGGGCATAGGTTACAGCTATTGCGTCAATATCCTTGAGGGTGCAATTCGCCTCATCTAATGAGCGTGTCACTACCTTTAAAATATTTTCGCAATGTCGCCTTGAGGCAATTTCAGGGACAACCCCTCCATATTGCTTATGCTCGTCAATCTGTGAAGCAATCACCGAGGATAAAGCTTTTTTCCCGTCTTCAACAACAGCCGCCGCTGTTTCATCGCATGAGCTTTCTATAGCTAGAATTTTCAAAAATTATCACTGCCCTTTTATCTTAGTTTTACTTAGGGTATAATTAAATTATACATATTGTTATATTATAAATGCTTTGTCATCAAAATTGCATCCTCAAGCGGTTTTTCATAGAAATTTTTTCGTCTTCCGACAATTTCAAAACCGCTTCTCTGATAAAGGCTTTTCGCCGCCTCATTTGAGGCACGAACCTCAAGCGTAATAAAGCTGACCCTCATTCGTGCTATTTCTTCAAGCGATTTTAGAAGTATTCCTCCTATGCCCGCTCCCCGATATGAAGAAGTCACGGCGATGTTGTTCAGGTACATTTCGTCGAGGACAATATTCACATTAACAAAGCCAACGACCTTGCTTTCACAATGCGCAACAAGAGTGACAGCATCGGTTTTTTCAAGCTCAAGCTCAAATGCCTGAACAGACCACGGCATAGAAAAGCATTCCTTTTCTATTTCTGCAACTTGCATTATATCATTTTTCGTCATCGGCAAGACAACAATTCTATCCTTTGGCAACATACCAGCTCTCACCCTCATTCACTTCAGCGGTCAGCGGAACAGCGAGCTTAACGGCATTCTCCATCTCGTCGTGAAGGATTTTCGCCGCCCTGTCCTTATCAGAAAGCGACGCCTCGACTATCAGCTCGTCGTGAACCTGTAAAATCAGCCTCGCATCCAGCCTTGCCTCCTTGAGCTTTTGATAAACCTTGACCATTGCAATTTTTATTATATCAGCGGCAGCACCTTGAATGGGTGCGTTCATTGCCGCTCTTTTCCCGAACGCCTGAAGGATTTTATTCGAAGAAGCAAGCTCGGGGATATATCTTCTCCGCCCGAACATTGTTGTGACATATCCGTCCTTTTTCCCGCCCTCAATGGTTTTTTCCATGAATTCGCCGACGTTAGGGAAGTTCGCGAGGTACTGCTTAATATATTTATCAGCATCAGCAACACTCACCCCGATATCCTGAGATAGTGAAAATGCACCGATACCATAGATTATCCCGAAATTAACAGCCTTAGCGGCACTTCTCATCTCGTGGGATACAAAATCCTCGGGAACACCGAAAACCTGAGCCGCTGTTGTTGTATGAATATCCTTTTCCTCAAGGAAAGTCCTCTTCATATTCTCGTCGTTGCAGGCATGTGCCAGTATTCTCAGCTCAATCTGACTGTAATCTGCGTCGAGAAGAGTATATCCCTTTTCAGCGACAAAAAACTTACGCATATTCCTGCCGATTTCCTTTCTCACCGGGATATTTTGAATATTCGGCTCTGTTGAAGAAATTCGCCCTGTTCGAGTTTCAGTCTGTTTAAAAATAGTATGAACTCGCCCATCCTCATGGACAACCTTCAAAAGCCCCTCAACATAGGTTGAATTCAGCTTTGTGAGGGTTCTATACTCTAAAATGAGCGGAATTATAGGGTGCTTATCCGATAAAAATTCGAGAACGTCGGCGTTCGTCGAATAGCCTGTTTTTGTTTTTTTCTTTGTGGGGAGCTTTAAATCCTCAAACAGTATTACTCCAAGCTGTTTTGGCGAGCCTATGTTGAATTCCTTTCCGGCAAGGTCGAAAATTCTTTTTTCTAGGGAGGAAATGTCATGTGAAAGGGTTGCCCCGAAAGCCTTTACACCGTCAGTGTCAACCTTGACCCCGTCCGTTTCCATCGAGGCTAAAACCTCGCAAAGCGGCAGCTCGATGTTGTAATACAGGTCGGTCATTTCGGTCAGCTTAATTTCTGCCAAAAGCCGGTCGCATAAATTTGGAAGCGAGGCAATATCAGCATTTTCAGCCATGTCAAAGCGGTATGAAACCTTATAGGCATTGCAGAGATTTTGAGCCGTATAATCAGACGCCATTGAATTAAGCAGATATCCGGCCAGGTCACAGCTGAAATTAATGCCCTCCGCCTGCTTACCGCTTGAAAAGGCTAGCTTGTACGCCGGCTTAGCGTCAAAGCATTTCTTTGGACAGCCTGCAGTAATATAATGCAGTATTACTTCGTGATTTTCAGAGGTGTAAATGCAATCGCCTTTACACACAGAAAGCTTCGCATTATTTAAAATAAAATAGCTTTCCTCAGCCTTAAAGCCATCGATTACTTCAAGGGTTAGGTCTTTAATTAGAAATGCCTTTTTCGGCTGTTTTTCTTCAGGGGCAAGCTCAGCATTTTCAGCGGCATCAGTTTTTTCAAGCTTTAGCCTTTCCAAAAGCTTGAACATTTCAAGGTCGGTCAGAAGCTTTCGGACATCCTGCGCGTTTTTCTCGCCGATTTTATAATCCCCGCAACTTGTACTGATTGGGACATCTAGGCAGATTGTCGCCAGCCACTTGCTTTGAATAGCGGCATTATGCCCAGCCTCGAGCTTTGCCCTGACGGAACTTGTCAGCGCCGCCGTTTCGAGGTTTTCATAGAGCTTTTCAACAGTGCCGTATTCCTTAATAAGTGTGAGCGCGGTTTTTTCACCGATTCCAGCCACGCCGGAAATATTGTCTGAGCTGTCGCCCATCAAAGCCTTGACTTCAATCAGCTGTAATGGTGAAAGCTCATATACCTCGTGAATTTTTTCAGGGGTGTAAATTATAGTTTCCTTCGTGGTCGCCAAACGAACGGTGACGTGCTTATTCACGAGCTGAAGGCTGTCCCTGTCGCCTGTCAAAATAAAGCACTCGTTTTCGCTGTCAGAAAAAATCTTAGAGAGCGTCCCTAAAACGTCGTCCGCCTCAAAGCCCTCAACCTCAACGATTTTCAAGCCGATAGCAGATAGGATTTCTTTAATTACCGGCATTTGCTGAAAAAGCTCGGGGGGCATTCCCTTTCGGTTAGCCTTATATGACGAAACCTCCTTATGCCTGAAGGTCGGCGCCTTTAAATCAAAAGCCACCGCGATACAGTCAGGCTTGACCTCATCAGCTTCCTTTAAAAATATATTCATAAAGCCCGTTATTGCATTGGTATAAAAGCCCTTTGAGTTAGACAGCATCTTTATCCCATAAAAAGCACGGTTCATGATGCTGTTCCCGTCAATCGCAAGCAGTCTCATCACGCTACCCCCCATTAAATTTATATAAAACGTCTGAATTTTTTCACATACAAGTATTATAGCACAAAATTAGCCATAACCCTATATTTTTTTAAAGTTTTATGGTAAAATAAATTTTAAAGTTAATTAGTTAGGGTGCTTTATGGAAAAAATCAAAATAGGGAATGTTGAAATAGAAAAAACTGCCGCTCTCGCCCCAATGGCTTCGGTCGCTGACAGAGCATACAGGACGCTTTGTAAGAATTATCACGCCAGCTTCGTCGTCAGCGAAATGATTTCATCAAAGGGGCTGTGCTACAGCGATAAAAAAACCGCTCAGCTTTGTCAGATTACGGATATTGAAAGACCAATGGCATTGCAGATTTTTGGCGAAGAACCTGAATATATGAAACAAGCTGTCGAAATACTAAAAAAATATACGCCTAGTATAATTGATATCAACATGGGCTGCCCCGTCCCGAAAATTGCCGGTAGCGGGAGTGGGAGCGCCTTGATGAAAACGCCTAAGCTTGCCTCAAAAATAGTGAGGGCTGTTGTGAGCGTGAGCGAGGTTCCTGTTACTGTGAAGATTCGTGCAGGCTGGGACAAGGACAATATTAACGCTGTCGAATTTGCGAAAATGCTTGAGGACAGTGGTGCCTCGGCTATTGGAGTTCACGGTCGGACAAGGACTCAGATGTACAGCGGTCGTGCCGACTGGGATATTATTCGTCAGGTGAAGGAAGCTGTGAAAATCCCTGTTATCGGGAACGGTGATGTGTCAAGCGTCGATGACTGTGTTAAAATGTATGCTGAAACCGGCTGTGACCTTGTTATGATTGGTCGTGCTTCCTATGGTCGCCCGTGGCTTTTTGAACAGATTTATCAGTATTTTAATTCGGGAATAATTCTGCCTGAGCCTTTCCTCGACGAAAGGCTTGAGATTATGCTCAGGCACGCTAAAATGATTGTTGAGAACAAGGGCGAGAGAATGGGAATGAAAGAGGCTAGAAAAAATGTGGCGTGGTATATAAAAGGCTTGCCGAATGCGGCTTCACTAAGGAATGAGTGCGGGGGGCTTTCTGAGTATTCCGACCTTGAGAAGCTGGCACAAAAGGCGAGAAATCTTGTACTCGAAAGGGAAAGACATTATGATGAACGTAACTAAATTCGGATATAATCTATCCGTTGACATTCACGGAATGACAGTTATGGAGGCTAAGAAGGAGCTTATCGCACTTATCACAAAATGCGATAAAGACACTAAGGAAATTGATGTTATACACGGTTATCAAGGGGGACAGGCGCTTTTAAACCTCGTTAGAAAAGAGCTGAAGCATCCTCGCCTTGTCAAGAGAATTTTAAGTATGAACAATGGTGTAACCACCCTTGTAATAAAACCATAGAAACAGCGGAGGGAAAATAGTGGGAGATTTCACCTTTGAAAAGCTCAGCGAAACCATTGAAATTTGTATAAGTGACGAGCATAGATTTGGCACAGACGCATTTCTTCTGGCGGATTTTGCTGGCCCTAAAAAAAAGGATTTAGTATGCGACTTATGCACGGGGAGCGGGATTATCGCGATTCTTATGAAAAAGAATTTTCAGCCTGATAATATAATTGCTGTCGATATTCAAAGCCAAGCGATAAAACAGCTTGAAATGTCCATTGAAAGGTCAAAAATAACTGGAATTGACCCGATTTGTGCTGATTTAAAGCACTTGTGGGATAATGCCCCAGACCGAAGCCTCGACCTTGTCACCTGTAATCCGCCGTATAAAATCAATGATACCGGGGCTAAAAATGAGCTTGATGCCGTGACAATAGCTCGACATGAGGTTTTATGCAATATTGATGATGTGTGTGAAGCCGGCTCAAAGCTGTTGAAATTTGGCGGGCGATTATGCCTATGCAACCGTCCCGAAAGACTTTGCGATGTTATTACCTCAATGAAAAAATTTGACCTTGAGCCAAAACGCATTAGATTTGTCAGCAAGAACCCTCAAACAGCCCCGTGGCTTTTTTTAATAGAGGGGAAAAAAGGCTCAAAGCCTTTCATCAAGGTTGAGCCTCAGCTTTATACGCAGGGCGAAAACGGTTTTTCTGAAGAGCTTCTGAAAATTTACGGGAAGGTTGTGAAATAATGGCGGGGAAGCTTTATGTTGTGGGGACACCAATCGGGAATCTTTCGGATATGACCTTTCGGGCAGTCGAGGTTTTAAAGAATGTTGATTTTATCGCTTCGGAGGACACACGAGTTTCGGCGAAGCTTTTAAACCATTTTGAAATAAAAAAATCCCTCATCAGCTATCATGAGCATAACGCAAAGGCTAGCGGGGAGGGCATTCTGGCGAAGCTCCTCGCCGGTGAAAGCTGTGCGATTATCACCGATGCGGGTATGCCTTGCATCTCTGACCCTGGTGAGGATTTAGTTCGGCTTTGTGCCGAAAACGGCGTTGAGGTGGTGGCTGTCCCCGGTCCGAGTGCTGTTGTTTCAGCTCTTGCGATTAGCGGGCTTTCAACCTCACGCTTCTCCTTTGAGGGCTTTTTAAGCACAACGAAACGCAATCGTTTCGAGCATTTAGCGAGTGTGGCGAAGGATACCCGAACGCTCATTTTTTATGAAGCGCCTCACAAGCTTTTAGCAACTTTAGTGGATATGCTCACATATTTCGGAGACAGAAAAATCTCGCTCTGCCGTGAAATCACAAAGCTTCACGAAACCGTTTTTCGAACAACTTTTTCTAAGGCAATCGAGTTTTATACCGATAGCAACCCTAAAGGCGAGTTCGTTCTTGTTATTGAGGGTGCCGTTGAGAAAGATGACGAGGAGCAGACTATCGACGAAGCAATCAGAAGCGTTTCGCTCCTTGTTGAAAAAGGGATGCGTGCTGTTGACGCCTGTAAGGAGATAGCGAAATCGACGAATTTCACCAAAGGCGAATTATACTCTAAATTGCTGGAAATTCAATAACAATATGTAAAATTGCCGATAAATATACAAATAGTAAAACCCCGTCCTGAATTTCCAGAACGGGGTCGTTTTTTGTTATTATACTAATATCCAAACAAAAAGTGTATAAAATATCTGTGCAAAGCCTTTGATATATGGATTTTTGCAGATTTTTTATCTACACTTCTATTGGAGATTAGTATTAAATAGCCACAAGCTCCAGCCTGTCATAACCTCCACGGGAGAAGAAAAGCTCACGAATTGCGATAGCCGCACCGGCTAAAAATATATGCTTATTATCGACAATGCTAAGGTCAATCAGCTTTGAAATTTCTTTTCCGCCGACCTGTTCAAGAACGCTTTTGAAATAATCGAGCTGTTTCTCGGTCATGTTAAAATCATGAAGCACGAGCTTTTGTGGATTTGTTGAGAAGATGAGGTTATTGACGAGTATCGCCATCAGCTCATTCCACTTTCTAAAAACCTCATTAACCCCGCTATCCGCTTTGATTAATGCCTGTTGAATTATCGGATAATCAAGATTCTCAATTTTCCCCTCTGTTAAATTATATAAATAAGGAGTGGTTTCAGCATTATAAACTCGCTTAACCTTTTTGACTATTGCTGATTTTGTCAGCTCAGATTTTGCGCAACCTGTTCTTCCACAGGGACAGTCCTTCTCCTCAGAAAAAGGATTGATAATAATTTTATCCACGAAATCAGTACGGTTGTCATAAGAAATTATAGGGTCATTTAAATTGGTAACAACGAAATTCAGCACATCACCGAATTGCAAAAATGCAATGTTATGTCTGTTCGGGTCCTTTGTTTTTTGAAAATCTATGTTAGCCATAGCTGTTCCTTTGATTGAATTGTCAACAACAACAGGGAGCGAGGTGAAGCTTTCAAAGGCTTTCAGAAGCCTCGAATAGTCCGAAATCTTATTCGTAATATGAATTTTCATGGATGAATACATAGCGGGACGAACCCCTATACCTATCCCGAGAATTGCATCGTCCTTGAGACAGTTGTTCGACATTATTTCATTAAATGAATTTTTAATAAGCTCCATGATATCATCGTGAGAGGTTTCAATGGATATATTGCTGTTAATTTTATCTAGAACAGCGCCCGAAAGTGTGGCTAGCCCCACACTCAAAATATTTTCCTCAACGGTAATTCCAACAACAAACCGGTAATTGTGATTTATATCAAGCAGTATCTTTTTTCGACCACGAGGGACCTTTTCGCTTAGATGCTTATACTCGCCGACCTCGGTAATAATCCCCTGCTCAATCATATCATTAGTAATAATAGTCACAGCCGCCCTTGTCAGCTCAAGTGCAGCCGCTATGTCAATACGGGATGTAGGACCTCGTTGCTTAAGAATTTTCAGAATCTGCATCCGGTTCTGTCGCTTAAGGTCTAGCTTACTAATACCATGTTGTTCCATGAAAACCATCCTTCTATATTGTTTTGTTAAGATTATTATTAATTTTATCTAATTTTACTTTATTAGACATTTTAAATTGTTACTAAATTGTTAAAAAATTTTAGTATTTTAGTAAGTTTTTATTTTTTTAAAATATTATCATAATTTTGTAAATTATATTAACAAAATATACTCGAATTGACAGTTATATTTAAATGTGATATAATTCAAAAAAACAAAAAAGAGGTAATGATATGAATATAGAGACACAATGCTTGCACGAGGGATATAAGCCAAAAAACGGCGAGCCTCACACTCTTCCTATATATCAGAGCACAACATACGACTATGACTCAACCGAGCATGTTCAAAAGCTTTTTGACTTGTCTATTCCCGGGCATATGTATTCTAGAATTTCAAATCCGACGGTTGAATTGGTTGAAAACAAGATTGCTGCCCTTGAGGGTGGGGTTGGTGCCCTTTGCACTACTTCAGGACAGGCGGCGAGCCTTTTATCTATTTTGAATATTATGGGGAGCGGCGACCATTTCATCAGTGCCTCATCGATATACGGCGGGACGCTTAACCTTTTCGCGGTCACACTTAAAAACCTCGGCATTGAAGTGAGCTTTGTTGAAGCAAGTGCCGGTGAGGAAGAAATTCAGAAGCTTTTTAAAGAAAATACAAAGGCAGTTTTCGGCGAAACCATTGCAAACCCATCAATCGAAATTTTTGATATAGAAAAGTTCGCAAAAATTGCTCATAAAAATAAAGTTCCGCTGATTGTGGACAACACCTTTGCCACCCCTGTTTTATGCAGACCATTTGAATTCGGCGCTGATATCGTCACTCATTCGACGACGAAATATATGGACGGTCACGCTGTTTCGGTCGGCGGAGTTATTGTTGACAGCGGGAATTTCGACTGGGTTGAAAGTGGAAAGTTCAAGAGCTTTACAGAGCCTGACAGCTCATATCACGGCGTTGTTTATACAAAGGATTTTGGGAAGGCTGCATATATTTCAAAAGCCAGAGTCCAGCTAATGAGGGACTTCGGCGTATATCCTTCCGCTCAGTCGGCTTGGGTTTTAAACCTCGGGCTTGAAACTCTTGCACTAAGAATCGAAAGGCACTGTCAGAATGCCGATGCTGTTGCACATTATTTGAATAAGCTTGACAAAATCGATTTTGTGAATTATCCGACACTGGAGGGCAACAAGTATTTTGACCTGGCTAAAAAATATCTCCCAAAAGGCTCAAGCGGAGTAATTTCTTTTTCAATAAAGGGCGGAAGAGATGCGGCTGTCAGATTTATTGACAGCTTGAAGATGGCGTCGCTTGTCATTCATGTCGCTGACATCAGAACTTGCGTTCTTCACCCAGCCAGCTCAACCCACAGACAGCTCACCGATGAACAGCTTGTCGCTGGTGGTATTACGCCGGGATTAATCAGATTCTCAGTCGGCTGCGAAAACATTGAGGATATCATAGCTGACATAAACCAGGCACTAGAAAATGTATAAATAACAAAACGGCAGACATTTTTAAAATGCCTGCCGTTTTTACTATAAATTATATTCAAAATAAATTGATGAAAGTCACACCGAGAACAAATAAACCGCACACAATAATGAACATACCTGTCCCTTTTTTTCTCTTAAGCGACTTGAATCCATAAAATATTGTGAGCACACCGAGAAGGGGCATAACAAACCGGTTTGTTACCTGAGTCGGCAAAACCTTGAGAAATGAAAGCAGGCAAAGTATTAAAACAACAACACTCAAGCCGGTCATGACAACAAAGTTAAACCTTTCGGGCGGAGTCATTTTCCCCCACGCTTCCTTGAATTTTTCCATACTGCACTATCCTTTAAAAATTACTAATTATGTGAGTCTTCTTCATTCTCAGTGCCGGCACCAACCATGTCACGACCACGGATGTTATATCTGTCACGCTGAATATTAACCTTATCCTCTAAGGTTTTTAAAACATCTCTGACTTTTTTAATTGATGTAATTTCCATAACAGGTGTATCAACGTCTTTAGCGTGAACAATAATAGTCCCACAGAAGAAAATCCTCTGACCTAAAGGAAGGCTGAGTTTTTTATCGGTAACCTTATATAGCTCAAATTCCTCCTCAACAATATTCAGGAAGCCCCGACGTCTGATGAATTTCTCTTCGGTGATAAAATATCTTGTGAAAGAAAGAGGAAGACCAAAAAGAGTTCTCTTCTTATCCGTCCATACACATTCAATGCCAGCTTTTTTCATATCATAACCTCGTTTCAAAATTTTGTTAATATAATTTTACCACAAATAACAAATATGTCAACTTAATAGTTATTTAAAAAATATATAAAATAAGTTGCAATTACACATTCAAAATGATATAATTATTTGTATCATTTTTTGCGTTTATAGCTCAGAAGGATAGAGCGTCCCCCTCCTAAGGGGAAGGCCACAGGTTCGATTCCTGTTAAGCGCGCCAAAAACCTGTAAACAAACAAGTTTACAGGTTTTTTATTTCTATGATTATTAAAGGACGACTCAATCGAATCGTCCTTTTTATTTTTATTTAGCCTAATATTTTTTTCAAATCTTCCTCAGGGGTGCTGATTGGTGTAATGTTATAGTTCTCAACTAAGAAATTTAAAACATTTTGTGATACGAATGCCGGAAGCGTTGGGCCGAGGTAGATGTTTTTGATGCCAAGGTGGAGGAGCGTGAGAAGTATTGCCACAGCCTTCTGCTCATACCATGAGAGAACGAGGGATAGAGGAAGCTCATTCACCCCGCACTTAAAGGCATCCGCTAATGCTAGAGCGACCTTGATTGCACTGTAGGCATCATTGCATTGCCCCATATCCATAATCCGAGGAAGACCGCCAATTTGTCCGAGGTCAAGGTCGTTGAAGCGATACTTGCCGCAGGCAAGAGTTAAAATGATGGTATCATCAGGTGTTTGCTTAACAAAATCAGTGTAATAGCTTCTTCCGGGAGCAGCGCCATCGCAGCCGCCAACCAAGAAGAAGTGCTTGATTGCGCCTTGCTTCACCGCGTCAATTACCTTATCCGCCACTGACAATACTGTTCCGTGAGCAAAACCGGTCATGACAGTTGTTCCACCGTTGATTCCCGTCATCGGATGGTCTTCTTCGTAGCCGCCGCACTCCAACGCTTTTTGGATAACAGGTGAAAAATCCTTATCCTCGCCGATATGAACAAGCTCAGGATATGAAACCACCGAGGTTGTAAAAACTCTGTCTGAATAGCTCTGGCGAACAGGCATCAGGCAGTTTGTGGTGAACAAAACCGGTGCCGGAATGTTGTGGAATTCTGTCTGCTGACTTTGCCATGCTGTTCCAAAGTTGCCCTTCAAGTGAGGGTATGCCTTTAGCTTTGGATAGCCGTGAGCGGGGAGCATTTCGCTGTGGGTATATATATTTACCCCTTTATCCTTAGTCTGCTCAAGAAGCTGCTTCAGGTCATGCAAGTCATGCCCGCTGATAACAATGAATGGCCCTTTTTCTATAGTTAGCGGAACCTCGGTGGGGACTGGTGTTCCATAAGCTTCTGTGTTCGCCTTATCAAGAATTTCCATGCACTTAAAGTTTATTTCGCCGGTTTTAAGGGTTAATGGAAGAAGCTTATCCATACCATAATCCTCACCAAGAGCAGACAGCCCTTCATAGAAAAAGTCTGTTACCGCTCTGTCGGTTACACCAAGTACAAAAGCATGATAGGCATAGGCAGCCATGCCACGAAGCCCAAAAAGTATAAGGGACTTCAAGGAGCGGATGTCCTCATTGTCTGACCATATCTTTTTAACATCATAGTTTTCCGCCTTGCTGCCGATACGCTGCCTTTCATTCTCAATTTCGCCGATTAATGTAACCAGCGTTTCGTTGTTAAAATTCACGTTTGTGATAGTTGTGAACAAGCCCTTTAGTATAAGCTTGTCTGATAGCTTTGTTGCCCCATTTTCATTCACGGCTCGTGAAAGACCGATAAGCGCCGAGGTTAGTTCGTCCTGATAATTCGCGGTGTTTTCCTTTTTGCCGCATACGCCGGCCTTCCCGTCACAACCTGTGTTATGTGCGGTTTGCTGACATTGATAACAAAACATTGACATTTTGCATTTCTCCTTTTTTATTCAAATTGATGCATTAAATATGATTTTTCAAGCCCTTTGATGCTTTCGCCTTGATTAGTATAGCCTAATTGTAGTATAATTATGAAAACAAGTCTGTTGTCTAGACAACGAAAGGTGAGAAAATATAAAAATGAAAAAATATTATGAAATAATAAAAAGCAATCCGCTGTTTTCGGAGATTAACGTATGCGATTTTGATTCGTTTTTTAGCTGTCTTAATGTCAAGGAGAAGGCATTTGATAAAAATGAGGCAGTAATAAATTCCGGGGATGCAATACGTTTTGTCGGCATTGTTCTCAGCGGAAGCGTTAAAATCATCAAGGAAGACATAAATGGCAACCAAACAATTCTCGCCAATATATTCCCTTCTGAGCTGTTTGCCGAGGCCTTTGCTTGTGCCGGTGTTTTTCACAGCCCTGTTTCTATCATTGCCAATGAGAAAAGCGAAATTCTTTTTTTCGATTATCGGAAGGTTATCACCACCTGCAAGCGCTCATGCTCTTATCATCAAATGCTGACAGAAAATATGCTTAAAATCGTAGCGCAAAAAAATCTGCTTCTCAATCAAAAAATCGATATCATCTCAAAGCGAACGCTAAGAGAAAAAATTCTCGCCTACCTTGAGTATGCCGGAAAGGGCTTAAACAGCTTCACCATTCCTCTGAATCGGGAGGAGCTGGCAAGCTATCTCTGCGCTGACAGAAGCGCTGTTTCAAATGAGCTTTCAAAAATGCAAAAGGATAATATTATCCGGTATAATAAAAACGACTTTGAAATTTTGAATTTAAACTAGTTTATCACAACAACTCCGTTTTAGCCAATAAAAAAACCCTCGCAAACGTAATGTCTGCAAGGGTTGATATTTGAGATAACTATCTCTTTGAGAAGTGGCGAGCCGCCACCGGCAATCCGCGCCAAAGACTTCGTAAAAAAAGCCAGCTTGAACGCGCGCCAAAGACTTGCGTTTGACTATCTCTTTGAGAACTGTGGAGCACGACGAGCAGCCTTTAAGCCGTACTTCTTTCTTTCCTTCATTCTTGGGTCACGAGTTAAGAAGCCAGCCTTCTTTAGCTCAGGACGTAGATTTTCGTCAAATTGAAGCAATGCTCTTGAAAGGCCATGTCTGATTGCACCAGCTTGACCAGTAACACCGCCGCCAGTAACAGTACAGATGATATCAAATTTCTCGATATTATCAGTTAGTGCTAGAGGTTGACGAACGATTAGCTTGAGTGTTTCAAGACCAAAATATTCATCCATGCTTCTGCCGTTTATTGTAATGTTGCCTGTTCCTTCGTATACACGAACTCTTGCAACAGAGTGTTTTCTTCTGCCTGTACCATAAAAATATGGTTGCTTTGACTCGTACATCTATAATGCCCCTTTCTTATATCTCGTAATTTTCAGGATTTTGAGCAGCCTGTTCATGCTGTGCGCCCTTATAAACTCTAAGTCTCTTAGCCTGTGTGCGACCTAGTGAGTTGTTTGGAAGCATTCCTGTTACAGCAATAGTCATTGCTCTGTCTGATGAATCAGCCATCAATTTGCCGTATTTGATTTCCTTAAGGCCGCCAATCCAGCCTGTGTGCCAGCGGTAGCTCTTTTGTTCCAGCTTCTTGCCGGTTAGAATAGCCTTGTCTGTGTTGATGATGATAACATGGTCTCCGCAATCAGCGTGTGGAGCATAGGTTGGCTTGTGTTTTCCGCGAAGAATGTGAGCAGCTTTAGCAGCAACACGTCCAAGAGCAACTCCATCAGCGTCTAAAACATACCATTTACGGCTAATATCATTAGCTTTTGGCATATAAGTTGACATAGTATTTTCCTCCGTTAATTTTATTTTTTTCAATCGCTTTTAAAAGAAACCTGTTGAGTTTAAGCAATTTAACCCCGATTGAAACAACATTGCTTATTATATAGATATTTATTGATACTGTCAATAGCTGAAATGCTGAATTTTTAAAATATATCCCCTAATCTCTTGATTTCTCTGCAAATTGCTCTGTTTCTCTCGATTTCTCTAATTTCATTTCAATTTGCATTATCATTAAATTTATAATTTTATTTTTGATATTTATTCAAGTTGCAATTCTCAGAGCATTGAAGCTAAGGTGCTGTATTAAAATGTTGTAAATCCTACTGAAATGCTGTATAATTGTATATATTACATTTATGGGAGAAAAATAATGCAGAAGATTTTAGGATATATGCGAAAAGCGATTCAGGAATTCGACCTTATTGAAAATGGGGATAAAATAGCAGTAGGTGTTTCAGGAGGAAAGGACAGCCTCGTTCTTTTAAAGGGGCTCGTCTTGCTAAAACGTTTCATCGGGATTGATTATGACGTTGTTGCTATAACCCTTGACCCCGGTTTTAATGGAGTGTTGGGTGATTATTCTTCTGTTGCCGAGCTTTGCGACGAGCTGGGCATTCAGTATGTTTTAAAAAGAACACAAATTGCTGAAATAATTTTTGATGTAAGAAAAGAGCCGAATCCTTGCAGCCTTTGTGCGAGAATGCGTCGTGGGGCATTGCATGATTCAGCTAAGGAAAACGGCTGTAATAAAATTGCTCTCGGGCATCATTATGACGATGCAGTCGAAACTTTCGTTATGAACCTTTTTAATGAGGGCAGAATCGGCTGCTTTTCGCCAAAAAGCTATCTTTCAAAAAAGGACCTGATGCTTATCCGTCCGCTTGTTTTTGCGCCTGAAAAGGAAGTCAGAAAAGCCTGCACAAAAAGTCAGCTTAAAATAGTGAAGTCCAAGTGTCCTGTTGACGGCTGCACCTCTCGTCAGTCAACTAAGGAATTTCTTCGTGAAATGGAGAAGAAGAGCGACGGCTTCACATATCGATTATTTGGGGCAATGCGTCGTGCCGGTGTCGATGGATGGGGATATAGGGGTGCTAAAGCGGCGGATAAAAACAGCTTTTCACAACAATAAATGCAAATTGTGACAGCTTTCGTGGGAAAAATATTTTTAGAAAAAAGTATTGACAAGGTCAGTCTGTTATGATAGAATAATTAAGTCGTCAATCGACGATACAATATGCGGATGTGGCGGAATTGGCAGACGCGCTAGATTTAGGCTCTAGTGTTGCGAGACGTGAGTGTTCAAGTCACTTCATCCGCACCAATGCCCTTGCCTAAAGGGATTGAAGTACTTTGTAATTTTAAATTGCAAAGTACTTTTTTTACGCACTATTTTCGGTGAGTTTTTTAGGACAGGTAATTTCTTAGCTTTTCCGTCAGTTCAATTACCGACCGTATTATTATGTATAAGTATAAATTATTATTAAAAATAAATTTATTATTAACATTTTTATTGACATTATTTATTAAATAATGTAAAATTTAGATATTACTAGGATTTTATAATATTTAGCAAGGATAACATTTAGAAAATATATTATTAAGGAAGTATTGACATGATTAAATCCAACAGCAGATTTATTAAGGTCGTTTCGGTTTTCATGGGTATATGCATATTATGCTCGTGCGGAGCAAATAAAACCTCAGGAAATCTAACTGTCGACGAAACACAGGACAAGATTGAAAACAGCAAGTACAGTGATTTTATCACTAAAATCGATAATTACTTGACATCCTTTGATTTTGAAGGCTCTGTTCTTTTGGCAAAAGGTGATGACATAGTTCTTGCGAAGGGCTATGGGCTTGCAGACAGAAGCAATAAAATCCCGAACACAATGAAAACAACCTTTGAAATAGGCTCAATCACAAAGCAATTTACTGCTGTTTCGATATTACAGCTTCAGGAGCAAGGCAAGCTTTCAGTTGATGATACCCTTGATAAATACTTCCCTGATTTCACAATCGGAAAAGAAATTACTATTAAAAATCTTCTTCGGATGGAATCAGGCCTATACGATTTTCTAGATGACCCAACAAGATTTTTCCCGCAGGATGTTGGTGAACAGGTTCAGAAAATGGAGGATACTGAAAAGGAAGTTGACCCTGATTTAGTCGAAAAATATCTCTATCAGGCGAGATTCATGACTGACCCAGGGAAGCAATTCTTCTACTGCAATACGAATTACTACCTCCTCGGGAAAATTGTCGAGAAGGTATCAGGGATTTCCTATGATGACTATTTTCAGAAGAAGCTTTTTGATGTGTGTGGAATGAGCAGAACAAACACAAAATTCAAAGCTACTGACGCAATCGGTTATGACGGCGAAGGAAAACAGCTAAGCATTACAAAAAACATGGCTTTCGGCTGTGGCGATATCAACTCCAATGTTATTGACGTTTTTAAATGGGACAGAAGCCTGATTAAAAACAAACTGATAAGCGAGAAATCCTTCACTGAAATGAAAAGCCACTCAAATGTCTACGGTTACGGTGTTTTCGCTGACAGCATGAGTATTCTTCATGGCGGAAGCACATATGTTTTCAACTCATATAATGAAATCCACCTTCTTGACGATGTAACTGTAATCGTACTTGTCAATCAACCGACAGAAATATGTTCAAGCACGGCGGTTGCAGGAAATCTCTATAAATACTTTACCAACGACCTGTAAAAGCTTTTTAAAAAAATTTAACGGCTAAGCCGGTACTAATTTTAATGACCTCCTTTTATTGTTTTCGTGGAGTTGCCAGACCGCACTTCTTACAATACAACAGAAGGAGTTTTTCTTTTTAACGCTATAGCTTTTTCCGCCCCACTGACATAGTCGGTGGTTGTTTTAATAAAATAATAATGACTAGCAAATTTATAAGGATGCGAAATAGGCATTTGATGTTAGGACAAGAAAGTCTGGCAGATGTAAGTTGTAATTTTTCGGACAAGTATTCATTATTTCCTATCATTTATTAAATCCTTTAAAAACAAGTTGGACTTACACCATCGGGATACATTGGTGCACAAGTAAGCTTTCTAATTGGAGCAAAATTTATCAAAAAGATAGGGTCCGCCAATGCCTCCTTTTGAGCAAAAAAATAAAGGCTCACGATTTCTCGCAAACCTTTATCATTGCTATTGGCGTGCCTGGAGGGATTCGAACCCCCGACCTTTTGGTTCGTAGCCAAACACTCTATCCGGCTGAGCTACAGGCACAACTGATGCTTATATATTTTATCACAAATGAACACCCTTGTCAAGCTTTTTTATTACTTATAATTTATAAAAGCTAAAGGTAGGGATTAGCCCTACCTTCTGAATTTATTTCCAGCAAATTTTAAATCGCTCTATCTTTTGTCGCCCAGGAAGAATAATGCCATTGTTCCCGGTCCTGAATGTGCGCCGATTACAGGGCCGGTATAATTAATAATAACATTCTTGATTCCAAACTTTTCCTTAACAAGGCCAGCAACATAGTTGGCGTCGTCAATACAGTCACCATGACAAATTGCAAAGGTATCATTATCCCAGCTTCCAACTCTTTCTGCCATGTTTTCAACAAGCCAGTTGAGCGACTGTTTTCTTCCTCGGATTTTAGTAAGAGGGATTAAATGCCCCTCGTTGTCAACGTGCATTCCGGGCTTTATTCCCAAAATTGAACCGGCGATAGCTGAGGTTTTTGAAACTCGTCCGCCCCTGTGCAAAAACATTAAATCATCAACAGTGAACATATGACAAAGGTGAAGCTTGTTCTCCTCAAGCCATTCTGCAATTTCGTCAACAGATTTCCCAGCATTCATCAGCTGAATGCCCTTGTATACAAAAAGCCCCTCGCCAAGTGAAGCACAAAGGCTGTCGATTATATAAATTTTTCTGTCAGGATATTTGTCTTTCAGTGCTTCGCCCGCTATCCTCGCGCTGTTATAGGTCCCGCTTAATCCAGATGAAAATGCAATATATAGTATATCCTTTCCGCTTTCAAGAACTTCTCCGAAAACCTTATCAAAAGTGTCAGGTGTAACCTGTGAGGTTTTTGTAACAGAGCCGGCACGCATTTTTTTATAAAATTCTTCAATAGGCAATACATTTGAATCATTGTATTCAACGCCGTCAACGTCATAGGTAAGATTAACGATAATAATATTATTTGTTTTTAGAATGTCTGAGGGCAAATCGCAAGTCGAATCTGTAATGAAAGCAAAATTTCTTGTATCGCTCATATTGTCACTCTCCAAATTAATTTTTAATATTATTATATCATAAAAAAATTGTTTTTCAATTAAATATTGTAAATTATTTCGATAATCGCATTTTTAGTCATAATTATGTTTTAAAACCATTCTTTTTATGCTATAATATGAAAAAAGATTTGAGGATTTAGTTTGAAAGATAAATCTTTCAAACGGAAATTTGTGCCTTTTCGGTCTTGATAGCCGAAATTTTGGCAAGCCAAAACCGTCACAAAGTTTCCAGTTTGGCAGAAAGGAATGGTCATATTTATGAAATTCAGACCGTGTATAGATATTCATAATGGACAGGTCAAGCAGATTGTCGGCGGCACACTCAGTGATAACAATAATTTCGCCCATGAGAATTTTGTTTCCGGCTATGATGCTGGATTTTATGCTGAGCTTTATAAAAACGACGGTGTAAAGGGCGGTCACATTATTCTTCTAAACCCTGTTAATTCTGAGTTTTATGATAAAAATGTCGAGCTGGCTGTTAAAGCCCTTCGGGTATACCCCATGGGCTTACAGCTTGGCGGCGGGATAGACGATTCAAACGCTTTATTTTTCCTCGAAAGCGGGGCGTCGCACGTTATTGTGACTTCCTTTGTTTTTAAGGATGGAAAAATTAATTTTGAGAACCTTTACAAAATTTTCAAAACGGTTGGGAAGGACAGGCTTGTCCTCGACTTGAGCTGCCGAAAAAAGGGCGATGACTATTATATAGTGACCGACCGTTGGCAGAAATTCACCGATGTGAAGCTTGACAGCTTTACGCTCTCAAGGCTCTCCGCATATTGTGATGAGTTTTTAATCCACGCTGTCGATGTCGAGGGGAAGGCTTCCGGAATTGAGACCGGGCTGGTTGAAATTCTAGCTTCGCATAAGGATAATAAGATTACTTATGCCGGCGGGGTTGGAAGCTTCGAGGATTTAAAGCTTTTGAAGGACCTTTCGGGCGGTAATATTGACGTGACTATCGGGAGCGCTCTCGACCTTTTCGGCGGAGAAATGGAATACAAAAAGGTTTTAGAATTTTGTAAATAATTAATTTAGAATAAAGAAAAGCTGTAAAGTGGAAACACCTTACAGCTTTTTTATTATGTTAAATCGGGAATTTATCCCTGTGTTCTTTTGCTTTATGCTTTCTTATTGAAGAAAGTTTCTTTTATGAGTCTTCCCAGCTGGATAATAATTGTCGGTGCCGCCGCAAATAATGCGATAAATCCTAGGTTTTGTGGGCTAAGCGGTGCACACTGGAACAGCTTTTGAAGTGGCGGAATTAATAATGCTGCCGCTAAAAATGCGCCGCCGCCTAAAAATGCGAGAATGCTGAATTTGTTCGTGAACAGGCCGATTTTGAAAATTGACTTATGTGAACGGCAGTTAAAGCCGTGGAACAAGCGAGCAAGGCATAGTGTTGCGAAAGCCATTGTTGATGCGGTAATTGCATTAATTTCTTTTCCGATATAGAAGGAAATCAATGTGAAAATTGCGATTAGAAGACCTTGCCATATTATTTCAAAAAGATACGGCCTTGTCATTATCGACTCGTTTGAGGAACGTGGCTTTTCTTTAAGAAGGTCATTGTCCGAATGCTCTGTGCTGATTGCGATAGCCGGCAGGCTGTCGGTCAGAAGGTTTATAAACAAAAGCTGAACCGCCGTGAACGGCATTGAAAGCCCGAGGACAGCCGTATAAATTACTGAGAAAATCCCGCTCATATTACCTGAAATGAGGAATTTGATTGCGTTTTTAATGTTCCTGTAAATATTCCTGCCGTTCGCAACAGATTTCACAATTGTTGCGAAGTTGTCATCAGTGAGAATCATTGAGGCGGCGTCCTTTGAAACAGCTGTCCCTGTAATACCCATCGCAATGCCTATATCGGCTTTTTTCAGAGCAGGAGCGTCATTGACTCCGTCCCCTGTCATGCCCACGATGTTGCCCTTGTTCTGCCATGCGTCAACGATACGGATTTTATGCTCCGGTGAAACACGGGCATAAACCGATATGCTCTCGAGCTTTTCTGAAAGCTCGGTCTCATCCATCGAATCAATTTCAATTCCGTCAACAGCGAGGTCACCGTCCTCAAAAATCCCTATTTGTTTTGCTATACTGGCGGCGGTGATTTTATGGTCGCCTGTTATCATTATCGGCTTTATTCCCGCTCTCTTGCAGTCGGAGACAGCCTGCTTTGACTCCTCACGAGGCGGGTCAATCATTGAAATAAGCCCCACAAAGGTGAAATCGTTTTCGTCTTCAAAGGTGATTTCACGCTGTTCGTCCAGCTGTCTTTGAACAAATGCTAGAACACGCAAGCCCTGCTTCGAGAACTCCATATTTGCATTGCTGATATTATCGATTTCCTCCGGTGTAATCTCTCTGACGCCGTCTTTGGTGAGGATTGTCTTGAGCTTCGGCAGTAAAACGTCAATTGCGCCCTTTGTCAGCACTAGATGCTTCCCGTCAATTTTGTGAAGTGTGCTCATCAGCTTTCGGTCGGAGTCAAACGGAAGCTCAGAGTGTCTTGCCTTTTTCGCTCTTATTGCGTCATAGTCGTTATATAGCTTTAAATAAAAATCAGTGAGGGCAATTTCGGTAGGGTCGCCTATTGCCTTCCCGCCGGCAACAACCGAGTCGTTGCACAAAATGCTTGTTGTCATAAGAGCACTGTGAAGGAATTCGTCGGTGGAAACATCCTTCCCTTCAACAATTCTCCCGTCGGCATAAATATGCTGAACGGTCATTTTATTTTGAGTCAGTGTCCCTGTCTTGTCGGAGCAGATTATTGAAACGCAGCCAAGCCCCTCGACAGCGCGAAGGTTTTTGATTATTGCGTGCTCCTTAGCCATTTTCTGTGTCCCTATTGCCAGAGCGATAGTGACGATTGAGCTTAGCGCCTCCGGAATTGCAGCAACCGCCAGAGCAACAGCAAACATCAATGCGTCAAGCGGATTTGATGTTCTTAGGCTCAAGAAAAATACTACAACGCATACTACCATTATTATTATAGAAAGAGTTTTGCTGAAACCGTCAAGAGATTTTTGCAACGGGGTTTTTTTCTCCTTCGTTTCGTTCATCAGCGTCGCAATCTTCCCGATTTCGGTATTCATCCCTGTTGCTGTGACAACAACTGTTGCACGACCATAAGTAACAAGTGAGCTTGAGAATACCATATTCAGCTGGTCCCCAAGCGCAATTTTTTCTTCATTTATTATGTCAACATTCTTATCAACGCTCAGCGATTCGCCTGTGAGGGCGCTTTCATTGACCTGAAGTGAGAAGTTCTCGACTATTCTCCCGTCGGCAGCGACAAGGTCGCCCGCTTCTAGAAATAATATATCACCTGCAACAACCTCTTTAGACGGAATTTCAACTCTTTCTCCGTCACGAATTACCTTTGCATACGGGGTCGATAATTCCTTTAGACTGTTAAGCGACTGTTGTGCCTTGAAATGCTGAACTGTCCCGAGCACTGCATTTAAAACTATTACCGAAAGAATAACAATTGTGCTTTCAGCGTTATTTGTCACCAATGAAATTCCAGCCGCAATTATAAGTATAATAACAAGCAAGTCCTTGAACTGTGAAAGGAAAACCTGAATTACTCCCTGCTGCTTCGCCTCGGTGATTTCGTTATAGCCGTCTTTAAGCAGTCTTTCTTCCGCTGCTGTTTTTGTTAAGCCGTTTAAGGTGGTGTCAAATTCCTTTAATGCATCATCACTCGACAGCTTGAAAAAATTTTTCATGTCAACTCTCCTATTTTTTAATATTACTATTATTCATCAAAAAAGACCTTTAATGCAACAAAAATTTGTTACATTAAAAGTCTTGTCACCAAAATGGTATATAGCACCAGATTAATTAAATTAATCGAGACTGTTGATACTATATTCTGACTACTCCCTAATAAATGTTTCCAATACTTATTATAAATTAATTTCAAAATCTTGTCAAGCATTATTTGGTATTAAAATTTTAAATGCCTGCTTATGATTGATTATTTCAGCTTTTTTATAGCTTCCTCCATCCTCGCCGTCAATTGTCCACTCTAAACCTGCTTCACTTTTAACAATAAGCCTTGAGGTTTTAAATGCATAGATATAAGGGGAATTAAAGTCCTTTTTTAATACGGAAGCGATAAGCCCCTGAAAGTCAATTGCGGTTTTAGGCTGTTTAATAAAGGTCACTTCAAAAAGCCCGTCATCAAGAACAATCCCCAGCTCAGAAAGGTTCTTATAGCCGCCTATTGATATCGAGTTTGTTATCAATCCGAGCATATACTCGTCCTTTTCGACAACATCATCATGCTCGATAACAAGCTTATATGACTTGATTGACTGAAGTTTGAAAAGCGCCTCTAAAACATAAGCTAAGTGCCCGAACATATTCTTGCTCTGCTGTGGGGTTGTATATGAAACATCAGTGAAAGCCCCGAATGCCGCAACATATGTGAAATGCTTCCCGTTTAGCGAGCCTAGGTCGCACGCGAAGGGAATTGCATTCTCAAGCATTCTTGTCGCTTTTTTGATTTCTCGTGGGAGGTGAAGGCTATAAGCGAAGTCATTTGTTGTTCCGGCGGGAATATAGCCGATAGTCGGCGGGTTTTCAATTTCCATGACTGCATTGACCGTTTCATTCAGTGTCCCGTCGCCTCCACAGCATACCACCAGGTCGAAATCCCTCCCTCGCTCTTTTATTACCATAAAAGCGTCAAGTGTTGACTGAGTTGGGTGAGCCGTGACCTCATATCCTGATTTCACGAAGCTGTCAATAATATATAGCAGGCTGTTCTTAACCTGTCCCCGCCCCGATAATGGATTAAATACGAACAATAGCTTTTTCATAACTCACCTCTTAATTGGAATTATCCTTGAACTCTTCAACCTGTGAGTAAATTTTTATATCCACCAATGCGTCAACGGATATCCCGTTTGAAACATATTCCTCCGCGAAAATCTTCCCGTCCTCTCGAATTTTATTGAGTATCCCCGCTTTATCATATGGGAGGAGGAGCTTCATGCGACGTGAGCTTTGAGGAAGAGCCTTCGCTATCGCATTCAAAAGCTTTTCTAAGCCCTCGCCGTTCTTTGCGCTGATTTTGACTGTATTTTCACTGTCTTCAAGTGTTGAAACATTTGGTGCTATATCACACTTGTTCAAAACTGTTATTACGGGTATGTTTTCACAGCCTAGCTCAGCTAAAAGCTCAAGGGTAACCTTCGCCTGTTCGTCAACATCCTCGGCAGACGCATCGCATATGTGAAGGATAACATCGGCATTCGACGCCTCCTCCAGCGTCGACTTAAATGCCTCGACAAGATGGTGAGGCAGCCGTCTGATTAGCCCGACAGTGTCAACAAGAAGAACGCTTCTTCCGTCGGGAAGCTCAATTGAGCGTGAGGTGGTTTCAAGCGTTGCGAAAAGCTTGTTCTCGGCGAGAACTCCAGCCTCGGTCAGCGTATTCAGAAGCGTCGACTTCCCAACATTGGTATAGCCGACTATTGCGGCGATGAGGACATTATCCTTCTTTCGCCTAATTCTTGTCAGCTCACGACGCTTTTCAATTTCCTTCAGCTCGGCATTCAGGTTTTCAATTCGTGTCCTGATATGACGCTTGTCTGTTTCAAGCTTTGTTTCGCCCGGGCCTCGTGTTCCGATTCCGCCGCCAAGACGGGATAGCTGAACACCCATGCCGGCAAGACGCGGAAGCCGATACCTTTGCTGAGCCAGCTCAACCTGAAGCCGCCCTTCCTTCGTGGTTGCCCTTTGAGCGAAAATGTCAAGAATAAGCATAGTTCTGTCTATCGTGTGGACTTTTATGACTTTCTCGATATTTCTGATTTGTGTCGCCGTCAGTTCGTGGTCAAAAATAATTTGGTCGGCCTCAAGCTGTTCGCAAAGCTCGCCTATTTCTTCAAGCCTCCCCGGCCCGACACAGGTCGCCACATCACGGGTCGGCCTCTTTTGTGTTGCCTTAGCAACAACCTCAGCCCCAGCGGTTCTCACAAGCTCCTCAAGCTCCTCAAGCGACCTCTCGACATCAAATTCACCAGTATCAACAGACACAAGTATCACCTTTGGAAGTTCATTTTTATTTTCAAACATAGTTTGTCCTTTCTGTTTTTAAATATCAGAATGTAAAAATAACAAAATATTATTTCAAATTTTCTGTAAAAACTACAAAATATACAATAGTTTTTCAACATTATTTGTGGTATACTAAAATAAGTATACTATAAACTTGCAATAAAAGCCAGTAGAAAGTGAGACAAAAATGGACACTTTTAAAAATTATGATGTTGTTATTGTCGGGAGCGGGATTGCCGGACTATATTCAGCATTAAATTTATCATCGAATATGAAAATACTCATACTAACGAAAAAGGAGCTCACTCTATGCAACTCGGCACTTGCTCAGGGTGGAATTGCGGGGGTGTATAAAAGCCCTGATGACGACCCTGAGATTCACAAGCAGGATACTTTTATTGCCGGGGGATATGAGAATAACCCTGAGACGCTCGATATTCTCGTGAATGAGGCAAAAATTGATTTGGAAAAAATCATTAGGGTCGGCGTATCTTTCGACAAAACCAGCGACGGGGATTATCACAGAACCCTTGAGGGCGGGCATACACGTCACAGGATTTTTCACTATGCTGATGCGACGGGATATGAAATTCTGACGACCTTAATCGGCGCTGTTAAAAAGCTCCCGAATGTCGATTTGCTTGAAAACTCCCTGCTTTGTGACCTTAAAAAAACCAATACAGGATTTTCGTTCGATGTCCTTCAAAATAATCAACACCTATATTATAACTCACATTTCTGTATTCTTGCAACAGGCGGAATAGGAAGAGTTTATAAATACACCACAAACTCCGCTATCGCCACCGGCGACGGCATCGCTTTCGCTCATAAGCTCGGTGTAAAAATAAAAAATCTTAACTATATACAATTTCACCCGACGGCTTTTAATAATAAGGAGACAAGAGAATGCTTTCTTATCTCTGAGGCTGTTCGTGGCGAGGGCGCATATCTTCGCAACTGTAACGGTGAGCGTTTTATGCAAAATTATGACGAGCGGCTTGAGCTAGCTCCCCGTGATGTTGTTTCTAATTCAATTATGCTTGAAACAAAAAAAACCGGCTCGGATAAATTTTTTCTTGACATAACCCACAAAGACCCTGATTTTATTAAAAAACGCTTCCCGATGATTTTTAAAAATCTTTCTCAACAGGGCTTTGACCTGACTCGTGATTTAATCCCGATTTATCCGTGTCAGCATTATCTTATGGGCGGCATTGAAGTGGATAAGGACTCTCAAACCCCTGTGAGCGGCTTGTTTGCCTGTGGCGAATGCTCCTGCACCGGTGTCCACGGGAACAACCGTCTGGCGAGCAACTCTCTCCTTGAGGCTTTAGTTTTTTCAAGACGCGCCTCAAATATTATTAATCGTGATATTAAGACTAAGCCTAAAGCTTTCGCGAACTACCCGTTCACCTTTGACAGCTCAGCCTCAAAAATCCCTAAGGGAATCAGAACTGAAATCCGGACTATAATGCAGGAGTCATTTTTTGTTATTCCTGACAGAGACGGCTTGGAAAAAGGATATAAACGCATTAAGGAAATCAAAGAAATGCTTGAAAACGGAAACTGGCTGGTGGATAATGATTATGTTATTGCAAATTCGCTTGCTACTGTTGCTTATTTGGTTTTAAAAGAGGTTATTGCTTAAAAACATATATTAGGAATGGAGAATACGATGGAATTAATGCAGTTTTATGTCGATGACATAATTAAAAAGGCTTTGCTTGAGGATATTAATTATATTGATGTGACGACCGATTATCTTGTCGATGACGACGCAACCTCAACTGCTGTTTATGTTGCTAAGGACAGTGGTGTCATCGCCGGAATTAAGATTGCTATGAGGGTTTTCGAGCTTCTTGACAGCAATGTGAAGTATGAAATTTTAATCAGTGACGGCGAAAAGGTGAAATACGGCGATATTATCGCGACAATGACCGGCAGCACAAAGGCACTTCTCAAAGGTGAACGGGTTGCGCTCAATCTTGTTCAGCATATGTCGGGGATTGCCACTGCTACTAATAAATGTGTCGAGCTGATAAATGGCACAAATGCCTCAATCGCTGAAACGAGAAAAACCCTGCCCGGTATTCGTGCATTACAAAAATATGCTGTTGTTGTCGGCGGCGGAAGAAATCACAGATTTAACCTTTCGGACTGCGCAATGCTCAAGGATAATCACATTGACGCTTATGGAAGCATGACTAATGCCGTTAACGCCTTGAGGGAAAAGATTGGACATACTGTCAAGATTGAAGTCGAAACCAGGAATTTTGACGAGCTTCACGAGGCGCTTTCCATTGGCGCTGATGTAATTATGCTCGATAATATGAGCTGTGAAATGATGGCTGAGGCTGTGAAAATTACTGACGGACGCGCGAAGCTCGAGGCAAGCGGGAATATTACGCTTTCAAATATAAGAGAGGTGGCACTGACAGGGGTGGACATTATTTCACTCGGCGCCCTCACTCACTCTGTCACCTGCTTTGATATTTCTATGAAAATTAAAAATGATTAGTTTTAAGGCAGCAAAAATGCTGCCTTTTTCACATTAAATTAACTGGTGTCCTATTGAAAATGCAAAAGCTATATTATATAATAGAGTTGATTTTAAATAGAAAAAGGACGGATTATGAAAAAGCAGATTGAAATATTCACCGACGGGGCTTGTTCCGGGAATCCGGGTGCCGGCGGCTATGGCGTGATTTTAAGATATAAGGGCACTACTAAGGAGCTTTCAGGCGGTGAGCCGCATACGACGAACAACCGCATGGAATTAATGGGAGTTATTGCGGGGCTTTCTGCATTAAAAGAGCCGTGTGAGGTTAAGCTATATAGCGACAGCAAATATATCGTCGATGCAGTAAATCAGGGCTGGGCGAAAAAGTGGCGGGCTAACGGCTGGAAGCGCGGGAAAAATGAGCCGGCACTCAACAGCGACCTTTGGGCAAGGCTTTTAGACCTCCTTGACGTTCAGGAGGTCACCTTCATCTGGGTTAAGGGACATGCCGGTCACCCCGAAAATGAAAGATGTGACAAGCTCGCTGTCATGGAACGAGATAAATATTAATAAGGGTATTGCAATTCATACGAAAAAGGTATATAATTAATTTTAGCAAGAATTCTAATATTTTTAACAAAAGAAGGTATTTAAATGGATAAGCGACAGGTTTATGCTGATAATGCTGCGACAACAAAGGTATCTAAAAAAGCGCTTAATGCTATGCTGCCATATTTCACTGAGCAGTACGGCAACGCTTCAAGTATATATTCCTTGGGTGCAAATTCAGCACGAGCAATTATTAAAGCCAGAGAGCAAGTTGCTCTCGCAATCGGCGCAAAGCCAAACGAAATTTATTTCACGAGCGGCGGCTCTGAGGCTGACAACTGGGCAATCCGTGGCTGTGCCGAAAACGGCGCAAAAAAAGGAAAGAAGCACATAATCACAACTGTTTTTGAGCATCACGCTGTTCTTCACACCTGTGAGGCTCTTGAAAAGCAAGGCTTCGAGGTTACTTATCTTCCTATTGATGAGATGGGGTTGGTTGACCCGGCTCAAGTTGAGAAGGCTATACGTGAGGACACCTGTCTTGTTACAATCATGTTCGCGAATAACGAAATCGGGACAATTCAGCCAATCGCTGAAATCGGGAAGATTTGTCGGGAGAAGAAGGTTTATTTTCACACCGACGCTGTTCAGGCAGTGGGGAATGTATCAATCAATGTATCTGAAATGAAAATTGATATGCTTTCACTTTCAGGGCATAAGCTTCACGCTCCTAAGGGAATTGGCGCTCTTTATATCAGAAGCGGAATTTCAATACCTAACCTTATTTATGGCGGCGCACAGGAACGCTCAAAGAGAGCGGGAACTGAAAATGTCCCTGCTATTGTTGCTCTTGGGGTTGCTATCGAGGAGGCAACAAGTAATATCGAGGCTAAGGCTGAAACGGTTACAAGACTCAGAAACCGTCTGATTGACGGGATTCTTAAAATTGAAAAAACCCGTCTTAACGGTGACAGAGATAAGCGTTTATGCGGGAATTCAAATACATCTATTCTTGGCATTGAAGGGGAAAGCCTATTGCTTTCACTCGATTTCGCCGGAATATCCGCTTCATCAGGTTCAGCCTGTACATCTGGCTCGCTTGACCCGTCACACGTTCTTCTGGCGCTAGGATTGCCTCATGAGGTTGCGCACGGTTCATTGAGATTGTCAATTTCTGAGGAAACCACCGATGAAGATGTGGATTATATTCTTGAAAAGCTTCCGCCTATCGTTGAAAAGCTTCGCTCAATGTCTCCTCTTTGGGAGAAAATTTGCAAGGGCGAAAAAATTAATTAATTAAAAAGGAGATAAAAATATATGTTATACAGCGAAAAAGTTATGGACCATTTTGCAAACCCTAGAAATGTCGGTGAAATCGACAACGCTGACGGAATCGGTGAGGTTGGAAACGCAAAATGCGGCGATATTATGAAAATGTACATCAAGGTTGATTCCGGCGTTATTTCTGACGTGAAGTTCAAGACCTTTGGCTGTGGTGCGGCTGTTGCCACCTCTTCTATTGCCACTGAAATGATTAAGGGGAAGTCTATTGACGACGCTTTGAAGGTTACCAACAAGGCTGTTATTGAGTCACTTGACGGACTCCCTCCTTCAAAAATCCACTGTTCAGTTTTGGCAGAACAGGCGATGAAGGCGGCTATTTCCGACTATTATACAAAGCAGGGCGTTGACCCTCGTCCTATCGTGGGCGAAATCGGCGATTGCGATGCTTGTCATGACATTCATGAGCATTAAAATATATCAGTAGAACGGATAATCCTAAAATATATATAAAGCAGGCACTGAAAAAAGTGTCTGCTTTTTTATTTTGAGCAATAAAAAAGGAAGCCTTCACCCACAAAGCTTCCTTTTTTTATAAAGGAGAATAGTAATTATCTTAATTCAACGTACTCCATGATTAATTTAACAGTATTTTCAATGCCTATTCTGCTGCTGTTAATTGATAAATCATAGTTACTCGCCAGACCCCATTTTCTCTCGGTATAATATTTATAATAATTTGCTCGTTTTTTATCAATTTTTTCAATTGTTTCCTTTGCCTTTTTTTCAGAAACACCATTTATCTTAGTCAATCTTTCAATTTTAAAGGACAAATCAGCAGTGATAAAAACATTGACAACATTTTTCCTATCCTTTAAAACATAGTCAGAGCATCTCCCCACAATAACGCAAGGACCGTCCGCAGCTATTGACCTTATTGCATCAAATTGAGCAGTAAAAACCTGATGATATAGTGGCATATCAGGATATAACCTCGCCCCGTCGCTCACCGGATACGTTCCCATAACTAGTGAGTATAAAAGACTGCTGCTTTGGATTTCGTCATATCTTTCTAGTAAATCAGGGGATACGCCCGATTGCTTCGAAGCAATCGTAATAAGCTCCTTATCAAAAAAAGGGATTACAAGTTGTTTAGCTAGCTTTTCGCCGATTTCTTTTCCGCCGCTTCCATACTCTCGACTAATAGTAATAATCTTATTCACAAAACCCCTCCTATGACTATGAGATGTATATATTATATTACATAATTACCAATTTGTATATACTTATCGCATAAAATATTGCCTAAAATTACTAATTGTTTTTTAAACAATATGAACAACGTTTTAAAAATCTATTGTTTTTTTAATAGAGCATTGGTTGAATTTGTTTCCCCATTAGTGCCGATATAATCGTATCTGGAATTAAATCATAATTTGCTATTAATGAATTTGGCTTTAAAACACTGTCGTCCTGTCTATAAGGAACAAAAAAATAGTTCTTATAATTTTGAAGAGTGCCTAGATTTTTCGCTGAATTCGCGAGAGCATCATTTGTTGAAATAGCTATTACGACAGGACGCTGATTTCTGATATGAGATTTCACCGCCATTGTTACCGGCGTATCGGTTATTCCTACCGCGAGCTTTGCCAGAGTATTCCCTGTGCAGGGTGCAACCACCACAATGTCAAGAAGCTTATTTGGTCCTATTGGTTCAGCGTCCTCTATTGTTGAAATGACCTTGTTCTTACATATTTGCTCTAGCAGCTCTGCGTTGTCTTCGGCTTTCCCGAAGCGTGTTGAAAGGCTTCTTGCATTAAAGGACATTATCGGGATGACATTTGCTCCGAGTGCAACAAGCTGTTCTGCTGCTTTAAAGGCTTTTTGAAATGTGCAGAAGGAACCGCACACAGCAAAGCCGATATTTTTATTTTCAAGTGACATCAAGCCTCACCTCTTTCTGAAAGAATGTTCAGGATTGTGCCCGCTATGATTTCACCCGATGTTACCGGTGCAACTTTTCCGGGGAGAGATAACGCCCATATTGTTTTTATCCCAAGCTGTTTAGCTGTTTCAAAATCAACTCCGCCCGGCTTTGAAGCAAGGTCAATCACCAGACAACTCTCTTTTAAAAGCTTCAGCTTTTTTTCATCGAGAATTACTGCCGGAACGGTATTAAAAACAAGGTCGAATTCAGATAGATATTCTTCAATCTGGCTGATATGTATTGCCTCACAGCCATAAATCTTTATCCACGCTAAATCTGAATACTTCCTTGCTGTAACATAAACCTTTGCCCCCAGACCATTCAGTGCCTTCATCATCACCTTTGAAATTCTTCCAAAGCCTGTTATTAATACCTTTTGGCCATAAATAGTTGTCGGAAGCTCTTCCATGGCAATTTGTATTGCACCCTCGCTTGTCGGAACAGCGTTTAATACTGTCAGCTCTTCTCTGTCAAGATAATCAATAACCTCAAACCCCTTGTATGTGAAAATCGACGATTCCTTCCCTATCTTTCCGCCAAAAACAACCGCATTGTGTTTTAAATACGGGATAAGTGAATAGAGCGAAATTTTTTCCTCATAAAAAGGCATATTGATATTAACCCCGTCGTTTGTCACAGGCAGGGGCAATATTATATAGTCGACCGGCTCGGGGATTTCTTCAAGCGTTTTTAAAGCTATCGTTTTTTTCCCCTCTGCGTTATTATCAATACCAAGTGTATAGACGACCGCATTTTGAGCAAGAATCTCTGAAAGATATGTTTGTCTTAAATCTCCACCGATTATTAAAAATACATCTCTGTTATTCATAAAGGCAAAACCCCCAAAAATAATCACTGCCAATTTTCATTGGCATAAATAACTATATCTTTCTGACATGAACTGTCTTTTAATATAATTGTTAATTTATAATATGTCGCAGAGTTACTTTAAGTGAAATTTATTTTTGTAAATATTTTTTCCATTAATAAGCATAAATTTCATTTAATTGTCAAAAATACTTCTGAAAGGCATTAAATTAGTGCCATTAAGCTGATATTCCACCGACAGGATATCCGGCTTCGCACAGCAAAATTTTTTAAGGTCGGAGAAACGGAGTTTTAATGAAAAAAATCGATTTTAGTAATTCAAAGGTTTCAAAAGTATTTTCCGGAAAGGGTTTTTACATCGCTCTTTGTGTATGTCTGATTGCTGTTGGTGCTGCCGGATATGTTGCATACAACCAGACTGTTGACAAAATTAGACACACACCATCTATTTCAACCCCTGACACTTCTTCTAAGTCAGATGAAAAAGCAAATGATGTAAATAAGCAGCAGGAGGGCATCCCGAAGGATGATACTCAGGTTAGCGCTCAGCCGATGATTATGCCTGTCAATGGTGAGATTACTAATCCATTCAGCAACGGCGAGCTTGTTAAATCAACGACCTTGAATTACTGGCAGACACATAATGGTGTTGACATAAAAAGTGAAATAGGCACACAGGTCAAGTCAATGACTGGCGGAACAGTTACAAAGATTGCACAGGACGCTATTAATGGTGCTTATGTTGTTATTGACCACGGAAACGGCTTGGAGGGTTATTACTGCAACCTTAACACAACTATCTCTGTTAAAGAAGGGGATAAGGTTAGCGCAGGGACAATAATCGGCGCTGTCAGCAATACTATGGAATCAGAAATTGCCGAGCCTTCACACCTCCACTTTGGCTTAAAGCTAAACGGACAGTGGGTTGACCCTATTTCAACAATTAACCCCGGCAAATAGTTATCACACAAAAAGCTCCCCATTAAGCGGGGAGCTTTTTTTATGCTGAAATTTGTGATACTTCCCTTGAATTATATCTTGTCAGAATATCTGAAAGCCTTTTATAGTTTGGGTTCCCCGCTGTTTCAATCAGATATGCCGAAACGGTTGCGCCCGGCTTTCTGCTTCTATTGAGCAATCTTATGATTTCCTTCTCGCTGTGAATACCGGCACCATGCCCATAAAAATTGTCATTTCCAAGAAAAATCGTATTTTCCCCCTGCCACTCCGGATGACCCAGGTCAACATCCGGATTTTTAAAATATCTTCTGTCCCCCGGCAAGTTGTCAGACTTTCTGTTCATCATGCCGACATCCTTAAAATTTCTGTCGAGATAATGCCAGTTCATCAGCGTGATATCCCTGAAGGTGCTGTTAAACAGTTCCTTTGGGAAAACGTCGAGAAGCGCCTTGTAATATACTATTACCATTGCTGTTGCACATTCGCTGGCATATTTCCTCCCGTTTTGAAATATATCAAGTATTGCTTCACTGGGCAAGACATTTTTTTTAAGCACAAAGCCACCCTCACGGTTCCTGTCCCAATATCTTTCGTTGCACCTTGATTTTCTAAATACAGAAAAGTTCATTCCGCTTCTGCTTAGCGCCCAAGCCGAATTTAAAATTGCCGCCCTTAAATTGACCTCAAACTGAAATTGACTTAGATTATCATATCGATAGGTCAGCTGGCTATTATTAATTCTGTTTGCTATTTCACGCTGGTTGCTTGATTGAGAAAACCTGTTAATTGCATTTTGAACCTCCTCTTGTGGTTGTGGAACACTTATCATAATAAACCTCCGTACTTGCTGATTAAATCAAGCTGACCTTTTATATCGGTTTTTTTCCAGTTTTCCCACTGCTGAGGGCTTGAGCTGTATATTTTTTCTGAAGCACTGGATAACCTTCGCTTCGTTTCCTCATCAAGATTTCTGAATGTTTCAAGGTTGTTCTCTTCTATTTTAGATGCGGGGAGCTTAAAGCCGACATTCATGCTCATTGCGGGCTTGCATACATACTTTGCTTCCATATCAACGTTAAAAAAGGTCGGCTTGCTTGACAGATTATAGCACTCGTCGGTGAAATTAATATATGGTGAATTGTCTTTAATCCAGTTTAGATAGCTTTCGTGCTTATTATCCGGGTCGATTGTTATTTCGCCTTCTGTTATGTTTTCAAGAAGGTTTTCTGAAAATGCAACATCCTGATTATAAGGCGATTTCAAATATTCGGCGATATACTCAAGTGTCTTGATATCGTTTGACTTGAATATTGCCCAGATAAGGTCATGATTGAACTGCTGTTTTCTATTTCGAGAAAAGGCTAGGTCTACTGCCGGCTTTAGCATTCTCGTATCCTTAAACTCGTTTAAGAGCTTTGCATAGCATACGTCTATGACTGTATCAAAATCATCCTCTATGCCGTCGTCATACGCCGCGCTGTTCACCATCCATTCCAGCGTAATCATCAGATATTTTTCTTCTATTTTAAATGAGCCGGTTGTGTTATCAAGAATTTCATTGCAAAGCGACATTGCAATTTTGCTTCTCATATTCAGCTTTTGAAAAATACCGTACTTTTTTATTACAGGAATAACGATAAAAAATGTTGAAAAGCTTACTCCGATATCGTTTATAAGATTTAATGCAAACATTCTGTTCCTTCTTAAATAAAATTCAAACTGATTTAACAGCTTTTCTTTCCCATAAGTATCCTTTATCCTTTCTAGTGACACTTGATTATTCATAAACACCATACCTTTCACTGATTTAAAGACTTTATCTTTATATAATATAGTATTTTTTGAAAAAATGTTCATTAAAAAACACGCATTTCTGCGTGTTTAGCTCATTATATCTCTGTAAATATATTCACAGACTTTTGTTGACTCAGGGATAAGTCCTTCATAATAATGAAACATATGAAACATCCCGTTCCATATTTTCAGCTTGACATTAACGCCGGCATTCGATGCCTTAAAGGCAACATTAATGCTGTCGCTAAGAAGAAGCTCGCTCGTTCCCACATGAATATGAATGGGAGGGAAGCCCGTGAAGTCACAATAAAGCGGCGAAACATACTGATTCTTCAGCATTGAATGCTCGCCCGCATACACCCTGGCACATTCCTTTAAAAACCTTTCTGTCAGTCGTGTATCATTGAATCTGTTTGTTATATAGCTCGCCGCCGAGCAGGAAAGGTCAGTCCACGGCGAATTTAGTATCAGCTTTCTGGGGAGCTTGATGCCTTCTTCAATCAGCTTTTTTGTGAGGGATAATGCCAGCCCACCCCCCGCCGAATCGCCGATAATAATTACCCTCGATTTTTTCGGGAGTGTTCTCAGCATTTCCTTGTATGCGTCAAGTGCATCCTCAAGCGCACAGGGGAATGCCCCCGCCGCTGAAATCCGATAATCGACTGAAAATAATGCACAGCCTGTATTAATGGCATATCTCAGCGCATTTCGCCTAGAATCTGACAGCGAACCCCCAAGGTATGCACCACCATGAATATAAAAAACAGTGAGCTTCTTATCGCTCGCTTCTTTATATATCCACTGACAGTTATATTCGTCCTTATTTATTGTCTTTATCTTATAGCCTTGCTTCCATATTGGCTTCGAAGACGCCGAAAGCTCCCATACCTTTTTTATTAATTCCAGTGTATATTCTCTCAGAGTGAAATAATTCAGCGCGATTTTGTCCGGATTCGCTCTTTGTAACAGCTTAAAAAAACTAGCTTGAAGGGATGGCTGCAACTTTGATTCGTATATTTTTATGCTCATATTATTTCACCTCCTTGTTATTATTATAACGAATTTTAACTTAAAAAGCAAATGTCTTAAAATGTAGATAAATTATTAATCCAACTGTTAATTTAAACAAAATATCGTGGCTAATTTTGTAGATATTTTTATTAAAAAGTACTAAAGTTTTATGATTTTATGCCGATATAAATAACAGAAGCAAAAAGCTTCAGAAAACTGAAGAGTTTTCAAAGAGGGCCCGCTTAGTTAGCTCTTCATGTTTTAAAAATAACGGGAGAAATGGACTTCTCCTTAAAAAATTACAGGAGGTTACTTATATGATTATTCAACACAATATTGCGGCTTTGAACGCACACAGACAGTTGTCAACAAACAACGCAAACGTAGCTAAATCACTTGAAAAACTTTCATCAGGTTTCAGAATTAACAAAGCTGGCGACGACGCTGCTGGTTTGGCTATTTCAGAAAAAATGAGAGGTCAAATCTCAGGTTTAGGTCAAGCAACAAGAAATGCTCAAGACGGTATTTCATTGATTCAAACAGGTGAAGGTGCTCTTTCAGAAACTCACTCAATTCTTCAGAGAATGAGAGAACTTGCTGTTCAGTCAGCTAACGGAACATATGATGATAGTACAGACCGTGCAAACTTGAACAAAGAAGTTACAGCTCTAAAGAGTGAAATCGACAGAATTGCTAACTCAACAGAATTCAATGGCAAGAAGCTTTTGAACGGTAACATGGGTAACTATGATGGTGTTATTACAGTTGCTTCTGCTGGTAGCGTTACAGTTTCAGGTGGTAAATTATCAGCTGGAGATACGTTCCAATTCGATACTTCTTCTGCTGGTGTTGTAACTGCTGATAATACTAGTGGCGTTGCTTCATTAACAGGTGCAACCGTTAATGGCGATGCAAGTAACCCAACTGGTGCAGGAACATACAAATTTACAGTTGCAATGAATAAAGCAACTGCAACTGCTGAAAACTATGAAAAATGGAATGGCGTACAAATCACAGTTACATCAACTGCTTCTGCTGTTGCAAATGGAACATTCGTAGTTGCCGATGCAAATGGAGATGGTTCAATTGGCGGAGGTTTAACACTTCAAATTGGTGCTAATGGTGCTTCTGACCAAAGAGTTTCACTTTCAGTTGGTGATATGTCTTCAACAGGTATCGGTGTAAATAGTATCGATATCAGCACACAGGACAATGCTAATAATGCAATCGCTTCAATTGACGCTGCTATCAACAAGGTATCAGGAACAAGAGCTGATCTTGGTGCTCTCCAGAATAGACTTGACCACACTATCAACAACTTAGGAACATCTAAGGAAAACCTAACAGCTGCTGAATCACGTATCCGTGACGTTGACATGGCTGCTGAAATGATGACATACACAAAGAACAACATCCTAACACAGGCTGCTCAGGCAATGCTTGCTCAGGCAAACACATTACCACAGGGCGTTCTACAGCTACTAAAATAGTTCTTAATTTAATATGTTACATTGACAAAGGGGTTGCAAATGCGACCCCTTTGTTTTTTTAATATTAATTTATTTTTTCGCAAAAAAAATCGCCGAGAGTATTCCCTCGACGAAATTTGGAGCGGATTACGAGGCTCGAACTCGCTACCTCCACCTTGGCAAGGTGGCGCTCTACCAAATGAGCTAAATCCGCATTATGCTATAAAATAGTTTTTAGTATAGCTGAATTAACAACTATACTAATAACTTGGTGCCTCCGGTCGGAATCGAACCAACGACACGAGGATTTTCAGTCCTCTGCTCTACCGACTGAGCTACAGAGGCAAAAAATCATTTAATGCTATTAAATGATTTTGGCGACCTGAATGGGGCTCGAACCCACGACCTCTAGCGTGACAGGCTAGCGTTCTAACCAACTGAACTACCAGGCCAAAAAGTGGTGGGAACAATAGGGCTCGAACCTATGACCCTCTGCTTGTAAGGCAGACGCTCTCCCAGCTGAGCTATGCTCCCACTTCTTAATTGCTTTTGAATTGTCTCAAGCAACGTAATTTATTATACGCTATTTTTCGCCACGTGTCAATACTTTTTTTCAAAAAATCTCTGAATTGTTATTATGCACAAATGTTAATAAAAATTATTGTTTATTCCCTTAAAAACAGAGTGCATAATAATAAATAACGAATTAATCAGCTTAAATCTTTAATTATTTTGTCAAGAGTCTGCTTTGCAATATCGTACTGATATTTCATTTTCTCTTTTTCTGAAGCTGATATGGTTGGATCGTAATCAACATCTGACATTTTCTTTAAACTTATGTATATATCCCCCGGCATACCATCCCAGCCTATCGCCCTTTTTGCCTTCTCAGAGAGAAGTCTAAATCCTTTTCTATCAACATACTGATTGTCCGGATATTCCTTTGTCAAATCTTCAAAATGATTTTCAATATCATTTTTGCTGTTATAAAGCGAGTCTGACACGACCAGCATACTTTTGTAATTATTCATTTGGCTAGAGAGGCTCTGTAACGTCTGGTCAAATGTATTGTAATTTCCGTCTGTTTGGAGCGGAACCTCAATAATCGATGCAACATTCTTCCCGTCATTGTTAGTGTCCGGAATATATTTTTCAATCATATGTGTAATTTTTGGAGATTGCTTAAAATAATCCACCTCGAGCAAAGACAGAACATTCATGTCGCCCTTTGGCTTTAGTGCAATTTCTAAGATTATTATCAGCAGTAAAGCAAAGACAACAAAACCAATAACTACAAACCACTTATTATAATACCAGAATTTTTTGAGCTTGTTTTTAAACGTTGGCTCTTCCGGCAGGATATCCGCAAATGGGCTTTTAAACGGCTTTTCAAGCACGCCGTCCCTCATTTTCAAATACTCAATTCGCTCGTTCATTACGCGCTTCTGATATTGCATTTCGGCATTGACATTATGCTCTGGAAGCTCGGCTTTATCACTTGGGACTTCTTCCTGCTTCCTCTTTTTTCTTTCAAACATCATTTTCCACCTCTATTATTTATTTTAGAATACTCTTTTATAAATATGAAGTTGATGGATAGATAATACTGATTAAAAAGTTAGATAATTTTAATAAATTTAGCTCAACGTGTCAACCATTTTGATAAATACACTTTTTGCGGATTCATACTGCTCTTCCATTTCCTTTTGGCTCTGCCCTGAAAGCTTAATCGGCTTTCTGACGCTAAGGTATATATCATCCGGCATATCGTCCCAGTCAAGCGCTTTCTTAACCTTTTCAGAGCTTAGCTTAAAGCCCTTTGTTGTGATATACTTGTTGTCGGGATAAACCTTTGTGAAATCCTCGAAAACATCCTCTGTTTTAAATCTTTCGTCAAATAGGCTGTTTGAAATAACCAGCATTTCGCTCCCCGCTTGAAATACCGATGTCAGCTTCGTCTGGATTGTCAGCTCATATGTCCCGACCGTGCTATCTTCCTTTAATGGGATAAAAACCGACTGCGCAACGACCTTCCCGTCATTATTAATGTCATTAGCCCTTTTTTGTATGAGTGCTTCCAGCTGAGTCTGTTTATCTGAGCCCTCATCATTTAGCAAATACAAAATATTGATGTCAGCCTTCACCTTTGTGAGCACATTATAAACCAAAAATGAGCCAATCAGCATTAACAAAATTACGACTATTACCGGAATTTTATAGTGATACCAGAAATTTTCGACCGCCTTCCTCCCGGTTGGCTTGTCCATAGCTATCGGCTTTGGGAGTGAGCTTTCGACTTTTTCTTCTGTTATCCCTTGCCTCTGTTTTAAAAGCTCTAGCCTGTCTCGCTCAAGCTTCCTCTTATATTCAATTTCACGATTTTTCATCAGCTCTTCCTGAGCTTTAATTTTCTCGCGTCTGGCTTTTCCCAGCTCGTTTTCATATTCGGCATCTTCATCCTTCAGCTTGCCTGATTTTATATTCATTTTATCACCTCGAAATATCTGAGTGCAGAAAAAGGCGTGAAATCACGCCTTTAAGTTTATTGTTGTATTGGTTTCATTGTTGGGAATAATAATACATCTCGGATTGACGCACTGTTTGTCAATAGCATCACCAGACGGTCAATACCGACGCCAAGCCCGCCTGTTGGTGGCATCCCATACTCTAGAGCCATTAAGAAATCCTCGTCAACCTCGTTCGCCTCATCGTCGCCGAGTGCCTTCAGCCTCGCCTGAGCCTCAAAACGCTCACGCTGGTCAATAGGGTCATTTAGCTCAGAAAACGCATTAGCGTGCTCACGGCCGATTACAAACAGCTCAAATCGCTCAGTGAATGCAGGGTCTGTCGGCTTTTTCTTGGCTAGCGGGGAAATCTCAACCGGATGCTCCATAACAAAGGTTGGCTGAATTAAATTCTTCTCGCAATATTCCTCGAAGAAAAGATTAAGTATATCGCCCTTCCCGTGTCTTTCCTCAAACTGAATATGATGCTCTTTTGCTAGAGCTCTTGCTTCCTCAAGTGTGCTGATTGTTGAAAAATCAACATTAGCATACTTTTTTATTGCGTCAAGCATTGTTATTCTTTCGAATGGCTTGCTTAAATCTATTTCGATATCGCCGTATTGTATTGTTGTCTTCCCGAGAACGGTTTCAGCCAGATATTTGATTAGGCTTTCAGTTAATTCCATCATGCCCTCAAAATCAGTGTATGCCTGATAAAGCTCAAGCAAGGTGAATTCAGGGTTGTGGCGGACAGAAATGCCTTCGTTTCTGAAAACTCGACCGATTTCATATACCTTGTCAAAGCCGCCCACGATGAGTCTTTTCAGATAAAGCTCAAGTGAAATACGAACGTGCATATCAAGGTCAAGGGCATTATGGTGAGTGAGGAAGGGACGTGCGGCAGCACCGCCCGCTGTCGCCTGAAGAACAGGAGTTTCAACCTCTAAAAAGCCCTTTGAATCAAGATAATTTCTTATTTCACGAAGAATGATGCTTCTTTTCACAAAGGTTTCCTTAACGTCAGGATTAACGATAAGGTCAACATATCTTCTTCTATAACGTGCCTCTGTATCCTTCAGCCCATGCCATTTTTCAGGGAGAGGAAGAAGTGACTTCGAAAGAAGGGTTACGCTTTTGGCATGAATTGAAATTTCGCCCTTTTTTGTTCTGAAAACAAAGCCCTCGATGCCCACAAGGTCACCGATATCCCATGTTTTGAAATCCTTGAAATTATCTTCGCCGATGTCATTCATTCTGATATAAATCTGCATTCTGTCAGAAGTGTCACGAACATCAATGAAATTTGCCTTCCCCATATCACGCCAGCTCATAATACGGCCGGCAATGCGGATGTTTTCTTCCTTGATTTTATCAAGACCCTCTTGTATTTTTAACTCGTCGCCGTCAGCCTCACCAATAATCTCAGCCTCACGCTTTTCAAAATCCTCACGGATTTTTGAGTTAAGAATTGTTACGTCATATTTGGTTATTTCATAAGGGTTTTTCCCCTCAGCCTTTAGGTTCTCAAACTTTTCAATACGGATTTTTTTTAGTATATTAATTTCCTCGGCTGTCTGTTCTGTCTCAAGCTCAGCCTGATTTAAATTTTCTTCAAGGTTCATTTGTTAAGCTCCTTATTTTGAAATCTCTAAAACTTCGAACTTTAGGACACCCGCCGGTGCTTCAACCTCAATAATATCACCGACACGCTTTTTAAGTGCGGCTTTCCCGATTGGTGATTCGTCCGAAATTTTATTGTTGTCTGGGTCTGATTCTGTTGAACCGACTATCTGAAGCGTTTCAATTTCATTGAATTCCAAATCCTTGAACTTGATTATTGAGCCGACACCTATTTCATGAATGGAAACATCGTCGTCGTCAATAACTTCAGCGTTGGCAATATATGCCTCAAGCTCAGCGATTCTAGCTTCAAGAATACCCTGTTCATTTTTCGCTTCGTCATACTCAGCGTTTTCAGAAAGGTCACCGAAAGAACGCGCTTCTTTAAGCTTTTCAGCAACCTCGGCACGTTTCACAGTAATTAAAAATTCAAGGTCCTGTTCCAGCTTATTGTAACCCTCACGAGAAATTCTTTTTTTAGACATTGCCATATTATTGACCATCCCTTTCTAATGAACTCAATATCGTCAATCTTATTTTAAAAATCAGCTACTTTTTATAATAGCTGATTTATCAAAACTTATTTAACTTTTCAATTTTTAATTATATAAGAAAAACAAAAATGTGTCAAGCATTTGAACTATTTAATATAACTGCTTGTGCCCTTTTCTTCGAGCTGCTCCGGTTCTATTTCTAAGAGAACCTTCCCGATTTTCTGGTCCTCAACGTCAAGGACTGTTATCTTAAAAATGCCCCACGAAACCTTTTCGTCCTTTTCGGGGATATGCTCAAGAAGCTGCATAACCCAGCCGCCGATAGAGTTGCAGTCTGTGTCAACTGAATTTTCGGGAAGCTCAAGATAATCTAAAAGGTCGCTGATGCTAAGCTCAGCTGACGCTAAATACTTATTCTCCGAGAGTGTTTCAAATTCCTTTTCTTCTTCATCATTCTCGTCGTAAATTTCGCCGACAAGCTCCTCAATGATATCCTCAAGAGTGACAATCCCCTCCGTCCCACCATACTGGTCAAGGACAATCGCCATATGATTCTTTGTCCTTTGCATAATATGAAGAACTTCAGAAATTTTCTTATGCTCTGAAACATAGAGTGCCTTTTGAATTATTGGTTTCAGCTCTGTTCCGCCATTCAGATAAAGATTGAAAAAATCCTTCTGATGTATTATCCCGACTATGCTGTCAATGGTTTTTTCATAAACCGGGAGCCTTGAATATCTTTCCGACATAAAAATATCTTTTATTTCCTCGATGCTGTGCGATATTTCTATACCAACGACATTCACTCTGTGAATAAGAATTTCGTTGATTTCTATTTCGTCAAATTCAAGAGCACTTTTCACAAGATTGCTCTCCTGTTCCTCTAATACGCCCTCGTCTTCAATTTCATCAATAATATACATTAGCTCTTCTTCAGTCACGCTGGGGTTATTGTTTTTGTTCGAAAAATGCTTGGTAACAAAATTTTTAAGAGCAATAATAAGGGCTGAGAGGGGAGTGAACAAAAATATAATCCCGCTCATAAGCGTTGAAACAAAAAGAGTGAAGCCCTCGGCATTTTCCTTCGCTAAGGATTTCGGAAGCACCTCGCCGAATATTAGGACGACAATAGTCATCACTATAGTCGCAATCCCGACGCTCCCCGCACCGAAATGCTCGGTGAATACAATAGTGGCAAGTGAAGCCGAAGCAATGTTCACGACATTGTTGCCTATTAATGTTGTTGTCAAAGCCTTATCAAAGCTCCCGACTATTTTAAGCGCTTTTTCTGCTCGCTTGTCCCCCTGGCTTGCATAATTTCTGAGTCTTATGCGATTGACCGATGAAAAAGCAGTCTCACAGGCTGAAAAAAAAGCTGATAATAGTGTAAATACAACTATTATTATTATACTTGTCATATATCCTCCTGGCGTAAATTAGAATTAGTTTTATTTAATATTAATTTGAATTAGTTGGTGCTGCTTGTTGAAGATGAGGTGTCAATTTTAGTTGTGGTATCCTCCATTAGCTTGAATATAATATCTAAGGTTTTTGATGCCCCGGATAAATCCTGTCTGAAAACGCTCGCTGAAATAGTATCCCCAGGCTTCTTCCCTTTTAGTATAGCATCGACATCAGCGCGAGATGTCACCGGCTGACCGTTTATACTGGTTATCACATCATTCTGCTTTAGCCCGCTGCTTGCCACATCACAACTCGGGTCAATTTCCTTTATGAAAAGCCCGGGCTTTGTGTTGTTCTGTTTAGCTGTTTCTTCAGAAATTTCATAGAATATAATACCTATGCGAACCCTGTCCTTGATATATCCGTCGGCGATAAGCTTTTCTAAAATTGGTTTTGCCGCATTGAATGAAATGGCAAAGCCAATCCCGTCATAATTCGAATCCAAAAATTTAGATGAATTTATACCAACAACCTGTCCATACATATTCACTAGCGCGCCGCCGGAATTCCCCGGATTTATTGCGGCATCTATCTGAATACAGTTCATTTCAATATTGTTCGCCTCGGTCTTTATCATTCTGTTAAGCCCCGAAACAACCCCTCGTGTCAGTGAGCCAAACAGCCCGGCGGGACTTCCTATAGCAACAATCTGTTCGCCAATTTCGAGCTCGTCAGAGTTCCCGAATTTTGCGGCAGCAAGCCCCTTCGCACTGATTTTTATGACAGCAAGGTCGGTTTTTGTGTCGCTCCCGATTACCTGTGCTTCATACTGCTCCTTGTTGTCTAAAACAACCTTAATGCCTCGTGTCGCATTGGCGACAACATGTGCATTAGTTATTATATAACCATTTTCGGTCAAAATAATACCTGAGCCCTGACTTGACGGAGTAAATGCCACACCCTGTTCATATATTTCAATCGAAACAACCGAGGGAGAAACCTGCTTTGCTATCCCTTCTGTCGTATACTTTCCTGTTGCCTCATCAAAATATTTTTCATCGAGCCTTGGCTTGTCTTGTATCGGGATGACAATATTGACATTATTATGGCTGAAAAATCTGTTTGAAAGCCAGCCCTTCCCCAGCACTAATGTCGATATATAAGCAAGACTGCATAAAATAATTACTGCTAAAATTATTATAGTGATAAAATTAAATTTAAAAAAACTTTTCTTAGCTGTCTGAGCTTCAGGCTGAGCCAGATAGCTTAAATCCTCGCCCCAGATATCTTTATATTCTGTTGTCGGAAGCTTTTCTTCCTGAGGGTCATTCTGTTCGTTTTCAAAAAAATCCTGACTCAATTTTTAATCCCCTTTGATATCTTTTTTAGGAATACTAAAGATAAATTCAGTATATTCGCCCTCAATACTTCTTACCATAATTTTCCCCTCGTGCATATTAACTATTGAGCTGGCAATATAAAGGCCAAGTCCGACCCCGGTTTTATCCTTGCTTCTTGACTGGTCAGACTTATAAAACCGGTCAAATACAAGTGAAAGCTCACATTCCTTTATCCCTTCGCCTGTATTCTTTATAGAATAATAAAACGTATTCTCCTTAGTATAGGTTGAAAAAGTAATCTGCCCGTTCTGATTAGTGAATTTGATTGCATTGTCAATTAAATTATATACCACCTGATAAAGTAAATCAACATCAGCATAAACCAAATTTTCCCCATTGTCAAGTCCGCTGATATCAATGTTCTTTTCGCTAATCTGTTTTTCAAGAGTGACCAAACAGTTCACTGTCAAATCTATTATATTACAATTTTTCTTGATTAATGTTGTTTCGCCTGATTCGATTTTTGCTATATTCAGCATTGAGGCAACAAGACGTGAAAGCCTTTTTGTTTCCTGCGAAACAACGCTTAGATATACCCTCTCTTTTTCCTTCGGGATTGTTCCGTCTAGAATGCCGTCGACGAAGCCACTAATAGACGTCATCGGTGTCCTTAATTCATGCGAAACATTCGCAATAAAGCTTTTTCTCATTATCTCAAGATTCCCGAGTGATGCTGACATTTCATTCAGGGCATTCGCAATCTCACTGACTTCACTTTTGTCTCTGACTATAATTTTTTTTGAAAAATCACCCTTGGCATAGCTTTTTGCAACCATACTTATCTTACTTAGCGGCTTGAAAATATTTCGAGCCACAGTATAGAGTATTGTGAACATAACTATTATGACAACCAGGCTGACAGTAATGAAAACCCCGAAAATCTTATTCATATATAATCCATGGTCAAAGCTCGACGAGCTTATGAAAAGATAATAGCTTTCATGCTTCATCTCAATTTCTCCGCTGACGTTGTGACGGTCTTTATCAAAATAGTTCCCCATTTTATTGTAATGGTATGTTGGGGTTCGTGTTTGAATAGAAAGCAAGGCCGGGCTTATTGCTCTTTTATTTTTATCTAGTATTTCATTTGAGGATACAATTATTTCGCCATTTTCATTAGTCAAAAATATAGTCAGACCCCTGTCTGTTGAAAAATCCGAAAATACTTCGTTGACTGATTTTGGGTTCTTCCCGTTTTCATTTAATGCTTCAATTGTCGAGGCTTTAATTTCCATGTAATTATTAATCAGAGATTCCTGAAGATTTTTTGAAAAAAATTGAGAAGAAATCAGCAGTAATACTGCCCCTAAGCTGATGATGCTCAGGAGTATTACTGCTGATGTGATTAAAATATATTTTCTGAAAATGCCACCGCGCATTATTGCTCTTCAACCTCAAATTTGTAGCCGACACCCCATACAGTTTTCAGCGCCCATTCTGACGAAATGCCTTCAAGCTTTTCACGAAGACGCTTAACGTGAACGTCGATTGTCCTCGAGTCACCGTAGTATTCAAAACCCCATACTTCATCAAGAAGCTGGTCACGCGTATATACTCTGTTCGGATTTGAAGCAAGATGAAATAAAAGCTCAAGCTCCTTTGGAGGCGTGTCAAGAACTTTTCCGTCAACACGAAGCTCATATCTGGTCATATTAACGCTCAGCTTGTCAAACTTAACTTCCTTAATTTCAACCTCTGAATTAACTTGTCCAACACGGCGTGAAATAGCTTTTATTCTGGCGATAATCTCTTTCGTATCAAACGGCTTGACAACATAGTCGTCAGCGCCAAGCTCAAGCCCCAGAACCTTGTCAAATGTCTCAGACTTAGCAGTAATCATTATTATAGGAACGTTTGACTTCTTTCGAATTTCACGGCAAACCTGCCATCCATCTAATCCCGGCAGCATTATGTCAAGTAAAACTAAATCCGGCTTTAAAGCACTGAATTTCACCACTGCCTCTTCGCCGTCATGAGATAGAATCACACTATAGCCTTCTTTTTCAAGATATAATCTTAAAAGCTCACAAATATTCTTGTCGTCATCTACTACTAATACTTTTCCTAATGACATGATAACATTCCTTTCATTTATGTAAATTTTTATTTTTCACATAGTTATTATAGCATACTATTTTCTATTTCTCTACCTATTTAATGAACAAATTTTATTATTTATGTGACTTATGTGTAAAAGTCTTTATTTTTCTTTAACATAGATACAAAAAAGTCTTTCTTTTTTATCTAGTATGTAATAATCTTGCAATAATTTATATTTTTTATTCATACTATAGCAATATTTTATAAAATTTATCATTAGTTATTTTATTGGTTTTTTGTTTCATATTTTTATACTGAATATTTCTATAAATTTTAAATAATATTTTGCTTTTATTGTTGTACAATATTTATATAAAACGAGGTGTGCATTTTGTTAAAGTATACAAAGTTATAAAATTTCAGATTATATGACTTGATTTTTGTGGAAAGCTTGGTAAAATAGTATTAGCACTCAATATATAAGAGTGCTAATACTAAAGATTATTATTTTATTATATCTAAGGAGGACTAAATTATGACTATTAAGCCATTAGCGGACAGAGTTGTTATTAAGATGGTTGAGGCTGAAGAAACAACAAAAAGCGGAATTATTCTTGCCGGGGCTGCAAAGGAAAAGCCACAGGTTGCTGAGATTGTTTCTGTTGGACCCGGAGGAATTGTTGACGGGAATGAGGTTGTTATGTATGTCAAGGCCGGCGACAAGGTTCTTATAAGCAAGTATGCCGGGACTGAAGTTAAGATTGACGGCGTTGACTATACTATTTTAAAGCAATCTGAAATCCTTGCAATTGTTGAATAAGTTAAACATGCTAAAATTAAATTAATCAGGAGGAAATTATCATGGCTAAGGATATTATTTTTGGTGAAGAAGCTAGAAAATCACTTCAAAGTGGTATTGATAAACTCGCTAACACTGTGAAAATCACACTGGGACCTAAGGGCAGAAACGTTGTTCTTGACAAGAAATTCGGCGCTCCGCTTATCACAAACGACGGTGTAACTATCGCTAAGGAAATTGAGCTGGAGGACGCTTTTGAAAACATGGGCGCTCAGCTGGTTAAAGAGGTTTCTATCAAGACCAACGACGCTGCCGGTGACGGAACAACAACCGCTACACTTCTTGCACAGGCTCTTGTTCGCGAGGGAATGAAGAATATTGCTGCCGGCGCGAACCCTATGGGTGTTAAAAGAGGAATAGCTAAAGCTGTTGACGTTGCTGTTGAAGCTATCGTTGCTAACTCTAAAAAGGTTGACGGAAGCGCTGACATTGAGAGAGTTGCCGCTATTTCTTCCGCTGACGAAACAGTTGGAAAGCTAATCGCTGACGCAATGGAGAAGGTTACCTCTGACGGCGTTATTACAATTGAAGAAAGCAAGACTGCCGAAACCTACAGCGAGGTTGTTGAAGGAATGCAGTTTGACAGAGGCTATATTACTCCATACATGGTAACTGACAGCGACAAGATGGAGGCTGTTATCGACGATGCCTATATTCTAATCACTGACAAGAAAATCGGCAACATTCAGGAAATCCTCCCTGTTCTTGAGCAGATTGTTCAGTCTGGAAAGAAGCTTGTCATTATCGCTGAGGATATTGAGGGCGAGGCTCTTGCCACACTTATCGTAAATAAGCTAAGAGGAACCTTCACTTGTGTTGCTGTTAAGGCACCGGGCTTTGGCGACAGAAGAAAAGAAATGCTGAGAGATATCGCTATCCTAACCGGCGGAGAGGTTATTTCAGAGGAAATCGGACTTGAGCTAAAGGAAGCTTCAATGGAACAGCTTGGACGTGCCCGTCAGGTTGTTATCCAAAAGGAAAACACAATTATCGTTGACGGAAACGGCGACAAGTCTGAAATTTCAGCTAGAATTAATCAAATCAAGGCTCAGATTGAAACAACAACCTCTGATTTTGACAGAGAAAAGCTTCAGGAAAGACTCGCTAAGCTTTCCGGCGGAGTTGCTGTAATAAAGGTTGGTGCCGCCACTGAAATTGAAATGAAGGAAAAGAAGCTTCGAATCGAGGACGCTCTTGCTGCTACTAAGGCGGCTGTTGAGGAGGGTATCGTTGCCGGAGGCGGAACTTCACTAATCAATGCTATGCCTGCTGTTGAAAAGCTGATTTCTTCACTATCCGGTGATGAAAAGACAGGCGCACAAATCGTTCTTCGTTCACTTGAAGAGCCAATCCGTCAGATTGCTTTAAATGCTGGGCTTGAGGGTTCAGTTATCATTGATAAAATCAGACGTTCAAGAAAAGTCGGATATGGCTTTGACGCATACAATGAGATTTATGTTGACATGATTCCTGCCGGAATTGTTGACCCGGCTAAGGTTACACGCTGCGCTTTACAAAACGCCGCTTCTGTTGCCGCTATGGTTCTTACAACTGAGAGCCTTGTTGCTGACATCAAGGAGGAAACTCCTGCTATGCCTGCTATGCCACAGGGTGGAATGGGCGGAATGTATTAATAGTGCATAGCTTGCTATGCCTGCTATGCCACAGGGTGGAATGGGCGGAATGTATTAATAGTGCATCGCTTGCTATGCCTGCTATGCCACAAGGCGGAATGGGCGGAATGTATTAATCGGTTTAATTAGTTCTAAAATAAATCAGCGTTCAGGGAAGAAATTCTCTGAACGCTTTTTGTTTTATTAATTTATAAGCCATTCCTTTGCCTTTTCAAAATCGTTAATGCTTGTATATATAAAATTATGCGGAGTTGTTCTAAATAAGTTGTCAAAAATTTTTCTTGCTTTTCTGTCAAGCCCTATAAAAACAACTTTCATTATAGGTCGTCTTATGCTTGACAAGCCATTAACCAATAGTATAGCAAAATTTTCATCAACGAGAGTTTCGTTAAGATTTATTGATATATATGCCGGCATTGAAGGTTTTTTAATTTGCTCTAAATCCATTAAAAACTTCTTCTTTGCAACTTCTGTATGAATTGAAAGACTGTCAAGCTCCTCAGCCCATATTTCGCCGTTTTTAAAGGTTATTTTAAAGGATTTTCTGATAATAAGCTTTTCCTTTTCAATTATTTTCATTTTCTCTCCTTTATACCTATTCCAGAACAACCGTAAACGGTCCGTCGTTCTCGAGTGAAACCTTCATTGACGCACCAAATACCCCAGTCTGGACAGCCTCAAGCTTTTCCTTGCACTTTTTCACAAAATACTCATACAATTGCTCAGCCGGCTCCGGCTTCGCCGCTTGAATGAAGTTCGGGCGGTTACCCTTTCTGCAATCAGCATACAAGGTAAATTGTGACACGACTAACAGCTCACCGCCGATATCAATTAGCGAGAGATTAATCTTATCATTTTCATCAGAGAAAATTCTTAAATTCACAAGCTTTTCAACCAGACGGTCACAATCCTTTTTTGTATCCTCGTGACCTATTCCAAGAAGAATGAGATAACCCTTTTTTATTTCGCCGACCACTTTTTCTTCAACGGTAACTGACGCACTGTTCACTCTTTGGAGAACGATTTTCATTCTGCCTTGCCTCCACCTTTATAAAAATAAATCCTTTTTGTTAAAAACAAGTATTCCGGCGAGGTATAAGGCTAAGGCAATAACCCCCAGAGCTATAAATGACGGGATGACGCTTATATCACCCGATATAATATTCGTCGGATTAAACAGTGAAAAGATTGTTGCGAATTTTAGGCTTTCGAGCTTCCCGCCCATGTTAGCGAGCATTTGTATCAAAAAGAATGCGATGGGGACACCGGCTCCAAAGGACATCGAATATTTCGTGTCATTTGAAACGCAGGATGAAAAAAAGCATATCCCGCTGATAGTGTAATGAAGAAGCAATGCCCCGATATTAAGCATCACAAATTCCTTTTTGTCGAGCATTCCGCTGAACATTGTTTCGCTGAAGGCAATGCCTATTATTGTCGTGAATACAATCAGTATTGTTATTGCTAGGAAAATAAACAAGCCGTATGTAAGTATAATTTTTTTTCTTGTGTTTGGAGTTGCCAGAAGATACGCCATTGAGCCTTTATCAACCTGCTTCGCTATCAGCCTGTTAGATATAATTATTTCAAAAATCATTGGAAAAATCAGAATTAAAAACCCATAAAAATACGATGCCAAAAAGCCTATCAGCGTTGAATCTGTTGCTTTAAAACCAAAAGCCGACATCATCTGAGGCGGGAGTGATGCCATCAGCTCCAGCATTTTGTCATTTGTCTTAGGATCATACATTGAAACCATAATTGACATATACATTGTTAATACTGCCATGAAAATCAGGACAACCAAATAGTTTGACTTAACTGCCTGCTTAAAAAGAGCCTTACTTACCATTATTTTCACCCCCATAAAAATGCATGAATATTTCTTCAAGACTTTGTGTCTCGACATCTATTCCGGCAACCTTGTGCCTTGACATTGCTGTTATGAGAGGGGTTATATCACCTTGAATTATTGTTGTGACACTGTTTTTGCTCACGTTTTTAATGTTGATTCCCTCTTTAGCGAAGGCATTCGCCTCTGCCTCATTTTCAAGCGTTATTATGTACGTTTTTCGGCGAGAGTTTTTCAGCGCCGAAATCTGTTCAACGGCGACAAGCTTCCCCGACTTGATTATCCCGACTCTGTCACAGGTTTTTTCAACCTCTTCAAAACTATGTGAGGACATGAGAATCGTCTTCCCCTCCTCCTTCTCCTCATTTATCAGCTCAACGAACCTGCTCTGCATCAACGGGTCAAGTCCGCTCGTCGGCTCGTCTAGTATAAGGACACTCGGGTTGTGCATAAATGCACAGACAAGCCCGATTTTTTGCTTCATCCCCTTTGACATTTTTTTAAGTCTGCCCTTTGGGTCAAGCTCAAATTTCTCAATTAGCTTATTCATTTTTGTGAAATCCTTCATTCCGCGCATTTCGGCAATGAATTTCAGAAACTGTGTTCCGGTCATTTCGTCAAAAAATGCAATTTCTCCCGGGAGATAGCCAAGCTCCTTTTGAATTTCGCTCGATTTTGTTCTGCAATTTAGTCCATTAATTGAGCATTCACCCTTGTCCGCGTTTAAAAAGCCTAGAAGATGTCTTATTGTTGTGGTTTTCCCCGCTCCATTAGGACCCAGAAAGCCGAAAACCTCGCCTTTTTGAATTTCAAAGGACAGGTTGAAAACGCCTTTTGAATTGCCGTAATCCTTTGTCAAATTGTTTATCTTTAAAACTGACATAGTCTTCACTCCTGTTGCAATTTTTTATAATTATATCATTTTATTTTTAGAATTACAATTCAATATATTTGTGTTATAATTACTGTAAAATAATTTTGAAAGAGTGATTATATGAACATTCAGATTTTCGGGAAGTCTAAATGCTTTGATACAAAAAAGGCGGAGAGATATTTTAAAGAGCGTGGAGTGAAATTCCAGTCAATTGATATTGTCAAATTCGGCATGAGCAAGGGCGAATTCAATAGCGTGAAGCTGGCTGTCGGCGGTTTTGAAAAGCTTTTTGATGAGGAATCAAAGTCGCAGGAGGCTGTTTTAATAAAATATCTTTCAAACGATGAGGCTAAGGAAGAAAAGCTTCTCGAAAACCCTTTACTTTTTAAAACCCCAATCGTGAGGAACGGGAAGCTGGCGACCGTGGGCTTTTGCCCTGAGGTCTGGAAGAATTGGGAATAATGCTTCGATAATATAACTTTATAACGTAAAAAATCACGCCCTTGTGAAAAAACAGGGACGTGATTTTTTAATTGTTAATTATTCTTCTGAGTATGTTACCTTAGCCATCTTTTGTTCTGTCTTTGGTCTGTCATTATAGTCAACATCAGTTTCAGCTATTTCGTCGACAACATCCATCCCCTCGACAACCTTCCCAAAAGCGGCATACTGCCCATCCAGGTGAGGAGAGTCCTTGTGCATTAAGAAAAATTGTGAGCCGGCGGAATCCTTATTCTGTGAGCGAGCCATCGAAATAACCCCGCGAGTATGCTTAATCGGGTTATCTATCCCATTTGCTGCGAATTCGCCCTTGATTTTTTCCTTTGGTCCGCCCATTCCTGTTCCTTCAGGACAGCCACCCTGAATCATGAAGCCACTTATTACACGGTGAAAAATCAAGCCGTCATAAAAGCCCTCCTTAACAAGCTTTATGAAATTTTCACAGGTTATCGGAGCTTTATCCGGATATAGCTCAAGCTTAATTTTCTTCCCATTTGCCATTTCGATTGTTATCATAAAAAACACTCCTAAAAACATCTATTTTTTATATTATATCCTTTTTCATTTTTTAATGCAAGAAAATAATGTTTTTCATTTTTTGAATAATAGAAATTTTAAGGGTCAAAATATTCATAGGTTAATTTTTAAGGAGAAAATCATGTCAAATGTTTTAAACAGATGCACAATAAAAATGTCAAACCCACCTTCCTTTAAAGCTTATGCCAGTATAGTCGGAAAAAAAGAGGGCGAAGGCCCGCTGGGCTCATGCTTTGACCAGATTGTCCCCGACGAGTATTTTGGACAAAAGACATTTGAAAAGGCTGAGAGCGAATTCGTTAAAGCTGCAATTAAGCTGGCTCTTGAAAAAGCCGGATTAAAGCCCGAGGACATCAGTTTTATGTTCTCCGGCGATTTACTGAATCAAACCATCGGAACAACCTTTGGCATAAGGGAGCTTAATATCCCTTTTTTCGGGATTTTCGGCGCCTGTTCAACAATGTCTGAAGGCTTAACCCTTGCATCAATAATGGTTGATAATAATATTGGAGGTAATATTCTTGCTTCAACATCCTCACATTTCTGCACAGCCGAAAGACAGTTTCGGCTCCCGCTTGAATATGGCGGACAACGCACACCAACAGCTCAGTGGACGGCGACAGCCAGTGGTGCCGTTATCCTGTCCGCCTCTGGAGCCGCTCCTTTCGTACGAGCTGTATCAATCGGAACAATCATCGATTTGGGAATCACAGACGCCAACAACATGGGAGCAGCGATGGCACCAGCCGCAGCAAACACAATAAAGCAGTTTCTTGACGACACACAGCTAAAGCCGGCTGATTTCGACTATATTATTACAGGCGACCTTGGAAAGGTCGGGAGTCGCCTTCTCTGTGAAATTCTCGACGATGAGAATATTTATATCCGGAACAATCACAAGGATTGCGGAATGATGATGTTCGACTTTGATACTCAGGACGTTCACGCAGGGGCTTCCGGCTGCGGCTGCTCGGCGAGCATCCTTTGCGGATATTTTCTGGACAGGGTCAAGTCGGGCGAGCTGAAAAATATACTTTTCTGTGCGACTGGAGCGTTAATGTCACCGACTTCGGCACAGCAGGGTGAATCAATCCCGGGGATATGCCACGCTGTCTGGATTTCAAACGCAAAAAACTAATCACATTTTTTCTATTATCACTTTATAATTGGAGTTGAAAGTTTGAAAGGTAAATCTTTCAAACGGAAATTTGTGCCTTTTCGGTCTTATTTGCCGAAATTTTGGCAAGCCAAAACCGTCACAAAGTTTCCAGTTTGGCAGAAAGGATGGTCATATTTATGTCAATATTTATGGAGTATTTAAAGGCTTTTATTGTTGGGGGGATTTTTTGTGCTATCGGTCAGGTTCTGATTGATTACACAAAGCTGACTCCGGCGAGAATTCTTGTTTCTTATGTTGTTGCCGGTGTTATCCTCGGGGCACTGGGTGTTTATAAGCCCTTGGTTGAATTCGCCGGCGGCGGGGCAACAGTCCCGCTGACTGGCTTCGGTTATCTATTGTCAACAGGGGTTCGTGAGGCAGTTGACGAAAAGGGTGTCTTAGGCATTTTCACCGGTGGGCTTTCCGCTGGAGCAGGCGGAATAACGGCTGCGATTATTTTCGGGCTATTGATTGCTTTGATTTTTAAGCCGGGAGCCAAGACTTAAAATTAAACTAAAGTGCTTAGGATTACCTAAGCACTTTTATCATTTTATATGCCGAACTGGCATGGGCAAAGGATGTAGCTGTTTTTTATGCACCTATCCTTATGCTTTATGTCAATATTCGACTTTTAATTAATCACAAAATTGAATTTGACACATAGTATATATAAATCCATGTAAATTTTGCTCCTCAAGTTTATCTGGAATGATTAAAGCTCTTTATTGTTGTAAATACTATTTATAACTAACTTAAATTTATTTTAGGAGTGCATTAAAGTGTCTATAAAGAGGGGAGAAATATATTATGCAGATTTAAGCCCCGTTGTTGGTTCAGAACAAGGTGGGGTTAGACCTGTATTAATCGTTCAAAACGATGTGGGCAATAAGCATAGTCCAACTGTAATTGCCGCTGCTATAACAAGTCAGAAGGAAAAAGCAAAGCTTCCGACCCATATTGAGCTAAATAGCGGAGACTGTGGGCTCGCTAAGGATTCTGTTGTTCTTCTTGAGCAAATACGAACCATTGATAAAAAAAGGTTGAAGGAAAAAATGGGTGAGCTTGACCTCACCTCAATGACGCAGGTAAACACTGCTTTGACAATAAGCTTCGGTTTGGGTCAACAATAAGAATACATAGGTGACCTCAAAATCGATATCTGCATTTTATTCTGATTGATTATTTTCTAATAGCTTCCTTAAATAACAACGCCGACTATTATATAATAGCCGGCGTTGTTATTTAAGGATTATAAAGAATGAGAAATATATGAAAAAGTAGTTGTTTGTTGGGACTTTTGCTGTTGCAGGGTGTCCCTCTAACCTTATTTATGTAAACGCAGCTTATTGCTGCGGTTTTGCTGCCTCTGTGAGAGTAACATTAATGTCCAGTCTCTTGCCCTCTCGGTACACCGTCAGCTTGACCTCGTCGCCCGCCTTATGTGTCCCTTTGTTTTTATTCAGCTCAGACATTGTTGTTATTGCCTTCCCATCTATCCCGACAATTATGTCGCCAAGCTTTATATCTGATTTTGCTGCTCCTGAGCTTGGCTCAATGCTTCTGATTATTATCCCCTGTGGGAGATTATAATACTTCGCAACAACAGCTGTGATTTCTTCACCTGATATGCCGAGCATCGGTCTTCCCTTAACATATCCATATTGAATTAAGCTGTCAATAATCGGCTTAGCCTGGTCGATAGGGATAGCAAAGCCTAAGCCTTCCGCATACTCTGATGAGATTTTCGCTGAAGTGATACCGATGACCTGTCCAAAAGAATTCACAAGCGGCCCGCCTGAGTTCCCCGGATTTATTGCGGCATCGGTCTGAATTAATGTCAGCTGTGTGTTTTCTATTGTCAAATCTCTGTTAAGCGCTGAAATAATCCCGCCTGTAACCGAACCGGCTAGCTCAAAGCCCAGCGGATTCCCTATTGCTATTGCCAGCTCGCCAACCTGTAGGTCAGATGATTTCCCGAATTCAGCGGCGACTAAGCCGGTTCTGTCAACCTTAATCACGGCTAAGTCAGTCTGTGTGTCTATCCCGACCAGCTTGCCTTCAATCTGGTCAAGCTTGTCTCCGCTTGAAATAACAACCATGATAGAGGTTGCACCGTCAACAACGTGACCGTTTGTTATAATATAGCCGTCACCGGACATAATAATACCTGTCCCTGTCGATGTTCCTGCTTTCATTGTTGAAGAAATACCGACAACCGACGGGGTCGCCTTTTCAACTATTTTAGGGATAGACATTGCGCCATCCTTCGCCGCCATCTGTAATAATGTTGGCAAGTCCTTATTGGCGGCTGACCCGCTTTCATCAGTTGAAGATGAATTTGAATTCAATCCGTTTGATTGAGAGCTAAAGAATGGAACCTTGAACTCCTGCCCTGACAAAGCGAGATATCCGGCAACTGAGCCAAAAGATATTGCAATAACACAGACAAGTGAAGCAATGATTAATGCTATCGCCTTACCCCTCTTCTTTTTCGGGGGCTTGTTATCATTTGGTGGATAATACGAAACCTCATTCCCGTAATTCTGTTGCAAAATTGGTGGCTGTATTTGATATGGTTGTTGATAATTAGTAAAACCATCGTATTGTTGATTTGATTGGTTATTTTGATTTGTTTGATTATATTGATTGCCTTGATTGATAACATCATTGTCATCATGACTTGTTGTGTCACTAAAATTGTCCTTGTTGTCATCAAAATTATTAAAGTCCGCCATTGTTATTTCTCCCTTCCGTGTGCTTTGTGTTTTTGCCATATCTTTATTATACCATGTTTTGTGATAGCTTTATGATAAAACGCCAAATTTTAAGTGTTTTTTCTGAGTATGTTTATAAAAGCTATTATATTGTTGACATTTTTTATAGCTAATAACGGCGGCTGATACTTTGATATCATATTTTTTAAATAGAAAACCCCTCACCGACATTGACGATGAGAGGTTTATATACGACTAAGCCGATAAGCCGAGTTTTGTCGTGTACGATAATCTATCTAGGAGTTACGTCGCCGTAACCCTCAAGCCACCTTAAACATCAAGTCTGACGAGCAGCCATTAACTTGAGTGTTCCAATCGGTGTTGCATCAAATAGGGTTTACATAGCAGTATGCTCTCGCATACTCTGGTGAGCTCTTGCCTCGCCTTTCCACCCTTACCCATATAGTAGCTAGAAAACTGTTATTAGAAAAGGTGTTAGTAAATCTAACTTCTAACTTCTAACTTCTAACAGGCGGTATATCTCTGTTGCACTGGCCCTAAGGTCGCCCTCGGCTGCCGTTAGCAGCTATTTTGCTCTGTGATGCTCGGACTTTCCTCATGTTCTTAAACGAACATGCTATCGTATAGCTTACTCGCATTAAGTATTGTACTAAAATATATATATTTTGTCAATACATTTATTTTTTCATTTACAATTTCACAATATGGGGTTATAATATTTTATAGAAAGAGGGTATATTATGAGAAAAATTCTTTTAATTTGCACAATTATTTGTTGCTTATTATTTGCTGCTTGCGGTGAAAAAAATATATTGTCCTCGTCGGATAGTTCAGACTCATATTATTCAACTGCTGACCTCAGCACTTCTGACGTGGCAACAACAGACACGGGGACGACTTCAAAGCCGAGTGGAGCAACAACAACTGCACCAAAAACCACCACTACTGCAAAAATTACCACAACAACCCCGGCACCTGTCAGCGTAACAATACCAGAGGGCTATACCTTCGCCAGAATTGCACAAGCAATGGAGCAGGCAGGAGTTTGTTCTCAGCAATCGCTATACAACATTATTAATACATATCCGTTTCAATCCTCACCTGTCGGGAAAAATCAAGTTAATACATCAAGCAGGCCTTTCAGGCTCGAGGGATATCTTTTCGCCAGCACATATCAATTTTATAAAAATGAAAAGCCTGAAAATGTCCTCGGCAAGCTGTTGCAGCAGAATGAAAAATCAGTGATTTCATATATTTCGAGCAACAATAAAACAGGACGTTCAATTGATGATGTTATTATTGTTGCCTCAATACTTCAAAAGGAAAGCACCCCGGCCGAGTATGCTAATGTCGCTTCTGTTATTTATAATCGTCTTGGCAAGGGCTATAAGCTTCAATGCGACTCAACCATAAAATATGTTACCGGTTGCATTCAGGACAATAGCTTTTATACCGGCGATAAAAATCAATACAACTCGCTGATTAATACATATAAGTGCAGCGGCTTGCCTTCAACTCCTATTTGTAATCCCAGTATTAATGCAATTAAGGCTGCTTGTAATCCTGCCAGCACAAAATATTTTTATTTTTTCTCTGACAGCAGCGGCGCTTTTTATTACTCCGCCACCTATACTGAACACCAGCAGCAGATGAGTGCCCATGGCGTTTCAGAAAATAAATCTCAGGTCACACCAAGCTAAATTTATATTTACAAGCTTTTTAAAAAATGGTATTATATTATTATCTTAATACGAGAGGATAAAGTATGAAAAATAAAATTTTCATACTTTGAGTTTTGTGCTTTTCGGTCAACATCACGACCGAAAACCGGCTAATGCCGAAACGCACAAAGCATTCCGCCTATGTTTGAAAGGAATGGTTTTAAAAATGAAAACTATCGGGATAATCGGGGCAATGCCGTCCGAGCTTGCTGACATCAGAAATGATTTGGGCGAGGCCAAAATTGAAAAATACGCTTCTTATGAATTTTATATCAATGAATTTGACGGGAAAAAGGTCGTCAACGTCTGCTGTGGAGTCGCTAAGGTCAACTCTGCTATCGCTACTCAAATTCTAATCGAAAAATATGACGTTGACTGTATTATAAATACTGGTATAGCCGGTGGGATGAACGTTGATGTAAAGGTATGCGACATTGTTATCGCCAATGAAGTGATGCACCATGACGTTACTACACGCTTCCTTGAGGATTATCCTCCGCATTGCGGGAAATATCCGGCTGATAAGGCTCTCATTGAGCTAGCAAAAAATGCTTGCAAAAAGAATGGCTATAGCTTCTTTGAGGGTAGAATTGTTTCAGGCGAACAGTTCATTTCTGACAGCACCGTCAAGTCTAAGATAATTGACGACTTCACCCCTCACGCCGTCGATATGGAGAGTGCTTCAATCGGACATTGCTGTTTCAGAAACGGTATGCCTTTTGCGACAATCCGCTGTATTTCTGACAATGCGGACGATGAGGGTGAAATGTCCTTTGACGAGTTCGGACTAATCGCAGCGAAACGCAATGCCGACGTTGTTCTTGATATGATTAAGGCGATGTAATTGTGCAATGTTGACTTAATATTATTTGTAAAAATATACTATTTTGTGAATTATATCGTTGTACTGAATACGGTTTTTTGCTATAATATTTATTAACAAAAATTTTGAAAGAAGGAAAATATATGGCTAATATTAAAATAGAGCTAACAAAAACCCCAAAAGAAAAGCCAACGGATGAGTCAAAGCTTGGTTTTGGAAAAATATTTACTGACCATATGTTCATTATGAATTATGATACAGCTTTAGGATGGCATGACGCCAGAATTGTCCCTTATGGACCTATTCCGATGGACCCTGCCACTATGTGTCTTCACTATGGGCAGGAGGTTTTTGAGGGGCTGAAAGCTTATCGCACTGAAAGCGGAGAAATTCAGCTTTTCAGACCGGAAGAAAACTTCAAGAGACTTAATGTTTCAAACGAGCGGCTTGTTATCCCTCAAATTGACGTTGATTTCGCTGTTGAGGCATTAAAGGAGCTTATTAAAATCGAAGCTGAGTGGGTTCCTCACGAGAAGGATACTTCACTTTATATCAGACCGTTCATCATCGCTGTTGACCCGTTTTTGGGTGTTCGTGCCGGTGAGCAATACCTGTTCATGATAATTCTTTCACCATCTGGGGCTTATTATTCAACCGGATTAAACCCTGTCAGCATATATGTTGAGCAAAATTATGTTCGTGCGGTTAAGGGCGGAATGGGCTTCACCAAAACCGGCGGTAACTATGCGGCTTCTTTAATCGGTCAGCATGAGGCACATGAACAGAATTATTCTCAGGTTTTATGGCTTGACGGCGTTGAAAGAAAATACATTGAAGAAGTTGGCGCTATGAATATTTTCTTCGTTATCGGCGACGAGATTGTTACACCCGTTCTTCAAGGCTCAATTCTCGCGGGGATTACCAGAAAATCCGTTATTGAAATGTGTGAATCATGGGGACTAAAGGTTTCAGAAAGAAAAATCTCGATTGACGAGATTGCCGAGGCTTATAAGTCCGGTGAGCTGAAGGAGGTTTTCGGAACCGGGACTGCCGCTGTTGTTTCACCTGTCGGGCATCTTAAATGGGGCGATTTGGTGATGGAAATCAACGATAACAAAATCGGAGAAATTTCACAGAGGCTTTATGACACTCTCACAGGAATTCAGTTTGGCAAGCTTGAAGATACCTTCAACTGGATTGTTAAAATTAAATAGCTTGAATTATATTTAAAGAGCTTGGGGCTTCCCCATGCTCTTTTTTGTTTTGCTTATTCAAAAATTTCATGATGTTATTTCAATCTTTTCTCAAGCTTTTTTTTGAAAATTGCAACATGATAAATATTCATATCATATCTTCATTTAATTATTTTCCTTTATATTTTACAACACATTCCCACATTTTTCAATATTGCATATAATGTACTATACTCGACTAATAGAGCGAGTTATTATTTTATATTCTCCCCATATAATTAATTTTTTTATTTGCACGTTATTGTGCAAATCTTAATTTACTTTTGATTATTATTGAAAGTTAAAATAAGGGGTGAAAAAATGACTAGATTTTTTGAAACTATTTCCGCTGCTTTCGGCGCGGTTTTTGGTTTTATATTTGGGGGATTAGACGGATTGCTTTATGCATTATTGGCATTCGTTGTTATTGATTATGTTACTGGATTTTTGGTTGCTGTCGCAACCAAGTCGCTCTGCAGCGAATGCGGATTTAAAGGAATCAGCAAAAAAGTGCTGATTTTCGCTTTGGTCGGTGTCGCTAATATCGTCGACATCTTTGTAATAAAGCAAGGCACAACCTTCAGAACCGCCACTATATTCTTTTATATGGCAAACGAAGGTATTTCAATTATTGAAAATGCAGGGCAGCTCGGTCTTCCATTACCGAATAAACTAAAGGGCGTTTTAAAGCAGCTAAATATGGATAACGACGGAGAAGACAAGGAGGAAAAATAGTATGGCATTCAGAGGTATTGACGTTTCAAAATGGCAGACATCAATTGACTGGACCAAGGTCAAGGCTAGCGGTATATCTTTTGTTATCATCAGGGCAAGTTATGGACAGACAACTGACCAACGGTTTAAAGATAACATTACCGGTGCTCTCGCACAGGGACTTAATGTTGGAGTTTATGTTTATGCTCTGGCTAAAACGGTTGAGGAAGCAGTTAAGGAAGCCGATAATGTTCTCAGCTTAGTTAAGCCTTACAAGATAACCTATCCAATCTGCTATGATGTGGAGGATGCAAATCTTGTTTCGCTTCCAAAGGAAATCCGGACTGACATTGCAATTGCTTTTTGTGAAAGAATTGAAAGCGCGCGTTATTATGCAATGATTTATTCGAACAAAAACTGGCTTGAAAACTTGTTGAATTATGAAAGGCTAAAGCCGTATGACATCTGGCTGGCACAATGGACGCCGAAGGCAACTTGGGCTGGCACTTATGGAATATGGCAATATGGACTTGACGCTGTTGACGGTGTTGGAAATTGTGATGGGGACATTTGTTATAACGATTATCCATCCATCATCGCTAAAGCAAAGCTCAATGATTTAGGCCCGCATTCAGTCGGCGTGGGTTCAACTGTTAAATATCAGGGAACTGTATATGCTTCAAGCTGGGGCATAGGAAACAAAATCACTGTTAACGGGAATTTTATTGTTAAGCAGTATATTCCAAACAGAAAATACGGAGTTCAGATTGGCGGACTTGGCTGGGTAGCCGAATCAGCTGTTTCTGTCCTCTAACACAAAAACCCCCTTCAAAATGTATCGACTCCTATTTGTTAGCCTTTTTAACTAACTTTAGGGCTTGATACATAAGAAGGGGGTTTGATTTTTAGTTATTTCTTTTTAGAAGTATTAACCTTTAGCGCAAATCCGAATACAGTTGCGCTTGACATAACCAGAAGGAAAATTCCTAGAAGCGGCGATGAATCGCTTGTTTTTGGATTTTGTGCTGTCGGTATTTTAGCCGGTGTAACTGTTGCTGTCGGAGAAAGCGGAGTTTGAGCCGGGTTCACAACAATTACCGGAGCTTCTGTGATTGTTCCTGTTGCTGCCTTGCTATATACATCCGGAAGCTTATAGTTTGTTGACCACTTTGAATCAATTACAACAGTCAGAACGTCGACAGGCTTATTTGCTCCGGCCTCCGGAGTTTTGAAAACACCTGTTGCTGTACCTGTTGGTGTTTCGCCGGTTATTGCTCCATCGAAAGAAACTGAAACTTTCGCGTCAGTCTTCCCGTCAAATACCTTTGACTCGACTTTGTATTTTGGCGTTAATATGGCAGGAGTAATATCGCCCTTGGCTGTGAAGGTTATTCCACTGTAATAGTAGTTTGTATCCCAGCCTGTATCAAGAGTGATACCGATGGTTACATCCTTAGCTGTTCCGGCTAATGCAGTGTCGAATTCACCGGTTGCTGTCGCTGTTGGATTTTCACTATTAACAGCCCCTGTGAAAGTTACTGCTACTGCTGCTGCAGTTTTCCCGTCATAGGTTTTTGGTGATACTGTGAAAGCCGGTGTTATTAAAACCTTATTGATATCGCCCTTTATTAGTGAATAACCGTTCAGAACGTAGTTGCTGTTGTTTAGAGATACTGACATATTGTCCATATCCTTTTGAATTCCGGCAGTAGCCGTCAAAAATGTTCCTGTTGCTGTCACAGTCACTGCATCGCCTGAAATGATATCTCCGGCCGCGAATGATGTTCCAAACTGAGCTGTTGTTGTTCCGTCATAATATTTTGAAGCAACAATAACCGTTGGAGTAACCGGCTTTGGTGTAATTACACCGACAGGAAGCTGGAACATATTAATTGCATAGTTATTATTTGCAAAGTTAATGCTGCTAACTATAATGGGCTTTGCTGTTCCGGCTGAAGCAGTTGCAAAGAAACCTGTTGCTGTTGCTCCGATTACATCTGTTCCTACTACTGCACCTGGTGCAAATGTAACGTTAAGGGTAGCTGAGGTTGTTCCGTCATAGACTTTTGTATCAACTGACAGAATTGGTGTTATATATTTCTTATAGATAGCGGCTGTCCCGGTTTTAAATGTACGTGATACATTATACTTTGAAAGCAGGTCAGCAGAAATAACTAAATCGCTAACAGTAACACCCTGTGCTGCGCTTGCATTTGAGCTGTTGAATGCAACCTTAAATGCTGTTGCCTTATTGCTGTTGAAATAATCTCTTACCTCCTGTGGAACTGATGGTTCATAGGACAATATAAAGCCTGCTACCGCTGTTGTTCCGTCATAAACCTTTGAACCCGGAACCAATGTAATTTTTGAAAGGTCTAAATCAGCCTTGACAACATTTACACTTGCAGTATTAAATGCAGAATTGTAATTTGTTGTATCGGTTGGCGTGAAATCAACTCTAAAGGAATTTATTCCAACCGGAAGTGAACTGAAGCCTAACAAATGGCCAGCCTGAGTATTCGCTCCACTGTTCCATGACCATAAAAATGCACCCGGTACGCCTGCTGTTGCTGCGTCTAGTGAAACAGGTGTCCCATAAATAACGTTGCCTGCCGGTGTTCTTGTTATCATTACGCTGGGAGTAATCTTATTAACCGTTAATGCAACTGCATTGCTCGTGCTATTATTATAGAAAGAGCCGGCAGGTGCAGCATATCTAACAGTAATGTTACCATATGAACCGGCTGAGAAAACCCCACCATTCACTGTGAAGCTTCCTGTTGCACTTGCAGCATTATCTGCACTTATTTTTGTATTTCCATTGAACAATGCAACTGTTCCTCCACTGAATCTGTCAATAGTATAATTAAATGTAACCGCTTCGTTATAGCTCTTCGTCTGTGAAGCCGGTGCCACTGATATCACTGGTGTATACTTATTAACCGCTACATTCAATGTGTTTGAGCCACCCTCATAAAGACTGTTTATGCTGGCTGCCGGCACAAAGATTGCTATAATTGCATGATTGCCCGGCACTAAAGTTGAAGAAATTGAAGCAGCAGTTATTAGGTTATTGTGATTATCCTTAACATCAACTCCGTCAATCTTCCATGTGAATGTTCCGGCTACTGCCTTGCCATTATAGCTTGCTGTTGCCTGAAAAGCTTCAGTCTCATTATAAACGCCGCTTCTTCCAGCCGGTGAGGTCTGTGTCACTGTTACAGTTGGAACCATTTTGTTTATCTGCACTGGCTTAGCATTTGATTGAGCAAGTCTAACTGTGCCTGTGAAATTCCATAGCTCAACACTATACACATGATTTCCTGTTGTTTTGTAGTCATTTGCGTTTAATGTGAATGTGTCTTTCCCATTTGTTTCAAAATCCTGATGTGAAACATATTCATCTAGAGTTTTGTCATATAACCATAGGATGCCATCTGTTATTGAAAAGTTGTTTGTTGCTGTCAGAGTCAGGCTGTCGCCGTATGTAATTGTGTCTGGGCCGGCTAATGTGATTTTCGCGCTTGTTGCACTTACTTTAAATGCACTCCCTGAAAAACCGAATACAAGTGTAAACGCTAATGCCATGGAAGTGAAAATACTTATTATTTTCAAGATTTTTTTCCTACCCATCTAATATCCTCCTTAATTAATGGGAAAATTTCCCACTTAGTGAAATCATTATATCATTTAACTATTTATTTGTCACTATTTATTTAATAAAATATTTAACAAATTATCAGTAATTTAGTATGCATATTTATCCATTATTTACAATAATTATATAAAGAAAAAAACCAGCTTCAAAAGCTGGTTTTTTTCTCTGTTTTTCAACAGAATTTATAGAACTGAACGTTTCACATAGGTTGTGTGAAGAATGTGATGTGCCTTGTGTGAGCCCGGCTTTTCAAGGAACTCATCATAAAGCTTCTTGATGCTTGGGTTGTTGTGAGATTTTCTCACAGGCATATTTGCGTCAAGGTTATAAAGAACACTGGCACGGATTGCTCTGATGTCACAGGTATTGTGAACGTGAGCCGGCTGTTGAGGCTGACCGCCGCCATTGACACATCCGCCTGGGCAACCCATTATTTCGATGAAATGATAAGTTTCCTCACCGCTCTTAACCTTTTCTAAAAGCTCCTTAGCGTTAGCTAAACCTGAAGCGATAGCAACCTTTATTTCCATTCCGGCAACATTGTATGTTGCTGTCTTTATTCCAGCGATACCACGAACTGCTTCAAAATCAACCTTTGGAAGCTCCTCGCCAGTCAGTGTTTCAACAGCTGTACGAAGTGCAGCCTCCATAACACCGCCTGTTGCACCGAATATTACAGCGGCGCCGCTTGACTCGCCCAGAGGATTGTCAAATTTTTCTTCAGGAAGCTCGTTGAACTTGATTCCAGCCTGATTAATCATTCTGGCAAGCTCTCTTGTTGTTATTGAAATATCAACGTCAGGAACACCTGCTGCGTTCTCATCGTCACGCCCGATTTCAAACTTCTTAGCTGTACAAGGCATAACCGCAACCATCACGATATCCTTAGGGTCTATGCCCATTTTTTCAGCGTAATATGTCTTGGCGATAGCACCGAACATTTGCATAGGCGACTTGCAGCTTGAAAGATTTTCAGTCATGTCAGGGAAGTAATGCTCACAATATTTAATCCAGCCCGGTGAACATGAAGTGATTAGCGGAAGAACGCCGCCGTTCTTGACTCTGTCTAAAAATTCTGTTGCTTCCTCCATTATAGTAAGGTCGGCAGCGAAGTTAGTGTCGAATACTTTAGCGAAGCCGATTCTGCGAAGTGCAGCAATCATCTTGCCCTCTGCATTTGTTCCGATTGGGTTCCCAAACTCTTCACCCAGTGCAGCACGAACAGCCGGAGCAGTCTGAACAATAACGTGCTTTGTTGTGTCAGCAAGAGCCTTCCATACATCAGCAGTATTATCCTTTTCTGAAAGTGCACCGACAGGACATACAGCGATACATTGTCCGCATGATACACAGCTTGTTTCGCCCAGCCCACTTTCAAATGCACAGCCGATGTTTGTCTTAAAGCCTCTTTCGTTAGCACCGATAACACCGACAGCCTGAGTCTTTGAGCATACTGCTGAGCAACGACGGCAGAGTATGCACTTGTTGTTATCTCTATACATATGTGCAGCTGAATTGTCTATTTCATATTTTGGCTTTGAACCATCGTATAAGCCTTCATTGTCAACTCTTAAATCAGTACATAGCTTCTGAAGCTCACAGTTCCCGCTTCTGACGCATGACAAACAGTTTCTCTTATGTGTTGAAAGAATCAGCTGAAGAGTTTGTTTTCTTGATTCAAGAACTGTTGGTGTATTTGTGAATATTTCCATACCCTCGTTGATAGGATAAACGCATGAAGCCACAAGACTTCTGGCACCCTTAACCTCAACAACGCATATACGGCAAGCACCGATTTCATTGATTTCCTTTAAAAAGCAAAGGGTTGGAATTTCGATGCCGGCAATTCTAGCCGCCTCAAGGATTGTTGAACCCTTAGGAGCAGAAACAGCAACACCATTAATTTTGATATTTACATTTTCCATTATTATTGTTTCCTCCCTATTACTTCTTCACGATTGCATTAAAGCGACATTTTTCAATACAAGCGCCGCACTTAATACATTTTGACTTGTCAATAACATGAGCAGTCTTAACCTGTCCTGAAATTGCGCCGACAGGACAAACTCTGGCACATAATGTACAGCCCTTACACTTATCTTCAATAATTTCAAAGCTGAGAAGGTCCTTACATACACCTGAAGGACATTTCTTGTTAACAACGTGAGCGAGATACTCATCCTTGAAGAAGTGAAGCGTTGATAGAACTGGGTTTGGAGCTGTTTGCCCAAGTCCGCAAAGTGAATTGTTCTTTATATAATAGCATAGCTTTTCCAGCTTGTCTAAATCCTCAAGAGTTCCGTGACCCTTAGTGATTTTATCAAGAATTTCATACATTCTCTTTGTTCCGATACGACAAGGAGTACACTTTCCGCAAGATTCGTCAACAGTGAACTCAAGGAAGAACTTCGCGATGTCAACCATACAGTTGTCTTCATCCATAACAATAAGTCCGCCTGAACCCATCATTGAGCCGATAGCGATTAGATTGTCATAGTCGATTGGAATGTCATAATGCTCAGCAGGGATACATCCGCCTGAAGGTCCTCCGGTCTGTGCAGCCTTGAATTTCTTCCCGTTCGGGATACCGCCGCCGATTTCTTCGATAACTTCACGAAGAGTTGTTCCCATTGGAACTTCAACAAGTCCTGTGTTGTGAATTTTCCCGCCAAGAGCAAAAACCTTTGTGCCCTTTGATTTTTCTGTTCCCATTGCTGAGAACCATTCAGCGCCGTTGTTGATGATAAGCGGAACGTTCGCATAGGTTTCAACGTTGTTTAGTATTGTCGGTTCGCCGAACAAGCCCTTTTGTGCCGGGAATGGAGGACGAGGACGAGGCTCACCACGGTTGCCTTCGATTGAAGTCATAAGAGCAGTCTCTTCACCGCAAACAAATGCGCCGGCACCAAGTCTCAGCCCGATATCAAATGAAAAGTCTGTTCCGAAAATATTATTCCCAAGTAATCCGTATTCACGCGCCTGTTCAATAGCGATTTCAAGTCTTTTAACAGCGATTGGGTATTCGGCACGAACATAGATATAGCCCTGGTTCGCTCCGATAGCGTATCCGGCGATAGCCATAGCCTCAAGAACAACGTGTGGGTCGCCCTCAAGAACTGAACGGTCCATGAATGCCCCTGGGTCACCCTCGTCAGCATTACAGCAAACATATTTTTGTGAAGAATAGTTAGCGGCAGCAAGCCCCCACTTAACTCCGGTCGGGAATCCTCCGCCTCCGCGTCCACGAAGACCTGAGTCCTTGATTGTCTTGATAACATCCTCGGGAGTCATTTCAGTTAAAACTTTACCTAAAGCTGTATATCCGTCAACAGCGATATATTCGTCGATATTCTCTGGATTGATAACTCCGCAGTTTCTAAGTGCAACACGCTTTTGCTTCTTATAGAATGCGGTTTCATTAAGTGATTTGATGCCTGTTTCAGTAACTGTTTCATTATAAACAAGACGCGAAACAACTCTTCCCTTTAGAAGATGCTCAGAAACGATTTCAGGAATATCCTCAAGCTGAACCATTGAATAGAATGTTCCCTCAGGATAAACTATCATGATTGGACCAAGTGCGCAAAGCCCAAAGCAACCTGTTTTAACAACCTGAACTTCATTATTCAGTCCGTTTTTGTCAATTTCACTCTGAAGTGAGTCAATAATTTTCTGGCTTCCGGAAGAAGTACAACCTGTTCCACCACAAACCAATACGTGTGAACGATACATTCGTGTAATCCTCCCTTATTTAATTGTGTATTTATCAACAATCTGACCTCTTACAAGGTGTTGTTCAATAACTTCTTTTGCCTTTTCAGCATCCATCTTAACATAAGTAACCTTTTCCTGACCCGGAACAGTGATTTCAACAATCGGCTCATACATACAAAGCCCGATACAACCTGTCTGTGTAACCATTACGTTTAAAAGATTCTTCTCCTGAACTGCGTCAGAAAAAGCGGTAAGCACCGGTCTTGCACCGGCGGCAATCCCACAGGTTGCCATTCCGACAACAACTCGTGTAACATCCTTTTCTTCAGCACGAAGACCAACCTGACCTTGCATTTTATCTCGAATTGCTTTTAATTCTTCAAGTGTTTTCATCTTAATCCTCCTATAAAAATTATTTAGCCTAAAGGGTTATCCCTTTTTCAACCTCATTCTTGTTTTCTTCAAGAAATTCTTTCAGATAGGTCGAAACCTCCGGGGCATTCAAAGGAACATCGCCCAATATCTCACGAAAGCTTTTAGTGTCGAGCGTGAATTCCTCGTCATCAATTTTATAGTTATATATAAAATCGATTCCCGTGTTCATTGTAATCAGCATATGAATTGTCCCAGTCATGTCACCGAGCGGCATTCTGTCAATATGCGATAACCCGAATACGGCGATCACTATTGTCCCTTCCCCGACCTTTGAGGTTATTTCAAAGCTCCCGTCTGTGCTTTCTGCCGCCAGCTTAAAGAAGGAAACGCCCAGCCCGACCTTTCGGGTTGTTCTTGTTGTAAAAAAAGGGTCAACAACATTTTCAACCTGCTCGGGGGACATCCCGCAACCGTTATCTTCAATAATAACCGTTAGCCTATCCTTTTTTGTATCAGCCTCAACCTTAATAATAATAAGCGTTGCATTCGCACGAACGGAATTCTGAGCGACATCTAAAATATTTAGCGATATTTCAGTCATCATAGATTAGTCGTTATATTTTGCGAGAATGCCTTCAACGTCATCAACAGTTAAACGTCCATAAACATCTTCATTCACAGTGAGAACTGGAGCAAGCCCGCAAGCACCGATACAACGGCAAGCCTCAAGTGAAAATTTTCCGTCCTCTGTGCATTCGCCGCCGGCTATGCCAAGCTTTTGAACCAGCTTATCAAATAAATCTCCGGAACCTTTAACATAGCATGCTGTTCCAAGACAAACTGAAATCTTGTACTTCCCCTTTGGCTGAAGTGAAAACTGTGAATAGAATGTAACTACCCCATAGATTTTTTCGAGAGGAATATCCATCTCTGCCGCAATAATTTTTTGAACTTCAATCGGAAGATAGCCATAAATATCCTGTGCTTTTTGAAGAACAGGCATTAATGCGCCTTTTTCATCTTTGTTGTCAGCAATAATCTGCTTTAACTCTGCCTCTTGTTCTGGTGTGCCGTTGAATGGCACAGTACTTGTAGAACCCATTCTAGAACCTCCTTGAAATTTTAGCCGAAACTGATTGCTTCAGCATTATGATTTGGTTTTTAAATCCCTCTCATATACAGTTCAAATTATAACACATCTTTGTTAAAAAATCTACAAAAATATTTGACATACTAAGTGGTATGTTATTATATAACTTGCACAAAATATACTTCGATTGTATATGATTATAAGCACTATTTATAGTTTTCTTGTAAATTTTATGTCAAAACAGATAAAATTATTTGTTTCCAATATAACTATTGCCAAAACTTTTAAAAAATGATATGCTAAAAAAAGTAAATGCGCTTTGTTTGAATTGTTTGTTATAACTTAATTGCGGGAGGATTTTATGACGATATTGGATATAAAAAAACTGCTTAACGCTGAGGTTTTATGCTGCGAGGAGTTTGTTGAAAAAGAGGTTCATACTGCGTGCGGCTCTGATATGATGAGCGACGTTCTGGCTTTTGTAAAAGACCAGTCTGTTCTTATCACCGGCTTATGCAACCCTCAGGTTGTCAGGACGGCTGAAATGATGGATATGATTTGTATTTGCTTTGTCCGTGGAAAAATCCCGGACGATAGCGTCATTGAGCTGGCGAAAGAACGAGGAATTGTCCTTCTTGCTACTGAATACAGGATGTTTGCCGCCTGTGGCATTCTTTATGAGAGCGGATTGCATGGGGGGGCTTCGAATTGAACAGTATTATGCACTTTACATATAACATTTCCGGGGATGATTTCACCAGAGCCGGCGAGGCATCAAGCGACCTGAAATCAAAGCTTAAACAGATGGGCGTCAGCCCCGAGGTTGTCCGGAAGGTTGCTATTGCGATGTATGAGGGCGAAATCAACATGGTTATTCATGCTGAGGGCGGGACAATCGATGTTGACATTTCTCCGACTGAAATTATAATGGTTTTAAGGGATTCAGGCCCTGGGATTGAGGATATTGAAAAGGCAATGCAAGCGGGATATTCGACAGCGACTGAGAATGTCCGCTCGCTTGGCTTCGGCGCGGGGATGGGCTTACCTAATATGGACAAATATTCTGATGATATGGATATCAAAACTGAGATTGGCGTCGGGACAACAGTGACAATGAAGATTAACATTTAAGATAGTTATATCAGAACAGTAAGGAGGCTTTAAAAACGGATAATTTTTTCAATTCAGTCAGGCTCGACAGTGATTTATGCAAGGGTTGCATTAACTGTATCAAGCGTTGCCCTACTCAAGCTATCAGAGTTCGAAACGGAAAGGCGAGCATAATAAAAAAATTCTGTATTGATTGCGGTGAGTGTATTCGTGTATGCCCTCATCATGCGAAAAAAGCAACCTATGATTCTCTTAGCGTTCTCGAAAGGTTTGAATACACTGTCGCCTTGCCTGCGCCATCCTTTTATGGCCAGTTTAATAATCTTGACGACACGAACATTGTTCTTCGTGCTTTGAAGCTAATGGGCTTTGACGATGTGTATGAGGTGAGCGGTGCGGCTGAAATGGTCAGCGAAATGTCAAGAAAGTATATCGACCAGCATAAGGAGAGCAAGCCTTTTATCAGCACTGCCTGTCCATCTGTTGTCCGACTTATACGAGTTCGGTTCCCAAATCTTATTGACCACCTTATTCCTATAAATGCGCCTATTGATATCGCTGCTTTACAGGCTCGAAAAAAAGCAATGGCTGAGACAGGTCTTCCCTCTGAAAAAATCGGCATCATCTTTATATCCCCTTGCCCCGCTAAGGTTACTGCTGTATTTTCACCTATTTCAAACGACCATTCCGAGATTGACGGCGTTGTCGCTGTGAAGGACGTTTATACAAAAATCCTCCCTTTCATGAAAAAAACTCAGGACGAAACAGCTGAGATTTCTATTTCCGGTAAAATCGGTATCAGCTGGGGGGCTAGTGGCGGTGAAGCGGGCGGACTCCTCATCGACAATTATCTGGCTGCCGACGGAATAGAAAACGTAATCCGTGTTCTTGAGGACCTTGAGGACCAGCGCTTTTCTGACCTTGATTTTATCGAGCTTAATGCTTGCAGCGGGGGTTGTGTCGGCGGTGTGTTACAGGTTGAAAACCCTTATGTTGCGAAAGCAAAGCTTAAAAGGCTCAGAAAATATCTCCCAGTCGCCAGGACTCATCTAGGCGATGAAATACTTGAAAATGCGTTTTTTAATAATAAGATTGAGTATCAGCCGGTATTTAATCTCGGCTCTGATATGCTTGAAAGCATGACCTTGATGGCTAAGGCGGAAGAAATAAACGCCAGACTTCCCGGACTCGACTGTGGCTCTTGTGGTGCTCCGACCTGCAAGGCGCTCGCTGAGGATATTGTTCGTGGAGTTTCTCAGGAAAAGGACTGCATACATCTTCTTCGTGAATATATCCACAGAATTTCCGACGATTTAAATAAAATATAGAGGATTGTGAATATGAAAGTTAAAGAAGTTTTAGAGAAATGTGATTTTGAGATTATTAATCTTGGCGACGAAAGCCTGGAAATTTCCGGCGTTTTCTGCTGCGACCTGTTAAGTATTGTTATGGGGAAGGCTTTTAGAGGCTGTGCCTGGGTGACTGTTATGGGAAATATCAATTCTATTGCCGTTGCCACTCTCGCCGAAATCAGCTGTATTGTCCTTTGCGAAGCAACCAGCCTTGACGAAAAAATGCTGTTTAAAGCGTGTCAGCAGAATGTCACAATATTAAAGTCAAAATCCCCTGTTTTTGAAACTGCTCTTGAAATACATAAGGTATGCTCGAATGCTTAGCCTTTCTTATGACCTTCATATTCATTCCTGTCTTTCGCCATGTGGCGACGAGGATATGACGCCGTCGAACATTGTTGGGATGGCTGTCGTTAAAGGACTTGATGTTATCGCTCTGACCGACCATAACAGCTGCAAAAACTGTCCCGCCGCTATAGAGCTTGCTAATGCCTATGGAATCACACTTATCTGCGGGATGGAGCTGACGACAGAGGAGGAAGTCCACGTTGTCTGCCTTTTCCCTTCGCTTGAAAAAGCCCTGCTTTGGGATGCCTTTGTGTTCTCGAGGCTGGTGAAAATCCCGAACGACCCCGATATTTTTGGGCGGCAATGTGTCCTTGACAGTGAGGATAATATTATTTCTGAGGAGCCTTTTCTTTTGATTAACGCAACCTCCATATCCTTTGGTGAGGTTTTTGAGCTGGTCAAGGAATATGACGGCGTGGCCTTCCCCGCTCACATTGAAAAAAATGCGAACTCTCTTTTTTCTAACCTCGGCTTCATTCCTCCCGACTCGACTTTTAAATGTGTTGAGCTTAAAAATATTGATAGATTTACTGCTCTTTGTGAAGGAAATGAATATCTGAAAGGCTGCAAGGCTATTTCTAATTCTGACGCACATTACCTTCAGGACATCAGCGAGCCGGTGAACTTTCTTCATTCAAAGTCAAAAACCCCGAGTGACATAATTAATGCTTTAAATAAATTAATAATAAATTAAGCCCAACTGAAAAGTCGGGCTTTTTGTATTTAATAGCAACCTATTATATTGTTCCAATCCTTAAAGAAATGCTGGGGAAGCGGGATATCATCCGGCTTTTTTATTTTGTTGTCGGGGATTTTGTCCTCACTCCATAAGGCATAGCTGACCTTTAAGGTATCCTTATCCACAACAACGCACCAGTCACCGCCAAGACTCCCGTTTAAAAATTCAGTCAGGTCCATCTCATTGAAATTATTCTGGTCATTCGCCGCTGACTTATTGCTGTTCATGCTCTCACTCTTAAAAATTATTTCGTCACCTGAATGAGAATTGGCTAGCGTGATGTTTTTTGATTGTGCCTGTGAAATCCATTTCCCCGCCGCTATGTATATGATTCTCGCGTTGTCCTCGGCTTTTTGCTCCTTATTGCTTATAATAAGGTTTCTGACCGCCAGAACAAACAATACGACTATAACAAGGAGAATTAATCCCGAGGACACATTCCTCAAAACCGCTCTCAATCTGCTTTCCTTATTCATAAAAATCCACCTCATTTCAGACTTACATAATTTATAGTATGACTTTTAGGTTAATATTCCTGTTGTTGTAAATATAGAAAAAGCCAGGTATTGTTTGTTAAAAAATACTATTGACTTTGACCAACAAAATGTTATAATTAACTTGCTTTATTGCACAAAAGCTTTAAAGCACACATACATAAAACTATTAAAGTTAAAAATCGTATAGGAGATTGAATTATGATTGTTAAGTGGCTGACATTGATTATTTATTTCATCGTCATGATAGGGATAGGTTTATACTGCAGGAGGAAGGCTTCGAGCGTGTCTGAATTTGTTCTCGGCGGGCGAAGCTTAGGAGCATGGTTTACTGCTTTTGCTTATGGAACGACATATTTCTCTGCTGTTGTTTTCATTGGATATTCCGGTCAGTTCGGCTGGAACTTCGGGATTTCTGCTGTCTGGATTGGTATTGCGAATGCAATAATAGGAAGTATGCTGGCATGGATTGTTCTTGGTGAAAGAACACGTCAGATGACAAAGCACTTTAATGCTTCGACAATGCCTGAGTTTTTTGAAAAGCGTTATAATTCAAAGGGGCTTAAAACAGTTGCTGCAATAATTGTTTTTGTTTTCCTCATTCCTTATACAGCTTCCGTTTATAACGGCTTGTCAAGACTTTTTGAAACAGCCTTCGGCATTGACTATTCAGTGTGGATTATCGTCATGGCTGTCCTCACCGCTATATACGTTATCCTCGGCGGATACATGGCTACCGCTATAAACGACTTTGTTCAAGGCATTGTTATGCTTGGCGGCATTATCGCTGTTGTGGTTGTCGCTCTTTCGAGCAAGGGCGGCTTATTCTCAGCTATCACTCAGCTGAATGACGCCGGGGTTGCCGCAGGGACACCAGGGCTTTCTACAATATTCGGCCCTGACCCTATTAACCTAATCGGGGTTGCTATTTTGACTTCTCTGGGAACATGGGGGCTCCCTCAGATGATTCACAAGTTCTATGCTGTTAAGGATAAGGCATCAATAAAAAGAGGAACTGTTATTTCAACGGTTTTTGCTCTTGTTGTTTCGGGCGGATGCTATTTCCTCGGTTCCTTCGGAAGATTGTTTGTGACTAAGGCTGAAATCACTCCTGCCGGAGGCGGAAAGCTGATGTTCGATGCGATTATCCCGAAGCTAGTTCAAACTGCACTGCCTGATATTCTTATCGGAATTGTTATTGTTCTTGTTCTTTCGGCTTCTATGTCGACACTGGCATCTCTTGTTCTTACATCAAGCTCAACTATCACTATCGACCTCATTCAACCAATTCTTAAAAATAAGCTGACGGACAGAAAACAGGTTACCTGTATCAGGATTTTCCTCGGGATATTCCTTTTGATTTCTGTTTTGATTGCTATAAATCCAAATACATATATTTCAACCCTCATGTCAATATCCTGGGGCGCTCTGGCCGGCTCATTCCTTGCGCCTTTCCTATACGGGCTTTTCTCAAAGAAAATCACCAAAGCCGCAGTATGGGCGAGCTTCATCTCAGGCGTTGGAATTACCGTTGTGCATATGTTCCTGTTCAGCTTGAATCTTTTCCCTGACCTTGTTAAGTCTGTTACCGGTCTTGGCTGGAAGTTCTCATTGCTTTCACCAATCAATGCGGGTGCTTTCGCAATGTGTATCGGGCTTATCATAGTCCCTGTTGTCAGTGCTTTCACAAAGACAAAGGATAAGGAGCGTATTGACGAAATGTTCACCTGCTTCTCCGCTAATGACTAATTGTTTTAAAATATTATTTTATTTAAAACGCTGTGGGGTTCTCCCTATGGCGTTTTAGGTATTATATAAATAATCTGACATTTTTGCACTTGTTTTTACATTTTTATTGTTATATAATTAATATACAAAATTAAGGGAGATTAGCTAATGTTTTTTCAAAAAGATATCGAAACAATGCCTCGTGAAAAGCTCGAACAGCTTCAGCTGGAGAGGCTGAAATGGCTGGTTAAATATTGCTCTGACAATATTCCTTTTTATAACAAAAGGCTGAGCGAGGCTTCTGTTACCTCTGATAAAATCAAGACCCTATCCGACATCCAGTATATCCCTTTTACTACAAAAGAAGATATTCGTGACACATATCCCTTCGGCTTGTTTGGACAGCCTCTTAAAAAAATACATAGAATTCACGCTTCCTCCGGGACAACGGGGAAGCCGACTGTTGTCGGTTACACAAAAGCGGACTTGGACAACTGGGCTGACTGTGTCGCCAGACTTTGTATGGCAGTCGGCGCAACAGACGAGGATATTGTTCAGATTGCCTTCGGCTACGGCTTGTTCACAGGCGCCCTAGGGCTTCACTATGGGCTTGAAAAAATCGGTGCAACCGTTATCCCGACTTCAAGCGGGAATACGGAAAAGCAGATTATGCTGATGCAGGATTTCGGGACAACCGCCTTGGTTTCAACCCCGTCCTATGCTCAGTATATCGGCGAAATGGCACGAGATATGGGAGTAATCGGCAATCTTAAATTGAATCTCGGCTTGTTCGGCTCTGAGGGCTGCACAGAGGAGATGCGTGGTCAGATTGAATCAACTCTCAATATTTTTGCAACGGATAACTATGGCATGAGTGAGCTGATGGGGCCTGGGGTTTCGGGTGAATGCCGTTTCCGCCGCGGAATGCACATTAATGAGGACCATTTCCTCGCTGAAATTATTAACTCTCAGACTCTTGAGGTTTTGCCTAAGGGCGAAACAGGCGAGCTTGTTATCACCACTCTCACAAAAGAGGGGATACCAATGCTTCGATATAGGACAAAGGATATAACCGAGTTAAACTATGAGCCATGCGAGTGTGGGAGGACCTTCGCCCGTATGTCAAAAATCAAGGGCAGAAGTGATGATATGCTTAAAATCCGCGGGGTTAATGTTTTCCCCTCTCAGATTGAAAGCGTTTTAATGAAATTTGATAAAATTGCGCCTCACTATCAGCTTGTTGTCACCAGAGCTAATTTTTCTGATTCTCTTGAGGTCAAGGTTGAACTTTCCGATGCAAGCCTTCTTGAAAATTACGGTGCGCTGGAAAGCCTTCAAAAAAGCATTTATCATCAGCTAAAAACTGTTTTGGGAATTGATACAAAGGTTTCGCTCGTTGAACACAAATCGCTTGAGCGTTTTCAGGGGAAAGCAAAAAGAATTCTCGATTTAAGAAACAATTAACAAATTTTTTTAACATATATTTATTTCTTATTATTAATAACTGATTAATCATATTTTGTCCATTCTTGTAATACTAGTTAATGTATGATATAATTTTTATTGTATAATAACAAAAGCAAGGAGAATATTGTGAAAGCTGAAATCGTTAAAAATGATGCTTCAAACGTGCTTAAAACTGATGAAGCCATTGAGAATAATTTTAATAAAAATAACAGTAAATTCATGGCTAAAAAGCTTAACAAGGGAGTTAAAGAATCTGTCGATTCACTTAAAAAAGTCAGCAATTTCGAGCTTTATGTATGGACCTTTTTTCTGGGTTGTTTTCTCGGATATGTCGTCGAGGTCGGATATGCATACATTCAGTTCGGATATTTTATAAACAAACAGGGCATGATTTATGGCCCGTTCAATCAGGTTTATGGCTTCGGCGCTGTTTTGTTCACACTTTGCTTGTACAAGTTCATGAAATGCAAGTCATATATTTTATTCATTGCCGGTTCTCTGATAGGCGGCTTATTTGAATATTTATGCTCTTATCTTCAGGAGGTTATGTTCAAGTCTGAATCCTGGTCCTACGGCGACTATGCAATCAATTTCAACGGGCGGACAAATCCTATACATGCAATGTTCTGGGGGATATTAGGGATATTTTTCTTTAGATATGTCTTCCCTTATATGCTTAGGCTAATCCTGTTAATTCCTAAAAAAGTGAGAGCTCCGCTGACCTGGCTTGTGCTTGTTTTCATGGTTCTTAATATGACGATTTCTGCTCTTGCCGTTTATCGACAGTCACAGAGAGTCAATAATATCCCCGCCTCAAATGCTTTTGAGGAATTTCTTGACAAGCATTATACTGATGAAAAGCTAAAAAAAGTATATACGGGGATGACCTTTCATCCGGACGAATCAGAAAATAATTAAAACCGTTTTTATGTTTAAGGAGTGGAAAATGAACCTAGTTGACATATTAAAGGAACAAACTCAAATTCTTTTCTGGAACCTGGAAAACTCTATAAATACGGTTCCGGAGGATAAAATTGGGACAATTCTATATGATGCACCAATTTGGTGGTATATCTATCACACCCTACATTCATTGGATAAATGGTTTATCAATCCGACAAGCTTTAATGAAACTATTTCTGAAAAATCCGAATTTTCAAAAGAAGATTTAACGGCATATTTTTATGAGATAAAAGAAAAAATTAATAGCTATTTAGAAAATTTAACTGACGATATACTGCTTGAAAAGCCTGAGGGCTGTAGCTTCACAAGAATGGCATTAATACTTGGACAATATAGACATTCAATGGTTCATGTCGGGATTTTAAGCGGTGCAATGATATACGAAATTGGGAAGTTCCCCAGATATTTTGGGATGGAAGCTGATGCCCCAAAAGGGAACGAAGCTAAATATTACGATGATATTTAGCTTCTGTTATTATTCCCAGCACTTAACAACAAACAATTTATATATTAAAATATAAATATAGAATTTAAAAATAAATGATAGAGATTTTGAAGGGAATGTACTTGGTTTATGAAAAAATTAATGCTCGGCAATGAAGCTGTTGCCCGTGGTCTTTATGAGGCAGGGGTTAAGGTTATTTCAAGCTATCCTGGGACTCCAAGCACGGAGATTACTGAATTTGCTTCTACATACGAAAAAATGTACAGTGAGTGGGCGCCGAATGAAAAGGTTGCCTGTGAGGTTGCTATTGGTGCATCTATCGCCGGTGCTAGAAGCTTTTGTGCGATGAAGCACGTTGGACTTAATGTGGCGGCTGACCCGCTTTTCACAGTGGCATATTCCGGCGTAAGCGGCGGGCTTGTTATCGCTGTTGCTGACGACCCCGGAATGCATTCATCTCAGAATGAACAGGATTCACGTCATTATGCAATCGCCTCAAAGGTCCCTATGCTTGAGCCGTCTGATTCATCTGAGTGCAAGGAGTTCACTAAGCTCGCCTTTGAGCTTTCCGAGGAATTTGATACTCCCGTTATCCTTCGCCTTTCAACGAGAATTTCGCACTCACAGAGCATTGTTGATGCCTGTGAAAGAAATGAAGTCGGCGTTAAGGAATACACTAAAAACGCACAGAAATACGTTATGATGCCCGCTTTTGCTAAGGCTCGACACGTTTTTGTGGAAGAAAGAACAAAAAAGCTGATAGCTTATGCTGAAAAGGCTTCTATAAACACGATTGAATACAATGATAAGAAAATCGGCGTTATCACCTCCGGTGCGGCTTATCAATACTCGAAGGAGGCTTTGGGGGACAAGGCGAGCTATCTAAAGCTCGGTATGGTGAACCCTCTTCCTGTTGATTTAATCAAGGATTTTGTTTCAAAGTGCGATACTGTTTATGTCATTGAAGAGCTTGACGACATATTCGAAACCCACTGCAAAAAGCTTGGTCTGAATGTTGTCGGAAAAGAGAAATTCACTCTTCTGGGCGAATATTCACAGCAGCTTATCGCCGAAAGAATTTTAGGCGAAACTGTTGAAGCAAAGGCTTTCTCCGAAAACGTCCCTGTCCGCCCTCCTGTTATGTGTGCCGGCTGCCCTCACAGAGGTGTATTCTATGCGCTTTCAAAAAATAAGATAATGGTGAGCGGCGACATCGGCTGCTATACCCTTGGGGCTGTTGCGCCGTTAAACGCAATGGACACAACCATATGTATGGGCGCTTCCATATCTGGACTTCATGGCTTTAACAAGGCTCGCGGCGAGGCTTCCGAAAAAAATTCCGTTGCTGTCATCGGCGATTCAACCTTCATGCACTCGGGTATTACCGGGCTTGTGAACATTGCCTATAATGCGACGAACTCAACTGTCCTTATCCTCGACAACAGTATTACCGGCATGACCGGACATCAGCAGAATCCGACAACAGGCTATAATATCAAGGGCGACCCCGCCGCCAAGGTTTCACTCGAGAAGCTTTGCGAGGCTGTTGGCATTAAAAGAATTCGAGTTGTCGACCCTTATAATTTGAAGGAAACTGAAAGTGCTATTAAGGAAGAGCTTAGCATTCCTGAACCGTCGGTAATTATCTCGCGTCGTCCTTGTGCACTTTTAAAATATGTTAAGCACAATGCTCCGCTTTGTGTTGACAAGGATAACTGCAAGAGTTGTAAGGCGTGCCTGAAAATCGGCTGCCCGGCAATCTCAATGAAGGATGGGAAGGCGCAAATCGACACAACACAATGCACGGGCTGTGGATTATGCAAGGCGCTTTGTGCCTTTGGTGCTATTTCCGACAGCGAAAAGTAATTTCACGAGGAATGGAGATTAATATATAATGAATACAAAATCAATTATGATTGTCGGCGTCGGCGGACAAGGCTCGCTTCTTGCTTCACGACTTATGGGGAGCGTCCTTCTTTCACAGGGCTTTGACGTTAAGGTTTCAGAGGTTCACGGGATGTCACAGCGTGGCGGCTCTGTCGTAACCTATGTTAAATACGGCGATAAGGTTTTTTCACCTGTTATTGAAAAGGGTGAGGCTGATATTGTCATCGCTTTTGAACAGCTTGAGGGCGCCAGATGGCTTTCTTATCTTAAAAAAGGCGGGAAGCTGATTATCTCAACACAAAAAACAAATCCTATGCCAGTAATAATCGGTTCCGCTAAGTATCCTGAGGAAATTATCGAAAAAATAGAAGCACTTGGCGTTGATGTAATTTCAGTCAATGCCCTTGAGGTTGCTGAAAAGCTTGGGAATTCAAAAGCGTCTAATGTTGTCATTATGGGTGTTGTTTCAAAGCTTCTTGACTTTGAGCAGAAGATTTGGGATGACGCTATTGTTGAATGCGTCCCTCAAAAGTTCTTAGAGCTTAATAAAAAAGCCTTTGAGGCGGGACAGAATATTTAGTGGTTGATTTAGAATGGGACTTGCGTGCGGCATCTTTTAAATACTTTTTATAATATGAACGGAGAATGATTATGGATTTCAAAAATGTAACGGCTGTGAAAAAGGCGAATGTTTATTTCGACGGGAAGGTAACAAGCAGAACAATTTATCTTGAAAATAACAGCAAAAAAACCCTCGGCTTTATGCTTGCCGGCGATTATGAATTCAATACTGCCAGTGAGGAGCTTATGGAAATTCTCGGAGGAGAAATGGATGTTATGCTCAAGGGCGAAAGTGAATATAAAACCTATGGCGAGGGGACCAGCTTCGTTGTCCCTGAAAACTCCAGCTTTAAATTAAAGGTTTCGAAATTTGCGGACTATTGCTGTTCATATAACTAATGAGGAGGGCTTTTATGCCAAAATATTGGGACGAGGGGATTGAGTGCGCGCTCCCCCACGAAATGGAATCACTTCAAAGCTTCAGACTATCAAAAAAAATCAGACAAATTTATGACAATGTTCCATATTACAAGAACAAGATGGATGAGGCCGGAATTAAGCCGGAGGATATTAAGTCGGTGGCAGACCTTTCAAAGCTTCCATTCACGACAAAGCAGGATTTAAGAGATACCTATCCCTATGGGCTTTTTGCTGTTCCTATGGACGACGTTGTTCGTGTTCACGCTTCATCTGGAACAACAGGAAAGCAGATTGTCGTTGGCTACACTAAAAACGACATTGAAACCTGGCAGGAGTGCATTGCTCGTTCCATTACTGCCGCAGGCGGAACAAACAAGGATTTTCTTCACGTTTCATACGGCTACGGGCTTTTCACCGGCGGACTTGGGATGCACTATGGCGCTGAAAAGGTCGGCTGTACAACTATCCCTGTTTCTGTTGGAAACACTCAAAGACAAATCAATATCATCAAGGACTTCGGCTCGACTATAATATGCAGCACGCCATCCTATGCACTTTTCCTTGCTGAAACCATGAAGGAAATGGGAATCTCTAAAAATGATATAAAGCTAAAAGCCGGGATTTTCGGCGCTGAGCCTTGGACTGAGGAAATGCGTGCTGAAATTGAGGATAAGCTCGGGCTTAAAGCCTATGATATTTATGGCCTTTCTGAAATAATCGGGCCAGGCGTTTCATTTGAATGTGAGGACCAGTCCGGAATGCACATTAATGAGGACCACTTCATCCCTGAAATAATCGACCCCGACACACTCGAGGTTTTGCCTTATGGCGAGCAGGGTGAGCTTGTATTCACTTGTATCACTAAGGAGGCTTTCCCTCTGATGCGATACAGAACCCGTGATATTGCTGTCCTTCAAAAGGGCAAGTGCTCTTGTGGAAGAACACTTATAAAAATGCTCAAGCCTCGTGGACGTTCTGATGATATGCTCATTATCCGCGGCGTTAATGTCTTCCCTTCACAGGTTGAAAGCGTTCTGCTTTCGATGGGGAACAACTCACCTCACTATCAGCTTATTGTTGACCGTGTTGACAACACAGACGTTTTGGAAATTCAGGTTGAAATTTCACAGCAAATGTTCTCCGACGAAATTAAAAATCTTAGCTCTCAGGAGGAGAAAATCAGAAGCCAGATTGAATCAACTCTTGGTATCTCGGCAAGTATTCGTCTTGTTGAGCCTAAAACTATTGCCCGAAGCGAGGGCAAGGCTGTCCGTGTTATTGATAAGCGTAAAAAATAATAGAATGGAGGCAATTTTATGTTAATCGAACAACTTTCAATTTTCGTTGAAAACAAGCCGGGGAGAATGGCGGAAATTACAAGACTTTTAAAAGAAAACAACATTGACATTCGTGCACTTTCTATCGCTGACACACGAGATTTCGGCATTATGAGATTGATTGTGGATAATCCTTCAAAAGCCGAAAAAGCTTTAAAGGACGCTGATTGTACTGTTTCGCTGACTAATGTCATCGCTATCGGCATTGCTGACCAGCCGGGCGGCCTGGCGACAGCAATGGATGTTCTTAACAGCGTCGGCATAAGCGTTGAATATATGTATGCTTTTATCAGCAGAACTGATGACACGGCTTATGTTATTATTCGTGTTGAGGACAACGAAGCCGCACTAAAGGCACTTGACAAAAACGGAATAAAAATTCTTAGGTCAAGCGATATATATCAAATGTAATCATTATATTATTCATGGAATAAAAAAGCATATACAATTTGAGTGTCTGAGGATTGCCTTGATTTCTTTGGTTCTTTCTGTCTTAATACAGAAAGTAACATATTTTTGTTCCTGTTTTTTTAACTGTGTTTTTAAAAACAAAAAGGTGGACGCTTGTCCACCTTTTTTTATTAGAATTTATTTCGTTTAAAAATTTTATATTCCTTTTCGCTGTGTGAATACACGCTCATTGCCAGCCCTATTGTCGCATACATACTTAGCATTGCCGTCCCTCCGGCACTGATAAAGGGGAGCGGAACTCCAATAACCGGCATTACCCCTAAAACCATTCCGATATTCAATATAGCATGGACAAAAATCAGAGCGAAAACCCCGACGCAAATCAGATTGCCCTGTTGGTCATTCGACTTATTCCCGTTTGTAACAAGCCGGATACATATAATCGTGATGACTATACACAAAGCGACACAGCCGACAAATCCAAGTGTCTGTCCCACATAGGAAAAAATAAAATCGTTTTGAACCTCGGGGACATAGCTGTACGTCCCTTTAAACAGCCCTTTCCCAAAGACCTGACCCGAGCCAAGAGCAATTTTCCCGAGCCGTTGCTGGTTCCCTGTCCCTAAGGGGTCAAGCTCGGGGCTAAAGGTAACCAAAATTCTGTTCTTCTGATGCTGCTGGAGGACAAAGTTCCACAGAACAATCCCAACCAAAGGGAGAGCGGCGAAAGCCGAAACAATATACTTCCACGATATGCCGGCAGCAAAAAGCATAGCGAGCGCTATGACACAGAAGACTATCGCCGTCCCATCATCGCCCTGAACAATAATTAAGCCAATCGGGAGCGCCGCATGAAGTAAAAGCAGTATAACGTTTTTCGGCTCATTCAATCTCTTCCCGACCTTCTGAAGATGATACGCAAAGGATAGAATGAATGCGAGCTTTAGCACCTCCGACGGCTGAAGGGTTGTAAAACCGAGATTAATCCACGCCCTGTCGTCCGCCCCCTCTCTCTGAAGCCCGAGTGGAGTGAAGGTTAATAGTACCAAAAAAACGGCAAACGGGAGATATATATACCATATTTTAATGAATTTTTTATAATCAAACAGCGATATGGCTATAGCCACCACTGTCCCCGCTATCATTGCAATCACTTGCGTCTTATATGTTGATGGATAAACGTATGACGAAACATCATTGATGTATATTGAATATATTAAGGTCACGCTCAGTGCGGAGCAGGCTGTTACCAATATCAAAAGCACCATATCGACTCTTTTAAAAAACCCAGCAATAAATCTGAATACTGCCTTCACGTTATCCCACCTTCTTTCTTTTGCTTTTTTTATTATATTACATATTTCAACAAAAGGCAACAATACTTCCCTAATAAAATGTTAATGTTTGTATTTTAATATTGTCTGAATCAAGCTTCTTATACTGTATCTCGCTAAAATTTTTATAGCAATATTGTCATTTGTGTGATATAATATTTTTAAATATTTTAGACTAAACTAACTGTATACTGTATGGAGGTTGTTTGATGCTGACTGATATCGAAATTGCACAGGAATGTAGGATGAAAAAAATTGTTGATATTGCCAAGGATATTGGCATTTCAGAGGATGATTTAGAGCCTTATGGCCACTATAAAGCTAAAATTTCTGAAGGACTTTTTTCAAAGCTTGAAAATAAGCCGGATGGGAAATTGATTCTTGTCACTGCTATTAACCCGACCCCGGCCGGCGAGGGGAAGACAACAATCAGCGTCGGGCTGGCAGAAGCTATGGCTAAAATCGGGAAAAACGCTGTCCTTGCGCTCCGTGAGCCTTCCCTCGGCCCAGTTTTTGGCATAAAGGGCGGTGCCGCCGGCGGTGGCTATGCACAGGTTGTCCCTATGGAGGATATTAATCTTCACTTCACCGGAGATATGCATGCTATTACTTCAGCGAACAACCTGCTGTGCGCTTTGCTTGACAATCATCTTCAGCAGGGGAACGAGCTTGGAATTGACCAGCGAAGAATTATGTTCAAGCGTTGTATGGATATGAACGACAGGGCATTAAGAGATATTATTATCGGACTCGGCTCAAAAATGAACGGCATCCCGCGTGAGGATAGCTTTCAGATTACCGTTGCTTCTGAGATTATGGCTATTCTTTGCCTGTCCTCTGACCTTGAGGACTTAAAGGCAAGACTTGAAAGAATTCTTGTCGCTTATAGCTTTGACGGGAAGCCGGTTTTCGCTAAGGACTTAGGCGGCTGCGGCGCAATGGTTGCGCTTTTAAAGGACGCTTTGAAGCCGAACCTCGTTCAGACCCTAGAGAATACTCCGGCGATAATGCACGGCGGTCCTTTCGCGAATATCGCTCACGGCTGTAACTCGGTCCGTGCAACTAAGCTCGCTTTAAAGCTCGGCGATTATACTATTACTGAGGCGGGCTTTGGCTCTGACCTCGGGGCTGAGAAATTTTTCGATATCAAATGTCGCTTTGCGAACCTCAAGCCCAGCTGTGTTGTTCTCGTTGCGACAATTCGTGCCTTGAAATACAACGGCGGTGTCGCTAGGGCTGACCTTGTTAATGAAAATGTTGACACCCTTAAAAAAGGAATTATTAATCTTCAGACGCATATCGAGAATATGCATAAGTTCGGCGTCCCTGTCGTTGTTGCAATTAACCGCTTTCATACTGACAGCGATGCTGAAATTGCTTTCATCAAGGAATTCTGTGACGGCATGGGAGTTGAGGTTTCACTAGCTGAAATTTTCGCCAAGGGTGGCGAGGGCGGAAAAGACCTAGCCGAAAAGGTTTGCAGCACAATTGAAAGATGTGACGGCTGTCAGACTGATTTTAAACCACTTTATGATGAGAAGCTTTCAATAAAGGAAAAGCTTAGCATTATCGCCCGTGAGATTTATCGTGCTGATGGAGTAATATTCACAGCCCAGGCTGAGAAAGCTATTAAGGAAATCAATGAGCTGGGTTTTGGCGATATCCCTGTTTGTGTCGCAAAAACGCAGTATTCACTTTCTGACGACCCTTTAAAGCTCGGGAAGCCGGAGAATTTTGAAATAACTGTTCGTGACGTGAGATTATCAGCCGGCGCCGGCTTTGTTGTCGCTTTGACGGGTGATATTATGACGATGCCGGGGCTACCCAAAATCCCGGCTGCCAACAAAATCGACTGTGACAACCACGGTAATATTAGCGGACTGTTTTAATGACATAATGGAGGATATATGAATAAGGACGAAAGATTCAGAAAGATTTATACTCAAGGGGCTTTGAATGTTACAGAAATATGGGTCGATGTCGAAACAGGAATCAACTATATGTTTCATGCTTCAGGAACAGCGGCCGGGCTGACCCCTCTCCTCGACAACGAGGGGAAGCCGATAGTTACCCCGATTTATGAATAATTATTATGTGGTGAAGTCAAATGACTAAAAAGTATAGGCGAACGCTTTAAAGGGAGGGTCGGAGAAATGAAAATTGTTACTCACAGCGCCGAGGAGACGATTGAGCTTGCTAAAAAAGTCGGCTCGCTTTTAAAGGGTGGAGATGTTGTTGCTTTTATCGGCGGGCTTGGTGCCGGGAAAACGACCTTCACTCGTGGGCTTGCACTCGGGATGGGGCTTTCTGATGAAATTATTTCACCGACCTTCACACTTGTGAATGAATACAGAGGGCCAACCCCGCTGTATCATTTTGACATGTATCGGATTTTAGATTTAAATGATTTGGATACAACTGGCTTTTATGATTATCTTTCTGAGGATAATGTTCTGGCGATTGAGTGGAGCGAGAATATTGAAGAGGCCTTGCCAAAAAACACGATATTCATTAAATTCAGACGGATAGATGATGACACCCGTGAAATTCAGATTGACGGAGGAGAGCGTTTTGAAAATACTTGGAATTGACACGTCTGGGCGTATTGCCTCTGTTGCTGTTTGTGAGGATGACTGCGTTTTAGCACAGACTACTATCATGACAAAGCTCACTCATTCTCAGGTCATTCTGCCTTTGGTTGAACGTGTTATTTCAGATGCCGGCCTTATGCTGAGCGACCTTGACGGTTTCGCTGTTGCGAACGGACCCGGTTCATACACCGGCCTTCGAATTGGTATTTCTGCTGTGAAAGCTATGTGCTTTTCTCTTTCAAAAGAATGCGCTGGGGTATCAACGCTTCATTCTCTCGCCTTTAACTGTATAGATACCAAGGGGATAATTATTTCAATAATGAAGGCTCGCCCCGAGATTGCGTATTGGTCGGCTTTTAAATCAGACGGAAATACCTTGACGAGAATTTCTGAAGATACTGTCACTGAAATTAGTGAGCTTGAGGCCTTTGTTAATACAATTGATGACGATATAATTCTGGTGGGCGATTACTCTCTTTTTTGCTATGATAATTTATTTAAAGATAATAAAAACGTGAGGGTCGCCGGTGCTGCGCTTAGATTACAGCAAGCCTCGTCACTATGCTTTCTTGCTATTCAAGGGGCGGCTGGTTTTAGCCCACCTGATAGTCTTGATGCCAGCTATCTTCAGATTACGAAGGCTGAGAAAGATAATTATTTAAAGTCAAAGGCTTAAAATAATTTTTAATGTTGTTTTATAACGAATTTTATGTTAAAATATACTAAAGGGGATATATTATGATTGCTATTGGGAATGACCACGCCGGGACAGAATTAAAAATCAAGATAATTAATTATTTTAAGGAAAATGGAATAGAGTATCTTGACTGTGGTTGTGCCGCAGGTGAAAAATGCGATTATCCTGTTGCTGCTAAAAAGGTATGCGACGAGGTTATTTTAAAAAAAGCTGAAAGAGCAATACTTATTTGTGGGACGGGGATTGGGATTTCTATCGCCGCCAACAAAATTCACGGGATTCGCGCCGCCGCTTGCTCTGATTATTATTCAGCGAAATATACAAGACTTCACAACGATGCTAATGTTCTTTGTCTTGGGGCCAGAGTTATCGGTGAGGGTCTGGCGTTAGAAATGATTGACGTTTTTCTTAAAACTGAATTTGAGGGCGGAAGACATCAGGCAAGAGTTCAACTCATTACTGATTTAGAAAAGTAAATTTTATATTGATTTCGGAGGAAAAGCTATGTGCGGAATAGTTGGTTACATCGGTAAAAAGGATTGTACAAAGGTGCTTCTTGACGGGCTTTCAAAGCTTGAATACCGAGGATATGACTCAGCCGGGGTTGCTGTTTTATCTGACGGCGTTATTAAAACCGTCAAGGCACAGGGGAAGCTTCAAAACCTTGCCGACAAGCTCGATTGTGAGGGAACTCCTCACGGGAACTGTGGTATCGGGCATACAAGATGGGCGACTCACGGCGAGCCTTCCGATATTAATGCTCACCCTCATGGGAACGCAACTGTTTCAATTGTTCATAATGGAATTATTGAAAATTATATGGAAATAAAGAGCTTTTTAATAAATAATGGATATGAATTCGTTTCTCAGACTGACACTGAGACTGTTGCTAAGCTTCTTGACTATTATTACAAGGGTGACCCTGTTGACGCTATCGTTAAGGTGATGGGCGAGGTTCGCGGCTCATTTGCGCTTGGAATAATATTCAAAGACTTTGACAACACAATCTTTGCCGTTAGAAAGGAATCCCCGCTTATCGTCGGCGTTAATGAGGACGAGAGCTTTATTGCCTCTGACGTTCCCGCTATATTGAAATACACAAAGCAATATTACTTACTCGAAAGTGATGAAATAGCAATACTTACACAAGACGGGGTTAATTTTGTTGATATCCATAAGTCTGAAATTAAAAAAGAGCTGCTTATCGCCGACTGGGATTTAGAGGCGGCAGAAAAATGCGGCTATGAGCATTTCATGCTTAAAGAAATTCACGAGCAGCCGACAGCGATTAAAAATACTATCAACCCTCGTATTGTCAACGGTCTTCCAAACCTTGACGAGGCTGGGCTTACTGCTGATGTATTGAACAGCTTCAGCAAAATTTTCATCATCGCCTGTGGGACGGCTATGCACGCCGGCGTTGTCGGAAAATACGTTATTGAGAGCCTTGTTCGTATCCCTGTTACTGTTGACATCGCTTCTGAATTCAGATATAGAAACCCCATTCTGACCGATAAGGACTTGGTAATAATCATTTCGCAATCGGGCGAAACCGCCGACAGCCTCGCCGCCCTTCGTTTAGCTAAAAAAATGGGCGCCAAAACCCTTTCTATCGTGAACGTTGTCGGCTCGTCAATTGCCAGAGATGCTGACATGGTTTTATATACCTATGCCGGTCTTGAAATCGCTGTTGCTTCAACGAAGGCATATTCTGTTCAAATCGCCATGATGTATCTTCTCGCGTTCAAGCTGGCTCTGGCTAAGGGAAAAATCAGCGAGGACGAATGCAGAAAGCTAACTGCCGAGCTTGTTCAGGCTTCAGGAATTATCGAAAAAATGCTGGCCGAGAAAATCAATATCCAGCATATAGCTTCAACCCTTGTGAATGCTGACAGCCTTCTTTTCATCGGTCGTGGGCTTGACTATGCCATGAGTATGGAAGGCTCGCTAAAGCTCAAGGAGATTTCGTATATCCACTCCGAGGCATATGCCGCCGGCGAGCTAAAGCACGGGACAATTTCACTTATCACGAAGGGTATGCCTGTCATCGCTGTGGCAACCCAAACGGAGCTTTTTGAAAAAACAGTGAGCAATATTAAAGAAGTCAAGGCCCGTGGCGCAAGCGTCATCATCATTTGTCACGACGACGCTAAGGTTGAGACTGATGTTGCCGACTATAAAATCGGTCTTCCGAGCGTCAACGATATGCTGATGCCTCTTGTTTCAGTTATCCCGCTTCAGCTTATTGCTTATTACACATCAGTTCTCCGTGGCTGTGACGTTGATAAGCCAAGAAATCTGGCAAAATCCGTTACCGTTGAATAAATATAAAAATTAAAAGCAGGGAATTATCTCTGCTTTTTTGTTGACTAGTTTTATTCTCGGGTGTAAAATATAGTTAGCTTGATAGCGGAGTGGTTTTATGGATATATTTTTATTAATTGTATTGATTTTAGTTATAGTTACTCTGATTTATGCTGTGATTACATACACCTACATACACAAGAAATGTCACTTTGAATGTCCCAAATGCAATCATACCTTCCATCCTAAGCTTTCAAAGCTCATTTTTTCTGTAAATGCTGGCTGTGGCAAAATTCTTAAATGCCCGTATTGTGGTGAACATGAATATATGGAGCCAATTAAAGATGAAAAGCAACCATACATAAAACCAGGGGCTTAAAAAGCTCCTGGTTTTTTAGCTTATGTTTATTTTTAACTGCTTTGACGGGCCAGGTTCTATTTTTGGCATTGAAAGCTCAAGAATCCCGTTTTTATAATCCGCCTTAATCAGCTCGACCTTTACATTTGTCATATCAAAGCTTCTCTTATATGTCCCATAGCTTCTCTCTCTTTTGATGTAATTGCCATTATCGTCCTTTTCAAGCCTTTCCTCTGTGCGCTTTGCGCTTATCGTCAGGAGATTTGAATCAATTTCGATACTGATATCCTCCTTGTTGAAGCCGGGCAGCTCGGCGGACAGGATGAATCTGTCACCCTTATCTACTATATCTGTCCGAAAGCCTGAAAAGGTTGAGTCTATCCCTTTTAATAAGTTATCGCCAAAATCTTCAAAAGCTTTGAAAATGCTTGTTGACATATCGCTGAGCGATGTGAATCCGAACATGAAAACCCCCTCCTTTATTACTGTTTCAAATTTTTATTTATCCATGATAATAATATTATAGTAATTTCTTGTTGTTTTGTGTGGAATTATTTTAATTATTCTTTTGAAATATGATTGCTCTTGTTTTTCCATTATTTTTATAGAATTTATCCCCGTAAACAAGACAAAATATTAAAAACGGAGGTATGAATATGAAAGTTTCAGTTGATAAGGACACTTGTGTTGGATGCGGACTATGCCCATCCATTTGTGACGAAGTTTTTTATATGGACACTGACGGAAAAGCAAATACAAAAATCAGCGACGTTTCAATCGATTATGAGGATGACACAAAGGATGCCGAAACCTCTTGCCCGGTGAATGCAATAACAGTCGTTTAAAAAGCAAAAAGTGAGTTTTAATTAAACTCACTTTTATTTTTTTGTTTAATTATATGTCAATGCTTTAATTATTATCTCGCTCCTTTGTCATAGGGGATACCGGCGGCAGCAGGCCCTCTTGAAGCCTTTGAGGTGAACGCAAGGACAATCATTGTCGCAACATAAGGCAGGACCTTGAACACCGTATCGGGTGCGTTGAGCGACAGGAGAAAAGGAATCCCTGAATATGCGGCGGCGAGAGTTTTCATTATCCCAAAAAACAATGCGGCGAAGAAAATCCTTCGAGGTCGCCACTGCCCGAAAATCAAAACGGCGAGAGCGAGAAATCCATATCCCGAAACAGTCGCGTTAAAATTCGTTGAGGTCGGTATTACATATACAAGCCCGCCTAGCCCCGACAATGCGCCCGAAATCAAAACGCCGGAATATCTTATTAAATATACTTTAACTCCGACCGATTCAGCCGCCTGAGGGAATTCGCCGCATGAGCGAAGTCTTAACCCGAATTTTGTTTTGTATAATACAAAGCTCGAGAGAAGCAGAATCCCAATACCTATATAGGTTGTTATATAGGTATTTTTAAAAAACAAGTCCCCAATGACTGGGATATCCCCAAGAAGAGGGACCTTTTGAATTCTGAAGGTGTTTTTAAAGCCAATTTGCTGAACATTTTGTATAACTCTGGCTATAAAAATACAGAAGGCGGGGGCGAAAAGATTTAGCGCTGTGCTGCTTATCGTCTGGTCAGCCTTTAAATTAATTGATGCGAAGGCATGAAGCAGCGAGTATAGCATTCCCGCTAAAGCAGAAATAAGCATTGCCAGAAGAATTAGTGTCTGTCCGCTCATCCTGCCATGCATCATATTAATGAAAAGAAGTCCGGAGAATGCCCCCATTATCATTATCCCCTCAAGGGCAATGTTCACGACGCCGCTTCTCTCTGAAAACATCCCCCCGAGAGCAACGATTAACAAAGGTATAAAGAAGAACATCGTCTGCTGAACCACAAAATATAAAATGCTCATTCCTTCTTATCCTCCCTTAAGCCTCGTCTTAATTTTATTTTTTTCATTGTTGTTTTGACAACCAAAGCGAATGCGCTGAAATATATTATCGCCGAAATGATAATATCAATTATTTCAGGGACGAAGCGATATGCCTGCATATAAAACCCAGCCACTGTTATATACGCAATAAATAGGGCTGCGAAAACCACTCCAATCGGATTACTGAGCGCCAATAATGCGACGGGAATCCCGTTGAACCCTTCGGCTGCGAGGATATCAAGCACAGCAATATGCTTCCCCGCGCCTGAAAGATACATCAGCGCCCCTCCAAGCCCGACTAATGCCCCTGATATCATTATTGAAACGATTATATTTCTCTTTTCGCTGATGCCGGCATACTTGCTTGCGTCACGGTTAAGCCCACAGGCCTTTAGCTCATAGCCGAGAGTCGTCTTATTTATTATATAATGCACAACGATGCACATTGCTATTGCTATAATAATGCCTATATTTATACTGCTGTTTGGGAAGAGCCTGTCTAGCCCCATCGTCGGGATTGTCCCTGCTTTTGGGACCGGAAGTGTCATGTTTTTTGTCGAATCAAAAATTGAAATTTTAATGAGATAATTCACAAGATACATCCCGATATAATTCATCATTATTGTCCCGATGACTATATTAACTTTAAAATATGCGTTGAATATCCCGGGAATCAGCGCCCATAACGCGCCCGCAAGCATTGCCAGAATAATAGGGACAATCCATCTTAATGCCCCGGGAAGGAAGTCGAGCTTTATTGCACAGAGGATTGCCACATATGCGCCGACAATGAACTGCCCCGGTCCGCCGATGTTAAAAAGCCCAGTTTTAAATGCGAATGCAACCCCAAGCCCAGTCATCATTACCGGAACAGCATTATAAAAAACATTCCCCACCCCACGAAGCCCACCGGCAAAGCCGCCTATCAAAATCGTCCTGAAGCCGTTCCAAGCCTGAGCGGGATTGCTGATTAATAGAATCAGAAGCCCGAAAATCAGCCCGACAACTATTGCGATAACTGAAGAAAGTATTGAAGAATAATCTCTATCCCTGAAATATCTGTTGATAATAGTTTTCATATTGCATCGCTCCTCTTTGAGCCGGCCATATACATTCCCAGCTGTTGAACTGTGGTTTCCTTTGGATTGAGGTTCGCGACAACCTCGCCCTCATACATCACAATAACTCTGTCACTCACGTCCATGACCTCATCAAGCTCAAGTGAAATTAGCAGAATCGCCTTCCCCTTATCCCTTTGTGCAATCAGCTGCTTGTGGATATATTCTATCGCTCCGACATCAAGCCCTCTTGTCGGTTGAACAGCAATGAGCACATCCTGGTCAAGCTCTATTTCTCGGGCAATAATCGCCTTCTGCTGATTTCCGCCTGACATACTTCTGACAACGGTTTTGGCACCTTGTCCGCTTCTTATATCAAAAGATGCAATTAGCTTTTGAGAAAAATCCCTAATCTCATTGAACTTTAAAAAGCCGCCTCTCTGAAACCTCTTTGTGAAATACTTTTTTAGTATCAGATTTTCCTCAAGAGTGAAGTCGAGAACAAGCCCGTGCTTGTGCCTGTCCTCCGGTATATGTGAAATCCCATGAGTGTTTCTATACCTTATTGACTTTTTTGTAATGTCATTGTTGTTAATTATTATTTGTCCCTTTTTTATATCGATTAGTCCTGAAATCGCCTGAATCAGTTCTGTCTGACCGTTCCCGTCAATGCCGGCGATACAGAGGATTTCTCCAAAATGCACGTTGAATGAAACATTTCTCACCTTATCCTTCCCCTCGCCTCTGCCCTTGACCGAAAGGTTTTTCACCGAAAGAGCCACTTCACCATTTTTATGCTCTGCCTTTGTGACAGAAAAGCTGATTTTCCGCCCGACCATCATTTCAGACATTTCTTCCTTTGAGGTATCGCTGACATCTACAGTGCCGATATACTTCCCGTGGCGGAGGACAGTACACTTATCGGCGACCTCTTTGATTTCGTTGAGCTTATGCGTGATGAAAACAATTGATTTCCCCTCTTTTGTCAGACTTTTCATTATCTTCATCAGCTCGCTGATTTCCTGTGGTGTTAAAACTGCTGTCGGCTCATCGAAAATAAGTATATCATTCTCCCTATAGAGCATTTTGAGAATTTCGACCCTTTGCTCCATCCCGACTGTTATTTCAGAAACCTTTGCGTCCGGATTAATTTTAAGATTATATTTTTCGCTGATAGCGATTACTTTTTTTCTCGCCTCCCCCATTTGAAGGACACCAAAATTGACCGTTTCAACCCCTAAAATAATATTCTCAAGGACTGTGAAATCCTTGACTAGCTTGAAATGCTGGTGAACCATTCCTATCCCTAAAGCGTTCGCCTCACGAGGACTTGTGATTTTCTCCTGCTTACTTTTTATTTTAATAATACCTTTTTCGGGCTGATACATTCCAAATAGAACGCTCATCAGTGTCGACTTTCCGGCACCATTCTCGCCAAGCAAGGCGTGAATTTCGCCTTGCTTCACCTTTAAGGTTACATTATCATTTGCTTTAATCCCGGGGAATTCTTTTGTGATATTCAGCATTTCAATGATATACTCCATACTATCACTCCTCATAATAACATTTTCTCTAAAAAAACATAAATTATTACAAAAATTAAGGGGACTTTTTTAAAATCCCCTTAAAAAATATTCAGTATAAAAGCCTATGCTACCTCTTCAACCTTCACAAGCGTCATTTTCCCAGCGATATCCTTAACCGTGACTGCTTTTCCGTTTTCTGTATCAACAATCATTGCTGAAGCGAGCTTGTCTGTATCATTTTTTAGCATTGCATATGCCTTTTCATAGTCAGCCTTTTTAAATGCTTTAAATCGTGAAAAATCATCAGGTAATCCTATCGCATCATCCTTAGCCCCAAGCACAGCATTTTCACCACCCGGGAACTTCCCGTCATAGAACATTGAAAGCCCGTCGAAAACGGTTTTTGAAAGCATCTTCATTGCCGAGGTTATTACCGTATCCGATTCTGCCTTCTGGTCAACGTCAACTCCTATTACCTTTTTATTTGAGCCTGCTGCTTCTGCCGCCGCCGTTACATTGTTAATAACAAGTCCACCGCATGAGAATATAATTTCTGTTCCGCTTTGATACCATGAAGCCGCCTTTGTCTGATACTCAGGCATTGGGTCAAACCCGCCGGTATAGCCGTATTTTATTTGAATCTCGTCCTTTGGGAGAGCCATCTCCTTCGCCGCATATTCCGCCCCCTGAATGAAGCCATAGCCGAATCTCACAACGGCGGGAACAGCCATCCCCCCAAGAAATCCGAGCTTTTTATAACCGTCCTTGACAGCCGCATATCCAGCTAAAAACCCTGACTGCTGCTCGGCAAAAAGAATTGAATAGGTGTTGGTTGCTGTTTTAAATTCAGTGTAATCCCCGTTTTGTGGGACACCGTCAATGATAATGAACTTTATGTCCGGATGCATATCCTGTGCCTTAAAAATCGCCGGCTCAAACAAAAATCCCGGGCATACGACTATTTTTGCACCGCCGTTTATTGCCATTTCAATTCCGTTAAGGTATCCGTCTGTTGATTTCTCTGTCGGGCGATAGTATTGGTATGAGATTTTTTTCTCCTTCCCGTATTTCTCGACACCCTCCCAAGCGCCCTGATTAAAGGACTTGTCATCAATTGAGCCATAGTCTGTCACCATGGCAATTTCATATTTCCCGCTATCTGTTCCCGAATTATTATTGACACTAGCACAAGCTGTTAAGGATAAAACTGTAGCAGCTGTTAAAACTGAAGCAAGAATTCTTTTCATGAATATCCTCCTAATATAATTTATATCATTAAAGCTTTAGGCTTAAATGGACTTAATTTTTTCCGTCATTATACTAGTCTATACCGTCATGTCCGTCATTCTTAAAATGTATGGCTTGAATATTTTTATAAAAAAGTCTGATAGTTTTCCTAAAAACAATAGGTTTATTATCGTCCCTATCCCTATTTTCCCGCCAACTATGAGGGCAAGGATTAGTGTTATCCCAAAGAATATATACATTCCGACCCCATAGCTTTTTTGAACAAGCCTTGATATTGTTATGACAATCATGTCAACAGGCGAAACGCCGAGATTCACAGTCACGAATATTGAAATTGCCACTGCAACAAATATTGTCCCCAAAAAAACAAGTAATAAATTAATAAAAAAAGAAAATTTATATGGGAAAATTAAAGTTAAAATATTGAAATACAGTGTTATAAGCGGGCCTGTCGCCAAAACCATCATCACTGAGCCGATATTAATCAGCCTTCTGTTTATAAATAAAAAAACGACAAGGACAGTCACGTTGAAAATCGTGACTACATTGCCGATACCTATATTTGTAATTTTAGCGACCCCTTGCTGAAAGCTCGTGAGGACATCAGCGCCGATATCAGCGAATATATATAGCGAAAGCCCAAGCGGAAGCAACAATACTGCCGGGATTATTATCACTATTTTTTTTAGTATTCTGATTGAATCCTCTTTCATAAAGCCCTCGAGTTTTTTATTTTTCTGGTGAAACCATATATGGCATTAGCTCCTTTAATGTCGCAACCTTAAAATCGTCGGTGCTTTTTGCTGTAATAATCCTAAAGCTGTCCATATCACAAAACTCAACCATAACCTGTCGGCATACCCCGCACGGATAGAAATATATCATTTCTTCCGGCCTTTGTCCTTCTTTCCCGCCGACAACTGCAATCGCTTCAAATTCTAAATCGCCCTCTGAAATTGCTTTGAAGAAAGCGGTTCTTTCAGCGCAGTTGGTCGGTGAATAGGTAGAGGACTCTATGTTGCAGCCGCGATACACCCTCCCGTTTTTGCAAAGAAGTGCCGCTCCGACCTTATATCCCGAATATGGTGAGTATGCTCTTTTCTGTGCCTCAAAGGCTTCCTTAATCAGTTCTGTATCTGTCATAAAATCACTCCTGCCTTAATATTTGACTTTTGAATGATGTCCCCTTTATGCCGGTTTTTATCCCAAGCATATCAGCAACCGTCGCCCCGATATCTGAAAAAGCTCCTCTTGTTCCAAGGGAAACCCCTGATTTAATCGACCTTCCGTATACTATCAGAGGCGTATATTCTCTCGAGTGGTCTGTGCTTTCTGTTGACGGGTCACAGCCATGGTCGGCTGTTATCATTAAAACATCCTCATCACGAAGCAGTGGAATTAGCTCCCCCAGCTCCTCGTCAAACTCATTCAATGCTTTTGTATAGCCCTCGGCATCATTCCTATGCCCAAAAGCCATGTCAAAATCAACTAAATTCACAAAGCATAGCCCGTTCCACTCGCCTTTGATATGCTCAATGGTTTTCCTCATCCCGTCAGAATTATTTGTTGTTCGAGCTGTTCTTGTCAAGCCCTGTCCGGCGAAAATGTCAAAAATCTTCCCCACCGCAATTGTTTCAAGCCCCTCGCTCATTATGTCGTCAAGAAAAGTTCTTTCAGGCGGTAAAAGTGAGAAATCATGGCGGTTTGAGGTCCTTTTAAAATCAGGATAGGTCCCCGTGAACGGTCTTGCAATTACCCGCCCCACATTATGCTCGCCCTTTAGCATTTCCCTCGCGATTTCGCAGTATTCATAAAGCTTTTCAACAGGGACAATATCCTCATGAGCCGCAATCTGCCACACGCTGTCAGCGGAGGTATACACAATCAGCGCCCCTGTTTTTATATGCTCCTCCCCGAAATCCTCGAGGAGCTTCGTCCCTGAATAAGGCTTGTTGCATATGACCTTTCTCCCAGTTTTCCTTTCAAATTCAGAAATAAGACTTTCTGGGAAGCCGTCAGGATAGGTGGGGAGAGGCTTTTCAGAAATAATCCCCGCTATCTCCCAGTGGCCGATTGTTGTATCCTTCCCATCGGACGCTTCAGTCATTCTTCCAAAGCAGCCTTCAGGCGAGGGATGCTTTTCCCCAAAATCAATTCCGTCAATATTAAAAAGCCCAAGCCTTTGCATATTAGGCATAGTTAGTTTGCCGGTTTTAAAGCAGGCTCTTAGTGTATTGCTGCCCTTGTCCCCGTATTTTTCTGAATCCGGCATTTCGCCAATCCCGACGCTGTCAAGAACAATAAGTATAACTCTTTTAATATTTTTCATTTTATCTTCACCCTCCTTTTGTCTAATAGCCTCCCGCCACTCCTGAATTCAGTATTGTTACCGCCGAGCTTGTCCCAATTCTGTCACAGCCGGCATTAATAAACATCTCTAAATCTTCTTTAGTCTTAACCCCACCGGCTGCCTTAATTTTTATCCCCTCACCAATATTCCTTTTAAACAGCTCGATATCTTCGATTGTTGCGCCCGCTGTCCCGAAGCCCGTCGAGGTTTTTATAAAATCTGCCCTTGCGTTTGTGACGCACCGGCAGAGCTTGATTTTCTCCTCCTCCGTGAGATAACAGGTTTCAATAATGACCTTTAGAATTTTATTCCCTTTTTCGACTGCTTTTTTAATTTCTCTTATTTCATCACTGATTTTTTCAAAGTCACCATTCTTCACGTCGCCGAGATTAATGACCATATCTATCTCGCTTGCTCCAGCCTTTATCGCTTGAGCTGCTTCAAAAATCTTCACCTCTGTTGTGTTGTAACCTAATGGGAAGCCAATGACAGTGCAGATATTAATATCCTCGCCATACTCCTTATGAACTCTAAAAACATATGAAGGGGGGATACAAACTGACGCCGTCTGATACTTTATCGACTCATCGCAAAGCTTTTTTATTTCGCTCCAGCTTGTCACAGCTTTAAGTACTGTATGGTCTATCCTTTTAAAAATTTCCTTTTTATCCATTATATCCTCCCTAAAATTGTTTTTAATTAGTTATATCACATATATTTCATTAATTCAACTTTTTTAACCTGCTACTATTATTAAACTAAAATGGGAATAAATAAGTGGAAAGAAATTCATACTGGCTTTTTAAAAATTTTTTAGTGGAAAAATGTGATTTTTTGTGATATACTCAGATTATTATAATCCAGCTAATACTGAACGGAGGACACGAAATAAAATGATAACGGATGAATACATAAAATTCCTTCTCCCAAAAACCAAGAGTATTGCTCTTATCGCTCACGACGGGAAGAAAAAGGAGCTAATCGAATGGGCAATGAGAAATAAAGAAATTTTGAAAAATCACGAGCTTTGCGGGACAGGGACGACAGCAAGATTAATCACCGAAAAAACCGGTCTCACCGTCAAGGGCTTTAACAGCGGCCCTTTAGGCGGCGACCAGCAAATAGGCGCGAGGATAACAGAAGGGAAAATCAATTTTGTTATTTTCTTGTGCGACCCTTTGGAGTCACAGCCTCACGACCCTGATGTCAAGGCACTCACGCGAATTTGTGCTGTCTATGACATTCCAATGGCTAATAATATTTCGACCGCCGATTTTCTTCTTTCATCAAAATATATGAATGAGGAATATGAACACGCTGTCACCAACTATAACGCTAATATATCTGAGCGCCTTAAATCCTTTGAATAGTTTTATTTCAGCTGACTGATAATAAGGTCAGCTGATTTTTTTAACTAATTTTTAAATGCTATTGACAAATTTGCTTTAAAGTGTTAAACTTTAAAGCATAAAAGCATGATAGCCGAATGAGCTAAGAAAATAACCGGATTGGTTAGAAAATCAATTTCATACTTTTATTTACACTTATTCTGTATAGTGCGAGCGAAGCATGCTGAAAAAAGATTACATTACGATTTTTATTAAGTCGGTAACCTTTTTCATTTGCACAGGTTATCGATAATTTTATTTTAAGGAGATTTTATATGATAGTAATTTTAAAGAAAAATTTATCAGAGGAAAATGCAAAGCCACTTTTAGACGCTTTTGTTAGTCTTGGGCTTTCATATCATTTCAGTCAGGGCGAATCGACAACAATCATCGGATTAATCGGTGACACCTCAAAGGTTGACATTGACTCAATCAAGGCGAACGACATTGTTTTTGATGTTAAGCGTGTTTCTGAGCCATATAAGGCGGCGAACAGAAAGTTCCACCCTGATGATACTGTTGTTGACGTAATGGGCTCGATAATAGGCGGGAACAATTTCAGCGTTATCGCCGGCCCTTGTTCTGTTGAAAGCGAGGAGCAGATTATTGAGGTTGCAAACGCTGTGAAAAAAAGCGGGGCGAAATTTTTGAGAGGCGGCGCCTTCAAGCCTAGAACCTCACCATACGCTTTTCAAGGGTTGCACGGTGACGGGATTGAATTGCTTTTAAAGGCGAAAAAAGTCACCGGCCTTCCGATTGTTACCGAAATAATGAGTCTTTCTCACATTGACCTTTTCAGCGAGGTTGACGTAATTCAGGTAGGCGCGAGAAATATGCAAAATTTTGAAATGCTCAAGGAGCTGGGCCGTTGTGAAAAGCCTATTCTTTTGAAGCGTGGTCTGGCGAACACAGTTGAGGAGTTTTTGATGAGCGCCGAATACATTATGGCCGGCGGAAACAGCAATGTCATCCTTTGTGAAAGAGGGATAAGAACCTTTGAAACTCAAACCAGAAACACTCTGGATATTTCCGCTATCCCGCTTTTAAAACAGCTCTCGCATCTCCCTATTGTTGTTGACCCTAGCCATGCGACCGGTATACCTTGGCTCGTTGAGCCTCTTTCAAAGGCGGCTGTTGCTGCCGGCGCTGACGGGCTGATGATTGAGGTTCACAACAACCCTAAGGCTGCACTTTGCGACGGCGCTCAATCTCTCACCCCTGTTCAGTTTGAAGCTGTTATGCAAAAGGTGAGGGGCCTTTGCGAGTTTGAAAATAAGGTTATTTAAAGGACTGATTTAAAATGAAAATTGCAGTAGTTGGACTCGGCTTGATTGGTGGCTCCTTCTGTAAGGCTATTTCCGCGAGGACCCCTCACGCCTGTTATGGGATTGACACTAATGAGGCTTCGGTTTTTTCGGCTATTAATGATAGGGCTATTCAAAAAGAAATCACGCCTCAGGAGCTTTGTGAAATGGATATGACAATAGTTTGTCTCCACCCGATTCAGACTATTGCCTTCATTCTTGAAAATGCCGATAACTTTAAAAAGGGGAGCATTGTCATTGACAGCTGTGGAGTTAAGGAAAGCATTGTCACCGCTGTGACTGATGTCCTTTTGTCAAGAGAGGTTGAATTCATCGGCTGTCATCCCATGGCTGGGCGAGAGGTTTCCGGCTATGAATTTTCTCTTGAAATACTTTTTAACAACGCCAGCTTTATTATCACCCCCTCACAGGTGACAAAGCAGGAAAGCATAAATATTGTTCAATCCCTGGCTGAAGCTATCGGCTTTAAGAAAATAGTAATATCAACGGTTCAGGAGCATGATGAAACTATTGCCTTCACCTCACAGCTCGCTCATATTGTTTCGAGTGCATATATAAAAAGCCCGACGCTTTCAAGCCAGAGCGGGTTCAGCGCGGGGAGCTTCCTAGACCTGACAAGAGTGGCGAAGCTGAACGAGGATATGTGGACATCGCTTTTTTTGATGAACAGAAAACCCCTCATCAGCGAAATTGATACAATTATTGAACACTTAATAGAATACCGCGAGGCGATACAAAACGAGAATTATGACCTGTTAAATTCTCTTTTAAAAGAGGGACGAATACTAAAAGAGAACTCAATACGATAAAGGGAGCTAAAAAGCTCCCTTTTTTCTTTTCCCCTTATATAATCCTATTTCACTATAATATTACAAAATGAATACCTATTCACTTTTTTGACAAAAATATTTTAGCCTGTTAATGCCTTGTGAGAAACTTGTACTTATTCGTCGATGACTTTGTGACATTTAATAATATTAACATTCTCATTTTTAAAATTTCTGTTATCATCACAAAAATAACAAATCGGTTACAAATTCCCCTTGACATAACCTCGCTATATTATTACAATGTAAATTACCAAAAAATAACATATATTATTTTAATATAGTAAAAAATGAATGTTGTCAAAAATTGAATGGAGTGAAAAAAATGAAAGTGATAAAAATTTTAAGGAACATTTTTATCTTATCACTGATTTTAATATCCTGTTTTGGTATTTGTATAACCTGTGATATTAAAAAAATCAGTGCTGAAGATAAGAATGCAATCAGCGCCTCAGTCGCGAACGACTTAGTCATGAAGCCAAAAAAGTCAAGCAGCTCTGACCTTGACAGTATATCCCACATAAACAGCCTGAGCTATACAACATATTCTTCAGCGCCCCCGGTAACAACGCTTATTACGACGACGCCACTTGTTACATCGACCTCAACAGTTACGACGATTCAGTGGCCGCCTTCAAACAACAGCATTACGAATGACTTCTTCACAGTATATGATGTTAATTCACGTCAAAATGTAACTATGAACGGCTTTGACCTAATATGTCAGGTTGTCCGGAACGAAGTCGGCGCCCACTATAAGGCGGGACCATTAAAGGGTCAGACAGCATACAACAAGGAGGCGATTAAGGCCTTCGCCGTGGCATCCTACACATATATTAAATATAATATAAACCGTGGTCAGGTCCCCTGTGTCGGGTTGAACAGCGATATCTCTCAGGCGCTCATGGAAGATGTCGCCGAGGTTTATGGACAGGCTATATATTATAACAACGCATACATTTGCGCCGTATACTGTGCATCAACCGGCGGATATACATTATCAAGCAAAAATAGCTGGGGACAGGCGAATCCATATTTGATTAGTGTCGAAAGTAAGTATGATTCGCAAGGAAATCAATATATTTTTAAGAAGGTATTTACAAAAGACGAAATTAGGAATATAATAGGTTCAAGAACTGGTATTGTTTTATCTGATGACCCATCAAAATGGATAACAATCGCTTCGAATATTGACGGGAATAACGTTGACCAGGTTTTGATTGACGGGAATCCTTACGTCACTGTTGAGGGGAGACAATACAGAATCACCGGCACTTATTTTAAAAACAATATCATCGGCTCGGGTAATGTTAAATCCCCGGCTTTCACCGTTGAATATAAGGATGGGACGTTCTGTTTCACATCCTATGGCTTTGGTCACGGCGTCGGTATGCCAGCGGACGGAGCAAATTTATACGCAAAAATTGCCGGCTGGGACTATAAACAAATATTAACCCACTATTACTCTGGGGTTGAAGTTGGATAAATTTTAGTTAAAAATATTACATTTTTATTGCACTTCTCCAAAAATATTTTAATTTGCTTGACTTTTTATTGTTTTTATATTATTAATAATCTATATATATAATTTTTATACAATATTAATGAGTTATTTTTTTACAAAATAACAAATGTTATTGAGTTCGACTAAATTCGACATTATTATTCTAATTTATATGTAATAATATAGATAATTGAGGTGAAGAACATGACAGTTAATGAGCAAATTAAAATCCTTTGCATTCGCAACGGTATCAGCTTAGCCGAGCTAAGTAGAAAAATTGGTCTTACCCCACAATCCCTGAACGGAAAAATGAAAAGGGAGAAGTTTACGGTTTATGACCTTGAAGAAATGTCAGAAGCTTTAGGTTGCAAGTTTGAACGTTATTTCATTTTGCCAAACGGCGAAAAAATCTAATGCTGATTGTACTTATTTTTGGCGAAGAATACTTATTAAGCCTACCTTTTCAGGTAGGCTTTTTTTTAGGCTGTTGACCTTTTGTGTTAATTATATCTTTTCCTTTTTCCTTATGAAATTCTTCAGCTTGTGTCTTAGTATCACACTATATTTTATAACAGCTTCGCTTTTAGCTGATAGGAATAATCTATAATACAAACCCTCGAGGTCGGTATTTCTCATGTTTTTTATTGCTTCCTTTGTTTCGGGAGATTTGACTATTTCTTCAAAGAACTCCGACTTCTCCTGTTCGCTTAATTCTGTTTTAGCTATATAAAGATACTCAAGATTTTTATAATTGTTCCTTAAAAACATCTTGTGAATTTCCTTTATACTGTCCTCATCCTTGCTGTCTTTAAAATAATCCAGAAGATAATTATATAGCTCGACATTGTTTTCTTGTCTTTCAAGCCTGAATTTTCTGCTGAGGGATAATGTGTTTTCCTCAACCCTATGGTATAGCGCCTTGTTAAGAATCAGAATTTTGCAGCTGTGCTTTATAAAATTCAGGTTAAAAACAAGGTCCTCTCCCAAGCTGCAATTATTATCAAAACGAAGCTTGTTGTCCTTGATAATTTCACTCAGATACAGCTTGTTCCACGAGAAGTTGATGTATGCTGAATTATATAGCTCGGCGAAATACTGCGAAAAAATATCCTTGTTTTTTATGAAGGCATTGAGGATTGTGACTTGGTTCACTGTCGTCCCCGCCGGACTGATAAACTCACGGAAGTATCCGCACATGACCATTGTATACTCGCTGTCGATACATCTTTCGATTAAGGACTGGACCATATTGCTTTCGATATAATCATCGGAGTCAACGAACTGTATATACTCGCCCTTTGAATTGTCTATCCCTGTATTTCTCGCATCTGAAGCCCCTTTGTTATCCTGATTTATGAGGATGATTCTGTCATCCTTGAGGCAAAGCCTTTTGCATATCCTTTCCGTATCATCTGTCGAGCCATCATTGACGATAATTATCTCAATATTTTCATATGTTTGATTTCTTATTGAATCGATGCAATTTTTAACACTTTCCTCACCGTTATAAACAGGCACAATTATGCTTATTAGTGGTTTATCCATTATTCACATCTCTTTCTCATTGATTTTTGCCTTGCATTCCCCTAGACCAATATTTTCTTTTAGGCATATAAATTTAAAAAGCCCCGAATATTTCAAGACAAATTCCTCAATACCTCGTCCACTCATGGTCAAAGGGCCGTCGCACACAAGAACAGCATCGTTCGCGAGAACGGTTTGCTCATGACTTGCATACTTTGAATGCTTTGTCTTAAATATTCAGGGCTTTCCACATGATATACTGATATTAATATAGAATAGTCTTTCATTATTTCACCTTACCCGCTTCATTACTAATCATTTTCAAAGTTTTTAATCACATTATTGTTTTGTCATTTCAAAACAAGCTAAAAAATTGATGTTAAAAATTATTAATGTTATAAGGGGAAATTTTTCTATTCTTCCTTGTCCTTTTAAATTATGTCTTTTTCATCTCCCGATAAAAATATTATACCTCTAAACACTTGCTTTACTTATTAACTGCTTAATTTTTCTATTTATCACTCTTTCTTTCTTTAAAGCCCTCTGTACTTTCCTTCATGAAAAGGATTTTAATTGTCATTAAAATGAGCTTTATGTCGAGAATAAACGAGTAGTTCTGAATATACATCATATCTAGTCTCAGCTTGTCATAAGCGGAGGTATTATACTTCCCGATTATCTGGGCATAGCCTGTCAGCCCGCCCTTGACCTTTAGCCTGAAATTAAACTCCGGAATTTCCTTAATGAATTCCTCAATGTGTTCAATCCTTTCAGGTCGTGGCCCGACTATACTCATATCACCCACAAAAATATTAAAAAGCTGAGGGATTTCGTCGAGCCTTAGCTTCCGAATTATTTTCCCGACGCGAGTGATTCTGGGGTCATTGTCGATAGCGGGAATTGACTTCCCGTCTTTTTCAGCATCGACAATCATGCTTCTGAATTTACATATTAAAAAGCTCTTCCCGTTTAATGTGCAGCGCTCTTGTCTGAATAAAACCGGCCCGCCGTCTGTTGCTTTTATTGCTATTGCTATTATCAGCATAAATGGTGAAAAAAGAATCAACGCAATTGAGGATAATACAAGGTCAAGCAGCCTCTTTAAAAACCTTTGCTCAAATGTCAGCCCATGGTTTCTGCAAAGTATCAGAGGCGTGTCAAAAAGATTAATCTCCTCAGCGCTTCTTATTATTATATCTGAAATTTTTGGTGTTACATAGGCTCTTATTGATTTTTCATAACAATATTTTAATATAACATTCCTTATCTGACTCGGAACATCGCAGATTATAACAGCGTCGAACTTGCTGATTAGCTGTTTGATTTCTTCAATATCGCTGTCAATGCTGATTGAATATGTTATTCTGTATTTATCATCTCTGCTGCTCATTTTATATACAAGCTCGGTCGCCAGCTTGCTCCCGTATACTATGACCATATTTTTTGGCGGATAAAGCTTTGAAAAAACAAAGTCGGAAATATATGCCCAAATAATGATTACTCCCAAATCAAATATAGTCAGCAGAAGCATTGGCATAAGGTCATAAAAGCCTCTCGCGATAAGACACATTATGAGAAATATAAAAGTGTTCACACATAGGATTGTCAAAAGCTGTGAATAGATTATATTGAATTTCTTTAAATATCCAACCCTCAGGGAACCGTATATTCTTGAAAAAATAAAAAGAATAACAAAATAAACGACAACAAGCAGCCAGTTTCCTCTGTTGTCAAAGATTTCTTCAACTATAGGTCGGCTGTCACGATAAAAGTTATAGTATTTTAACCACACATAACTAAATGATAAGGTAAGGACAGATAGTATAATGAGAGCAGCCAAAAACTTATTGAATTTTTTAAACTTTTCAAAATCCTTCAATATTTCCACTCTTTTCTATTTGAATTTTGTACAAAGAAATAATAACTCACATTAAAAATATTGTCAATAAAACAGCTAGGTCAGCTTGAAATTCTGCTTTCCCTTAGCCTTTGATTATTTCACAAGATTTTTAAGAATTCCCTTTCTATTATTTTATCATATTTTTTGCCGTATTGATATACTATTTTAGTTTTTTTCAATTATATTTTTCGCTTGAGCTTCACGCTTACTCTTCATATGTACCTGCTTTTACATATAAACCCCGCCAATAAAATGACGGGGTTTTATATTTATTCTTCTATTTGTTTCCCTAAAAACATTGCCGCTGTTTGCGCCAGAATCGCATGATTTTCGCTTGCGACAATATCATTATCATTACATAAAAAAGCAACTGCTCCTGTTACATCCCCTGTTGAAATAATCGGGAAACAAGCAAGTGCGTATTTGCTCACTCCCTCAACCGGCATTAAACGGCTGTCATTCTTAGTACTGAATAAGTAGCTTTTTCTGTTTTCTAATAAATCCTCGAGCGCCGGTGAAACTCTTCTCTCATTGAATTCCTTTTTCTGAACTCCAGCTACCGCAACAACATGGTCTCTGTCAAAAACAACAACAGGCGCGCTCCCTATCTTGTGGATTACCTCTGCAACCTGTGATGCACCGCCTGACAGCTCATTAATAGGCGAATACTTTTTAAAAATTACCTCTCCGTCATTGCTGGTATAAATTTCAAGTGGGTCGCCCTCTCTGATTCTCATTGTTCTTCTGATTTCTTTCGGGATAACTACTCTTCCCAAATCGTCAATTCTTCTTACAATACCGGTTGCCTTCATAAAAACCTCCAAATAAAAAATTGAATTACTGTATGTTGAACTATTGTGTCGTTAGTGTTTGCGATAAAGGCATAATTATACTTGTATTTTTGAAATAATAACCGAAAAGATAATTATATGCTTAATATAAAAATTTTTAAAAAAGTATGAGGTGTGCCTAATGGTTAATATTCAAAAATGTGCAATAATTGGTTGTGGAGCTGTTGGTGCTTCAACGGCGTTTTCACTTGTTCAAAGCGGGCTTTTTTCTGAAATAGTGTTAATAGATGCAGACACGAAAAAGGCGGAGGGGGAGGCGATGGACTTAAACCACGGTCTGCCTTTCATTCATTCAATGAAGATTAATTCCGGAACCTATTCAGACATAAGCGACTGCGCCTTGATTATCATTACTGCCGGAGCCGCACAAAAACCAAATCAAACAAGAATTGACTTAGTGAAGCAAAATGCAAACATTTTCAAATCTATTATTCCACAAATTACTGCCGTTAACACAGAGGCGATACTATTAATTGTGTCTAATCCTGTCGATATTCTGACATATGTGGCGTTAAAGCTTTCCGGCTTCCCTAATAATCGGGTTTTCGGCACGGGTACTGTCCTCGATGCCGCCCGTTTAAAGTATCTTCTAGGCGAACACCTCAACGTTGACAGTCGGAGCATCCATGCTTTTATCATCGGTGAGCATGGGGACAGCGAGCTGGCTGTATGGAGCAGCGCAAACGTTTCGGGAATAGACCTTCAGGGCTTCTGCAACACTGTTGACGGCTCATGCTGCCGACATGACCTTGAGAAAATCTATGAGGAGGTCAAGAACAGCGCCTATGAAATAATTGAAAAAAAAGGCGCGACCTATTATGCTATAGCTATGGGCGTCACTCGTATTGCTCAGTGTATCGTGAAAAATCAGCATTCTGTCCTCCCTGTATCCTGCTATTTAGAAAATCATTATTCGCAAAACGACCTTTGTCTTGGGGTTCCGGCTATTGTTGGCTTAAACGGGGTTGAAAAGGTTCTTGATATCCCTCTCAGCGATGATGAAATGCAAAAGCTCACCGCTTCTGCGAAGCTTCTGAAGGAAATCATCTCGGAATTAGCCTTGTAAAAATTTTGACAATATATACTGTCGGTATTTGTAAAAATATTACAATAAGCACAATATATTGTATAAAAATAATTGACAAACACATTTTCAAGTAGTATAATAATGGTAATAAATGCGATTTATTGAAAGGGCTTGTATGATTACTTCTGGAATTTCAACCGCTTGTTTATATCCAAAGCTTTTGGAGAATGCATTATATGAGCTAGCCATAAGGAATGTTGACCTTGTTGAAATTTTTTTCAATACTCATAGCGAGCTTGAAAAAGGCTTCGTTAATCAGCTGAAATCTATTATTGACTCACACGGGATGAAAGTTTCGTCTATTCACCCATATACTTGTGGAATTGAACCAATGATGTTTTTCACACAATATGACCGCCGTTATTTAGATATTTTAGACTATTACAAAAAGTATTTTGAAGTGATGAATTTACTGGATGCTAAGATTTTCGTTTTTCACGGAAATAAGCTTCAAAATCCTGTATCTGATGAGCTTTATTTTGAGAGATACAAGGGCTTATACGATTTAGGGAAGCAATATGGAATAACGGTCGCTCAGGAGAATGTTTCGAGATGCACAAGCGGCGACCTCGATTTTCTTATCAGAATGTCAAAAGCGCTTGGAGACAGTGCTAAATTCGTTTTTGACACAAAGCAAGCGGTTCGAAAGGGATACAATCCATATGAATTTCTCGATAAAATTGGCGATAAAATTGTTCACATTCATCTAAGCGACCACTCCGAAAAAGGCGATTGTCAGCTAATCGGGCTGGGTAATCTTGAATTTGATAAATTTGTTAACAAGTTAATCGACATTTCATTTACAGGTAGTATTATTTTAGAGCTATATTGTAGCGGGTATAAGCATATTAATGATTTATCAGAAAATTTGTTTTATTTTAGAGATATTATAAATTATATTTGTGATATCTCACAAAATTAAATTTTTATTGGAGTTATTTACAAACGTTTTTACATTTTTATGTTTATTTATTACATATTTCCGTCGAATTTATTGTTATTCTGCGATAATTGTAACTTTATTTTAGTTAAATTTTATGTATAATAGAAACACAACAACTATGAAGGATGTGTTTCTATGAGTCTGGCAGAAAGAGTTGAAAATGTTCAGGAGAAAAATATCACTGTTATCCATTATTCATCAGAAAAGCCTATTCTTGTTTCAGAACACGCTAATAAAAAGTTAATTTACAGCCTGATTGAGAGTGAATGTGATATTGAGGACCAAAATGTCATAACCTATGGTATCGAGATTGAATGTTCTTTGTTTGGCTATGATGAAAAATCAAAAATTCTTAATATTACTTCAAATATTGAGATGGCTAAGGAGCTTTTTGATTTAATAGCTTGCAATGCTGTTACTCCAATCAGCTTAAAGGATATCGTTGAGGATTTTTTAGAAGAAAAGTATGGTTTAAGCTAGCGTGCTTTGCTTTTAAATTTTAAGGAGATTAAATATGAAATGCCCTTTTTGCGGTTTTGAGGATACCAAGGTTATAGATTCCCGCCCGAGCGAGGACAGAAAGCGTCGTCGACGTGAATGCACAAATTGTGGGAAACGTTTCACTACATATGAAATTATTGAAAAGCCTATGCTGATGGTTTTTAAAAGAGATGGGACTTTTGAGCCTTTTGACCGTGATAAGCTAATCAAAGGTATTTTGAATGCAATTAAAAAGCGACCTATCAGTCTTGAGCAGGTCAGCTTTTTAGTTGATGATATTGAAAATTTTTATGCGAATCAGCTGAAGAATCAGGTTACTACTGTTGAAATCGGCGATATGGTTCTTTCCGGGCTTAAAAAGCTTGACCTTGTCGCTTATGTTCGCTTTGCTTCTGTTTATAAGGATTTCAGTGATTTAGAAAGCTTTATAAATATTATTTCCGAGCTTGACTGTTAGGCTAAAAAATGCTGTGCAGTTGCGGGAAATGATTGTCGTAAATCAGATTTGTCGAAAATCTGATGCTTTCGCACTCTGAATAGAACTCATCGCTTCCGCATTCAAGAAGCGGCTTTAGCCTTGCGACTGACGCGCTGATATGCTCCATTTTATCGGCCTGAACCATGAATGACATTCTGACGCTGTATTTTGCCCAGAGCTTTGTTATCTCATCGACTTTTTCTAAGGTTTCTTCCTTCATATTTCCATGCCACAATTCTATTGCCTCATCTATTTTTGTGTTTAGCTCTTGATTATATGACCTCAGCAGTAAAAGCATTAGTATTGATGCTATCAGTATCACTATCAAAATCCCGCTGCACAGTCTGACTCTTCGCATTTTATTTCAGCTCTCTTTTTATCAAATTGAACGCTCCCGTTTCATCTGCCGTCATTATAAATACATCTTTTATGCAAACCCCGTTATCGCTCAGTATTCCCATTAGCCAGCCCTCACCAAGCTTTAATAATTCCAATGAATTTTCAACCAATTCACCGTCATCAATTATTAATTGATGGGGGTTTTTTGTTTTCCCCTCAAGCTCCAGCATTCCTGCTGTGCAGGGTTGATTCTGATACTTTTGATATATGTTAACACTTCCCGTTGTTTCAACAACAGCGAACTGAACCTCATTTATGTCAAAAATGCTATACTCTCTTAAAGCCTCCATCAAATCGTCAATCGAAAACCTCAAGTCCCTTAGCATATTCTGGTCGAGTATCCCGTCCTTTATTATTATTTTTGGCGTGCCTGAAACAATTTTTCTGATGAACCTTGATTTAAGACTGACTGCCGACATTATTACATCAAGGCTGACGAGGGCAAGAATCGGGATTATCCCCATCAGCATAGGGAGATTTAGGTCCTCGATGGGGAGCGTCGCAATATTCGAAACTAAAATGGTTATAACAAGCTCAGAGGGCTGAAGCTCGCCTATCTGCCTTTTCCCCATTAATCTTATTGAAAAAATTATTAATACATATAGTATAATTGCTCTAATTAATACAATCAGCATTTCATCACCTTATTCTATATTAATCAATCTTTTTTAAAAAATTCATTGTTTTTCTAAAACGTATATTTCCCGCATTAAGTCAAATAATGTAATATCATTATTTTGGGAGGCGTTATGAAAAACAATTCAGTCAATATCCCTGATTCAACAAGCTTTAAGGATGTAAAATTATCCAATGACCTTTCAGAAAATTTAATAAATATCCGTACAATAATGGACAATTCGTCTGACCTTCTTATAAATCAGCTAATCGTTTCCGGGCATAAATGCTCTCTTGTCAGCCTTGAGGGAATGGTTTCAACAAGTATGTGCACTGAGCTGATTTTTCGTCCGCTTGCTAATATTAACCTGGCACAAGGCTCAACACCGGAGGATGTTTTCACTCAGCTTCAAAGCTTCAATATAATGAGCCTGGACAGGGCAATGAGCTATACTTTTGGTGAATTAATTCACTTTTTAATGTCGGGCTTCGTGATAATTCTTGTGAATGGCGTCAACAGCGCGATTTGTCTTGGAATTCAGGGCTATGAGAAGCGCAGCGTCTCCGAGCCGACAACGGAAGCAAACCTTCAAGGCTCTCAGGACGGCTTCGTCGAGGTTGTCCGGACGAATATGTCGCTTATCAGGCGAAGATTAAAAACCCCACTTTTGAAATTCGAATTGTTCCCGCTTGGGGCAAAAAGTCAGACTGACATCTGTCTTGTATATATGACCGACAAGGCGCCAGCAAAGCTCGTGAAGCAAATCAAAGGCAATCTCTCTAAGGTTGACCTTGAAATTATTCTGGCGGGCGGATATATCGAGCCTTTTCTTGAATCTAATACCCTGTCAATTTTTTCAGGGGTAAGCACAACTCAGCGCCCCGACGTTTTATGCGCTAAAATCAATGAGGGCAGAGTGGCTGTTCTTGTTGACGGAACCCCCTTCGCAATCATTGTTCCGACACTTTTCATAGAGAATTTTCAAACCCTTGACGACTATTCAAACCGCCCTTTTTATGGGACATATATACGATGGCTGAAATATTTCGCCGTCTTTCTCGCGATGGTTCTGCCCGGTCTTTATGTTGCTATTGCGACGTTTCATCCTGAGATGTTCACGCATTCACTTTTGCTTAATCTCTCAGCAGCTCAGGAGCTAACGCCCTTTAATCTGACCATTGAGGCCGTTATTGTTATCCTTTTATATGAAATAATCCGAGAGGCGGGAATACGAATGCCAAAGGTCGTCGGCTCTGCTGTCGGGATAGTCGGCGGGCTTGTCATCGGTGATGCTGCCGTTTCGTCAGGGCTAATCAGCACACCCCTGCTCATTATTCTTGGTCTGACAGCAACAAGCTCTTTTGTCATCCCAAATTTAAATCAACAGGTTTCTGTTTTGCGTTTTCTTTTTATTTTTGCCGGCGGATATCTTGGACTTTATGGAGTAGCCTTATTAACAGCACTTGTTTTGTTCAACATCTGCTCTATGGAGACCTTCGGAATTCCCTATACCGCCCCTCTGGCACCTTTCACACTAAAGGCAATGAAGGATGTATTAATCCGTATGAGCTTTAAAACGCTCGAAAAGGATGCAACTATTATTGAAAATCTCAAAGGTGTTACAAGCTATAAGGACAGTAAGTAAAGCTTAGAAATTCCCTTAATTTTTTATGTCTGGAGTTTTAAATGAAAAAAATTAGCTATGGTCAAATGATAATGATTTTATTTTTATGTCGCGTTTTTAAAATAATGAGCTATAATCCCTTTTCTGATGCGAACGGTGCAACTATCATGATTGCTATGGCTATCTCGACTCTGATTCAGGCAGTCATGATTATTCCATTCGTATGGATATATATAAAACACCCCGGCAGAAGCGTTTGTGAGCTTGCCTTCAATCATTCAAAAGCATTTGGTTATGCCGTAAGTATACTTTATACCTTGTATTTTATAATGATTTCGTTGAGAGATATCCGTTATTTTGCCTTTTTTATGTCCGAAGCTTTCCCCTCTGTCCAAAGCGGAATTTTTATCGTCATTTCAATAGCAATAGTAGCAGGCTATGGCGCCCTGCTCGGTATTGAGGCTTTGGGGCGAAGCTCGACCCTTGTTTTTGTCGGCTTTGTTATCATGATTATTTCAATGATTCTCGCTTTAGAGGGGCATATTAACTATTTGAACCTCAACCTTGTTGCTGATGATACAACAAAAAAAATAATCGTCATTGCTTATAAGGGGATTGGCTTGAATACAGAGCTTTCAGCCATTGCCATCCTCCTCCCCAAAATTGACAAGTCCTTTGCCAAGGGGGCTTACATCTTTCTTGGACTAAAGCTTATCGTAATTGATTTGATTGTGTTTTTATACACCACAATTCTCGGGAATTATGTTAAGAGCATTGCGCTCCCCTTCTTCACTGTCGGTGCATACTCAAAAACCTCCTTCTTTGAACGCTTTGACGCTTTATATATGGTCGAATGGACATTTTGTGCCGTGGTCAGTATTGCTGTATTCATTTCATTGGCAAGCCTTTGTGTCGAAAATATTTTTGCCCGCTATAAAACGCAATACATCAAGCTTGCTGTTACTGTCGGCACTGTTGCCATAACCGTTCCCTTTGCGCTTCATTTAAATTTCGCCGATAATTTTTATGACGAGCATCTTGCCACTCCGATATTAATCTTAATGGTGACTATCATCCCACTGTTTATTGCTTTTTTGTCGCGGAAAAGCATTATAAAAAAGCCCGGCTAGAAGGATTTTATATGAAAAAAATTAAAGCTGTTTTATCTTCGATTTTCTTATGCGCTTCTCTTACCTTGCTTACTGCCTGCTCTGATATTGTTCAAGTGGACGAACGAGCTATTGTTCAGGCTGTGGGGATTGACAAGTCCGCATCCGGCTTTAAGCTTTCCCTACAGGTGTTTAACCCTCAGGGCGGCTCGACGACCGAGGTCGGCGGGCTTTCAGTCAAAACAATAATCTCTGACGGCTATACCATCTCTGATGCTTTAAAAAATGCCGAGCTAAAGCAAGGGAAACAGATTTTTCTAGGCCACAACAATCTTATTATCCTCGGTCAGAGCATTAAAAACGACGACCTTGAGGAAGTTCTGAGATATTTTGTCAAGGATACAATGACCTTCCCCGGCATAGATATTGTTATGTCTGGTGGGGATGCCTATGACCTTGTTAATCTTGAGCTTTCAAAAGGCATAATCAGTGCTCAAAGGATGAAGGATATCCTCAACTTATCTATTAAAAACGGAACGGCGAGAAAATCTCAGCTCGTCACTGTTATTTCTGATTTGATGTCGTTGCAAAGGACAACCACTCTCCCTATTGTTAATGCAATAAAAGCCTCGCCCGAGGTTTTGCCGGCTGCCAAAAAGGATTCAGATACCGGAAAGGATACAAACCCTGATTTAGTGACAGCCACCACCACTGCTCTGATTAAAAACGGAAAGGTAATAGCCGAGCTTAACACAACAGAAACACAGGGCATAAAGTGGCTTAGCAACGACGTTTCGGGGATGTTTCTGACCGTTTCAATCAATGGTGAAAAAATCGGCATAGACATTCAAAAGGCGAATGTCAACCTCCGTCCGGAAATAGTTGACAAGAAGGTGGTCATGCACGCCGACATCAAAGTCAAGGCAAAGGCGGTCGATATCCTTGGACAGGGTGATGGTTCCAAGCTAAAATCCGATGAAGCAATAGAAAACGAGATAAACCGACTCATTATGTCACAATGCGAAAGTGCAATTGAGGCGACAATCAAAGCTAATAAGGCAGATGCCCTCGGTATTGAAAATTACCTGAAGTTTTATGAAAAGGATTTTTATTTGGCTATGAAAGACAGCTATGAGGATGTGTTATCTGATTTGACTTATGATATCAGCATAAAGTCAAAGGTTTTGGGCTGATTTGTGTTTAAAACAACCATTTTTGTCACTTATGTTTATAAACAATGCTTAAATTATGTTAAATTATAGTTCATTTTTTCAAGAAACACTTGAAAAAACAACACTATTATGCTATAATATTGAAAATGCGTTTAATTTGAGGGGAGTGCTGACTTTGATAAGAGTAGAAAACCATTTAGGTTCAATTGATATTTCAAACGAATATCTCACGACATTGATTGGCCATACTGTGACAAGCTGTTTTGGTGTTGTCCATATGAATGCGTTCGGTGCCAAGCAAGGTTTTCTTTCCCTTTTAAATAAAGGTAACACTTATGACAAGGGTGTTATTATTCGTCAGAACAGAGACAGGATAATTATTGATTTGCATATTACTGTTTCTTATGGTGTGAATATTTCTGCTATTGTTGACAGTATTATTAACAAGGTTCGATATACTGTCGAGGAAGAAACAGATTTAACGGTTATAAAAGTTAATGTATTTATTGACGGAATGAAGTCATAACAAGGGGGAGCTTTTGTGATAAAGGGAAGTGTGCTTCGAGATGCGTTCATCTCCGGGGCGATTAGTATTGCGAATAATAAAAGAGCGGTTGACGAATTAAATGTTTATCCTGTTCCTGACGGTGATACGGGGACAAATATGTCTATGACTATGAGTGCCGCACAGCGTGAGCTTGAAAGGCTTGACGACAATGTTACTGTTGCACAGGTGGCTGATGTGACTGCATCTGCTTTACTTCGCGGCGCCAGAGGTAATTCCGGAGTAATATTATCACTTTTATTCAGAGGCTTTTCAAAGGGCTTTATTTCTCAGAAGGAAGCCAGCTGTGAAAACATGGCTAATGCTCTCGAGTTTGGCGTTGAGGGCGCTTACAAGGCTGTTATGAAGCCGACGGAGGGGACTATTCTGACTGTTGCCAGACTAGCCGCTGAAAAGGCACAAGCGATTGTCAGAAGCACAAATGACGTCACAATTTTTTGGGAAGAAATATGCAAAGAGGCTGATGACGCTTTGGCAAAAACCCCTGACCAGCTCCCTGTTCTTAAAAAGGCTGGCGTTGTTGACGCCGGAGGGAAAGGGCTGGTAATAATCTTCAGAGCTATGCTTGAGGTTTTTAAAGGGAATGCCATTGAAGCCCCTGTGACTCCTGTTGCTGCCAAGAGCTTAACTATTGAAACCTTCTCAACCGCTGTGGGCGAATTTGATGAAGAGATTACTTTTACTTATTGTACAGAATTCATTGTCAAAAAAGAAGATGGGAAGAAAGATGCCTTAGCTTTGAGAGCCTATCTTGAAACAATCGGCGACTGCGTTGTTGCCGTTGAAGATGATGATATTATAAAGGTTCATGTTCATACTGACCACCCTGGTCAAGCAATGGAGGAGGGCTTAAAGTGCGGTTCACTCATTAACCTGAAGGTTGAAAATATGCGTGAACAGCATGAAGAAAAGGCTAAGGAAGCTAAGTTTACTGCGAAGCAAAAATTTGTCCCTGCTGCCCCTGAAAAGAAATTCGGCTTTGTCGCTGTTGCTGCCGGTGATGGTATTGAAGAAATGTTCAAGGACATCGGTATCGACTGTGTTGTTAAGGGCGGTCAAACAATGAACCCTTCGACCGAGGATATATTGGCGGCTATATGCGCGACCCCGGCGGAAACTGTTTTCGTTCTTCCGAATAACAAAAACATCATTATGTCTGCTGAACAGGCGGTGAAGCTCGCTGACAGAAAGGTTTGCGTTCTTCAGACCAGAACAATTCCTCAGGGTATGGCGGCTATGCTCGCATTTGACCCTGATTTAGATTTTAATCAGAACAGAATTACAATGACTAAGGCATTTGAAAGAGTTTCAACGGGTCAGGTTACCTTTGCGGCTCGTGATTCTGACTATGAAGGCCACTCTATCAAGCAGGGGGAAATCCTTGCACTCGAGAACGGGAAGCTGAGCTTCATTGAAAAGGATGTTTCGAAGGCGGCTTATCGTTTGGCTAAAAAGCTTGTTCGTGGTGACAGCTCATTTGTGACCTTGATTTATGGCTCTGACGTCACTGATGCTAATGCAGAGGCACTTAGAGTTCAGCTTCAGGCAAAGCTCGGCGCTCACATTGAGGTTACCCTTATTAACGGCGGACAACCTGTGTATTACTACATTATTTCCGTCGAATAGATTTTATTATCAACTTATTTAAACAGAGTTTCTTTTGAGACTCTGTTTATGTTTTATATGGAAAATTGTCGATTTTTGTAAGGAGGACAAGGGCTTGCTTCCTGATTTAGAGAAAGATATTACATATCTCAAGGGCGTGGGGGAAAAGCGTGCTAAGCTATATCAAAAGCTTGGGGTCAAGTCGGTTTTTGACCTTCTTTTTCATTTCCCACGAGGCTATGTTGACTATTCGTCGCCTGTTCCTATAAAAGACTGTGTGCTGAATGATTTCAACATTATTTCCGGCGCTGTTTCGCAGAAGCTCCCCCCTCAGTACATAAGAAAAGGCATGACTATTTTCAAAGCTATTCTCACTGATTATGAGGACGATATCACTGTTATTATTTATAATAGCGAGTTTTTATTTAATCAGTTGAAGGTTGGCGAAAGCTATCTTTTGAACGGAAAGGTCACTGGGACTTTTTTAAGGAAGGAAATTACCTCGCCGATTATTCTGTCAGCCGACTGCGCTCAAAAGGTTCAGCCTGTTTACCCCTTGACCGAAGGCTTGACCCAGTCGCTCATCCAGAACACAGTAAAAAGCGCTTTGAAAATTCTTGACGAAAAGCTCTTTGAGCCTCTCCCAAAATGGATTGTCGCTGAAAATCAGCTCCCAGCGCTTCAATACGCCCTTGAAAACATTCACTTCCCACAGGATATGAAGGCTGTCGAGATTGCAAAAAAGCGGCTTATTTTTGATGAGCTTTTGATTTTGCAGCTCGGGATGCTCATGCTCCGCGGGAGAAATCGTTCCAAAACAGGCTTCAGGATGAGAAAGACGGAAATGAGCGGATTTTTTGAAAACCTGCCCTTTGAGCTGACTGGTGCGCAGAAATCTGCTGTTTCTGACTGCACTAGTGACATGTGCGGCGAGTTCCCGATGAATCGTCTTGTTCAGGGCGATGTTGGCTCGGGGAAGACTGCCGTTGCCGCCGCTTGCTGTTATTTTTCGTATAGGAACGGCAGCCAATCAGCACTGATGGCGCCAACCGAAATTCTAGCCTCACAGCATTTTGATACGCTGAAAAGCTTTCTCGAGCCACTCGGCGTGAGCTGCTGTCTGCTGACCGGTTCGCTTTCAGCTAAGCAAAAATCGAGCCTGAAGCTCGCAATCGAAAACGGTGAATATTCTGTTATTGTCGGGACTCATGCGCTCGTTCAGCTATCAACAAAATTTCAGAGGTTGGGGCTTGTTATTACTGATGAGCAGCATCGTTTCGGCGTTGAACAGCGAGCAACGCTGGCTGAAAAAGGCGAAAATCCTCACAAGCTGGTCATGTCGGCAACCCCAATCCCTCGGACTCTTGCCCTCATGATATATGGAGATTTAGACATTTCAGTCCTTGATGAGCTTCCGAAGGGCCGTCAGCCGATTGAAACCTATGCGGTGACGGGGAAGCTCCGCGAGCGTGCTTTCAGTTTTGTCATAGAACAGCTTTCAGCGGGGCGACAGGCATACTTTGTCTGCCCTGTGATTGACGAAAGTGAGAATGAATTACAAGCGGTGACGGCATATTCCGAGAAATTAAAGGCCGGTGCTTTCAGGGATTTTAGAGTTGGGCTTTTGCACGGTAAGCTTTCAGCCGCTCAAAAGGAAAAGATTATGTCTGAATTCAAGGTGCATAAAACCGACCTCCTGGTTTCAACGACTGTTGTTGAGGTCGGCGTTGACGTCCCGAATGCTTCTGTTATGCTGATTGAAAACGCTGACCGCTTCGGGCTTTCACAGCTTCATCAGCTCAGAGGTCGTGTCGGTCGGGGCGAGCATAAGTCCTATTGCATTCTTGTGACCGACAATGTCAACGAGGAATCAAAGGCTAGGCTGAAAATCCTTTCGAAAACCTCTGACGGCTTTGTTATTTCCGAGGAGGATTTAAAAATGCGTGGACCGGGCGACTTTTTCGGCAGCAAGCAGCATGGCTTGCCTCAGCTTAAAATAGCAAATATGGCTCAAAACCTCGACGTCCTTCATACTGCGCAGGATGTTGCGAAAAAGCTCATTTCATGTGACCCTGAGCTTTCTTCTTCTGAAAACAGCGGGCTTTTGGAGCAGGTCAATCTATTGTTCAAAAAAAATGGCGAAGGCATCCTCAACTGAAAAATCCGGGAACAATTTGTTCACCGGATTTTGTTTATATTTTCAATATAATTTCTTATGATTATCACAAACATATCACATACAAGCAGTATCATGATATCAGCAACTAAATCATACATAAATAACTTTAAGCCACAAAGGTTATTTATCCAAACTCCTTTATATTATTACTCGGGGAAAACTCCCAAAGTTGCTGCTAATTCCGCTTTGCAGACGGCAGAATTGGCATACTCATTTTTTAGCTTAACCCCAGCTAAAAAATCTCTTTTCTAAAAACACCCACTGTTGAATAGTCACAACAGTGGGTGTTTTTATGTTAGTTTGCCTTATTTTTCTTATCTTCCAAAAGAGTTATTATAGCTCATTGCAATCGCATTCATATTCTTAATGAAAATATTCATTGCAACAAAATATCCGATTCCACATAATAGCGAACCAAAAATCATCCACACAAGAATAGAAGTTCCATTTTCCTGAATTTGAATATTATATCTTGGTCCTGCTGTCTGTAGTCTGTTACCTTGCTTGTAAAACCAAATAATTCCGTAAATGCCACATGTTACAGTTGATAATAACCAAACAACTATGTAATTTGGACTTTCCTGTCCATCACCCTGACAAACCTTGTTTACGTCCTCTGTATAGTTGTACCAGAAAACTATTGAATAAATCCCGCATGTGATAATGCTGAGCAAAATGTAGGTTGCCAAACTTCTCTGTTGAATCATAAATACATCTCCTTTATAGTTTTAACTAATTTTAACACAACGCTTCCATTTATGTCAATATATATAATGTCATTTTTTGTGAAAAATAGTCTAAATATATAATATGCTATAAAAATAGTCGTTATTAATATATAGCTGATCATTTCTATCTTTATGCTTTTAAATAATGGTTTTTTCCCGATAATAATGTAAAATAAAAATGGTATGATTATTAAGGTGAGTGCGTGATACTCAAATGCTTTTGCGAAATCAAGCTCCAAAAAAGCAACACAGCTCCTCGTCAGCCCGCAGCCGGGACATGGAATTCCCGTCAGCCATTTAAATATACAGCCAATGCCGGTTATCCACATGACAAAAACATATATCGCTATGGCGATAAAGACTTTATATTGTAAAACAATCCGTCTCGCTATCTTTTTAACTATATCCATATTATGCTTCAATCTTCACGATAGAACCGGTCGGGCAAACCTCAGCGCATTTCCCGCATTGTGTGCACTTCTGATAATTAATTGTCGCACAATAATTATCGACCTTAATTGCTCGTGACGGGCATTCCCTTTTGCAAATCTTACAGCCGATACAGCCAACCTTGCACTCCATTTTTGTCACTCTGCCTATTTCTGTTGAAGAACAGGCAACGTCAAAAATCTGAGTCAAGGGCTTCATTGTGATAAGCTTGTTAGGACAGGCTTTAACACACAGCCCACAGCCAACGCAACGGGTGTTGTCAACAACGGCGATGCCATCCTTCAGAATAATTGCATTATTCGGGCAAACACTCAGGCAGTCGCCAAAGCCAAGACAACCGCTTGTGCAAACCTTGCTACCGTTATAAAACCTGTTCGAAGCGACACAGCTTTGCGTCCCCTCAAAGTTATATTTCGTGGAGGTGACGTTGCAAGCACCGGAGCAATGAATGAATGCAACCTGTTCAATAACATCAGAAAATTCAACCCCGAGAATCTCGCTGATTTTCTTTGAGGTTGCATCGCCGCCCGGATTACATAAATTCGTCTTTTCATTATTGTTGAGGATTGCCTTTGCGTATTCATTACAGCCGGAAAACCCGCACGCACCACAGTTAATCTGTGGCAATGCCTCGCTGAGCTGTTCAAACCGCTCGTCAGTTTTAACTTCAAAGACCTTTGAGAAAAGCGTCAGCAAAGCCCCGGCAATTATACCGAGCGCTGCGAAAATTAGTATAGGTAGAATGTAAGTTCCAAACATATTCCATCTCCATTCTGTATAATATCGTTTCTTTTTTACTTATTGTTATACAATTCCAGCGAAGCCCATAAAACTCAGCGAAACAATAGCGGCCGCAACAAGTGTTATCGGAACTCCTTTAAAAGATTCGGGTATGTCACAATTCTCCATCCTTTTTCTGACGCCGGAGAATAAAATCAGTGCAAGTGTGAAGCCAAGCCCGGCACCAAGTGCATTCGTCATTGCCCCAAGGAAGGTGAGGTTTTTGTCAATATTTATTAATGTAACGCCAAGTACTGCACAGTTTGTCGTAATAAGCGGCAAATATACACCAAGCCCTTTATAAAGAGCCGGAATAGATTTTTTCAAAACAATTTCAACGAGCTGAACGAAGAGAGCAATAATGAGAATAAATGCAATTGTCCTTAAATAATCCAGCTCAAAAGGCTTTAAAAGATAAGTAAAAACAGGGTATGTGACAGCGGTCGCACTAACCATTACGAAAACAACAGCCAAGCCCATGCCCACAGCACTGTTGATTTTCTTTGAAACGCCAAGGAAAGGGCAGATGCCCATGAATTTTGAAAGAACAAAGTTGTCAACTAAGATTGCGCTAAGAAGTATTACAAAGAACTCCTTCATTCGTCATCTCTCCCTTCATACGAGATGGTCTTTACATCTGTCTGAATTTCATTACAAGCGGAAGCGTTAGGACAGTTGTCACAACCGAATTCACGCTTGAATCTTCTCTTTGTGACCTTGTTCACCACTGCAATAATAATCCCCAGAACGAAAAACCCGCCAGCCGGCATTATGAATAAGGTCATCGGGGTTTCCAAATAGAGATTATATCCCATCCATGTCCCTGAGCCGAGAATTTCTCTTATCGAGCCCATCAGGAAAAGCACAAGAGAAAAGCCGATACCCATACCGAGCGCATCGAGGATTGACTTGAACACATTGTTCTTCGAGGCGAAAACCTCAGCCCTCCCGAGAATTATACAGTTGACTGTTATCAGTGAAAGAAAAATTCCGAGGCTGTCATAAAGGTCAGGGGCATAGCCCTTCATTAAAAACTCAATAAGCGTAACAAACCCCGCTATGATAACAATATAGGATGGAAGTCTGACCGACTTCGGAATGACATTTTTTAATAGCGAAATCACTATGTTTGAGCCGAGAAGAACGAAGGTAGTTGCAAGCCCCATTCCTATGCCGTTCTTCGCCATTGTTGTCACGGCAAGAGTTGGGCACATTCCAAGCAAGGTAACGAGAACAGGGTTTTCTTTAATTATTCCCTGTGTGAAAGATTTAAGATAACTCACTTAAAATCGCCTCCTTGTTATCGTTATAGGTTTTTAAAGCAATCTCAACAGCACTCTTAATTCCCTTTGAGGAATATGTCGCACCTGTGATTGAGTCAATTTTGTTCAAATCAGTTGTTTCATCCGCCTTTAGAAACTTGTCGAGGAAGGTTTTGTCGGTCACCTTTGTCCCAAGCCCCGGGGTTTCTTTTAGTGTGACTATACCTATTCCCGTCACTTTCCCGCTCTTGTCAAGTCCAATAACAGCATCAATCCCATCCTTTGTGTATCCGTCGGCAACAACCTCAAAAATAATGTTGCTTTTAAGTTCGTCTGTTATGACATTCGTGACTTGCTTAAAGGTCATTGGCTTTCCGCCCTTTTGGAGCATCTTATAGTTGCTCTGTCCGAAAGCCATCACACAAGCATCAATCTGCTTTTGACTAAGCTGACCCGTCTTGTCCGTCTTTGTGAAATTATAAGCAAAAACAAGAAGCCCTGAAACAACGATACAGATAATTGTCAAAACCAGTGCGGGCATCATTTTTTCTTTCATGACTATATGCCCTCCTTGACTTTTCTTTCGGGCTTTTTAGCACCGACAGGCTTTTTCTTCGTCGCCATATCTATATAAGGCGTAATAATATTCATCAACAGAATAGAGAATGAAACCCCCTCAGGCATTCCTCCCCATTGCCTAATTGCAAAGGTAACAAGCCCGCAGCCTATGCCGAAAATTAACTTCCCCGACTGCGTTAATGGAGTGGTTGAATAATCTGTCGCCATAAAAATCGCACCAAGCAGCAGCCCGCCGGAAAGCACCTGATACAACGGGTCGCCGCCGAAAATCCAAGTCATGACAGCGACTGTCCCGATGAAGGCAAGAGGCGTAGTCGGTGTTATTATTCTGGTAACGACAAGGATAATCCCGCCTATTAAAAGTGTCAGAGAGCAGGTTTCTCCGAGAGAGCCACCCGTTGTCCCTAAAAACAAGGAGATGTATGATGCGTCCCCCGATACAAGAGGAGTGGCGGATGTAACCATGTCAACGCCGTTGTTATAATAAAAAGGCTTGACCCAGCGTGTCATTTCAGCGCCGAAGGAAACAAATAAGACAATTCGGGCAACAATAGCCGGATTAGCAAAATTCTGCCCCAGCCCGCCGAAAAGCTGTTTCACAATAACAATAGCAACAAATGAGCCGATAATAACCATCCAAAGCGGAATAGTCACAGGGAGGTTCATCGCCAGCAGAACGCCGGTGACAACAGCGCTCAGGTCTGATATTGTTCTGCTTCTTCTAAAAACAAGTCGTGATAAATATTCCCACAAAACGCAGGACACAACTGACGTCGCGATAACAAGGACAGCTCTCCCGCCGAAAATTATCCCCGACGCAACAACTGATGGAAGTAGTGAAATCAGCACAATACCCATAATCATCTGGGTTGTGACCGGTGCTTTTATATGTGGTGAAGATGAAACCGTCAAGCCTTGCAAAATCATCAATCCTTTCTGCAATTACTCCAATAATTATAATTTATTTTTTTGGGATAAGCCCTTTGGCAAGCTGAAATTTTTCTGAAAGCTTTCTGGAAGCAGGGCAAGCGTATGAGCAAGACCCACAGTTCATACAAAGCATAATCTTTTGCTCATTCAATAGGTCAGCATTTTTAACGTCATATGCCTTTTCAAGCTCCATCGGCATTAGATTCATGGGGCATGCCCTCATACAAATTCCGCATCTGATACAAGCAGTCGGCTGCTTTTGTTTTTTATCGTTTTTTAATGCCAGAATAGCATTATAGGTTTTAACCACCGGTGTTTCCGTATCAATGAGGCAGGTCCCCATCATCGGGCCGCCGGCGATAAGTTTCTTGATAGCCTCCTTGTCAGCCTTAGCAAAATCAAGAAGCTTTGAAACAGGAGTCCCCATCAAAGCGAATACATTTATTGGATTTGATACAGCATCACCGTCAACGGTAATTCTCTTTTCTATCAGTGGCATCCCTGTCCTTAGATATCTCCCAATAAAGCTGACAGTCGAAACATTCAGAACGATTGCCCCTTGATTTGAGGGAAGCTCACCCTCCTTCACAATACGCCCCGTCGCTGAAAAAACAATGAGCTTTTCAGCGCCCTGAGGATATGAAGTTTTCAGCGAAACGATGTGTATCTGAGGGTTGTGATGAGTTAACAGAAGCAGCTTTTTGATTGCCTGAGGCTTGTTATCCTCTATACAAATCATTGCCTTTTCGATTTTAAGATATTTTAAAACCTGTTTAATCCCGTCAACAATATCCTCCGGATTTTCAATCATTTCACGATAGTCAGAGGTGATATACGGCTCACATTCCGCCGCATTTATTACAAGAGTATCTATCGGGGTTTTTTCTTCATCATATCTGAACTTGACGTGAGTCGGGAAGCCCGCTCCCCCCAGCCCGCAGGAGCCGCTCTCTCTGATTGCATGAACAAAGCTCTCCTTATTTATAATATGAGGGCGAACAACCTGACCCGACACAGTCTGCTGCCCGTCTGTTCTGATTTCCAAAACCTTGCAGCTTCTCCCGTTTGGAAGCAATTGTGTATTTATCGCTGTGACTTTCCCCGAAACGCTTGAATGAACCGGTGTGCTCATGAATTCGCCGGAGTCAGCAATTTTCTGTCCCACAAAAACAATATCGCCAACGTCAACAACAGGCTCACATTCCGCCCCCATATTCTGTAAAAGAGGTATGTATACTTTTTTTGGAAGGTCGAGGGACAAGGTCTTTGAAAACTGCGTCGTTTTATTATGTGGAATTTTAATACCCTTTAGCTTCATACGTTCTCTTTCCTTTCTATAAAACATTATCCATTCGGATAAACTACATTTCATTATTAATATAATAACCATATTTTATTATAAAAATATGAATTTCAAGTAAAATTAACCTTGTATTTCTAATGATATATTTTCTTTCAAAATGAAAAAAGCTGACAAAAAAATGTCAGCATCATTGAGACTAAATTCTAATATCAAATTTTTGCCCAAAGGTGCATGACGGCTTAACGGGATTCGCCTTTGAAATCCCTTCAATTAAAGCTTGTGAGGATATTTCCTGCTGGTCCATAGCCTTTTTGATTACGCTTGTTGAAATGGCATATTGAAGCTTTTGCATTGCCATTGAGGTTGACAAGGATGCGATATCCATCTTCTTTCCTCCATCTTATCAAAAATAAGCAATTAATAAAAAATTTTTTATTTGAAATTTCAGTGCAAAAGTGTTAGAATAGTAATACTATTTATCTAAGCCTGTCAGCATCTGAATTTTCGCTTCGCTGTTTTTAATTAAATTCACCATCGAAGAATAGTGACTGGGAAATTCCTCCGATAATGTTGTCGTGGTGATAAATAAATCTTCAAACTCCTTTAAAGAGTCATTCCCGTTTATTTCAATCCCTTTTGCTGCCGCATTTGCCGTTGACTGAGCTAAGGACATTGCCGCATTTGAAACCCCGGTCGAAATTGATTTATGTACAGTGAAAAAGTTCTGGTCATTTTTCGGATTCGCAGAATAGACTATCCTGAACATTTGATAGATAGAGAGCATTATATAGCTTGATATTTCTTTAATCAGCGTTGTGCTCTTGCATTTTTGTAAAAGTGCAAACAGAACATGAACAGAATTGATGATGAGCTTTTTATTAAAAGTAACCATCACCCCGCCGGCGCCGATTTTATCCCTTGAGGCTGAGTCGTCCTCAGAAATTTCATCAACGGAAATTGTCTTCCCCTGTGGCTCTGGAGAGCGTCCTAGTAAATAATCGCAGGAAACAGTATAATAATCAGCAGCCTTAACAAGAAAATCAAGTCCGCATTCACGCTTCCCTTTTTCATAGTGAGATAACAGTCCCTGAGAAACGCCTAAATCAATAGCAGCCTTTTTCTGACTGATATTTCTTTCTTTTCTCAACAGCGTTAAAACTCTAGAAAAATCTGAATTCACCTAAAACACCCCTTTTAGAAAAAATTATCGGTTTTATATTTCAAAAACCGACATATGTCAACGTACAGTAAATTATATACCAATTCTTACAATTTGTAAAGTATTAAGGACTAAAAAAGTCGATAAATGTTTTGTTGGTTTTTTGTATAATATATTCAAATAAGGAGTCGAATTATGAAAGGTTACCACTTAAAATTCATTCGCCACGGGAAAACTGAAGCTAATCTGAACGGTTCTTATATTGGCGTTACCGATATGCCGCTTTGTAATGATGGCAAAAACGAGCTGCTTCATCAGCTGGAGACTGAGGACTATTCTTCTGTTCAAAAGGTTTATACAAGCCCGCTAGTCAGATGCGTTCAGACCTCAAGCATTCTGTTCCCGGGCGTTTATACTGCTGATATAAATGAGCTTCGAGAAATGGACTTCGGCGATTTCGAGGGGAGGTCGGCTAGCGAGCTTGTCAACCGTGAGGACTTTAAAGAATGGCTTAAAGGGGGGCTTGATAACCCGCCCCCAAACGGCGAAAGCTTGCGTTCTATGGTTGAAAGATGTTATGATGGGATAGAAATTATCATTAAGGACATGATGAGTGAGGGGCTGACGAATTGCGCTGTTATAACACACGGCGGGATTATCATGAATTCCCTTTCCTGCTTCGGATTACCAAAGCTCAAGCCGATGGAGTTTTCATGCGATTTCGGGAAGGGCTATGAGGTCCTTATCACCGCCTCAATGTGGCAGCGCTCAAACGCCTTTGAAATACTCGGAAGGTATCCATATCAATACGATAAAAACTAAATTATTTTAGATTTTTTGACAAAAGAAAGGGTTTTTAAATCATGGAAATCAACGCAAAACTAGCGGCAGAATTTTCTCTCAGACTTGAACAGGTTGACGCGACCGTCAAGCTGATAGACGAGGGCAACACTATTCCCTTTATCGCTCGTTATAGAAAGGAAGTTACCGGCTCGCTTGACGACCAGCTTCTTCGCGAGCTGAATGACAGGCTTAGCTATCTTCGAAATTTAGTCAAGAGAAAGGACGAGGTTGTCGCTTCTATCACCGAACAGGAAAAAATGACGGACGAGCTTCAAAAGTCAATTTCAAATGCTGTCACTCTCGCTGAGGTCGAGGATATTTATCGCCCGTTCAAGCCAAAGAGAAAAACAAGAGCTTCTGTTGCCCGTGAAAAGGGACTTGAGCCACTATCCGATTTCATATTTTCTCAAGACAAAAGCTCAAGCCCTGAAGAAAAGGCACTGGAATTCCTAAACGAAGAAAAAGGCGTTAATTCAACTTCCGAGGCTATTGCCGGAGCTTGTGATATTATTGCTGAAAACATTTCCGACGATGCCGGACTAAGAAAAAGCATAAGAGCGTCATTCCTGCGTGATGCTGTCATTTCCTCAAAGGCTGTTGACGATAAACAGGACAGCGTTTATAGAAATTATTATGAATATTCAGAGCCTGTGGCGAAAATCGCCCAGCACAGAGTCCTCGCTATTGACAGAGGCGAAAGGGAAAACATACTAAAGGTTTCTGTTGATATTAAAGAAAGCGATATGACAAGACTAATAGAAACTAAATATGTTAAGAACCAGTCGCCATGCGGTTTACTTGTTCAGGCTTGCTGTGAGGATGCGTATAAGAGGCTGATATATCCGTCAATTGAGCGTGAAATAAGAGCCGAGCTGACCACTAATGCAAGTGAGCAGGCAATAAAGGTTTTTTCATCGAACCTCCGTCAATTACTTATGCAGCCCCCTGTGAAGGGCACTGTAACACTCGGGCTTGACCCAGCATACAGGACAGGCTGTAAAATTGCTGTCGTTGACGATACGGGGAAGGTTTTAAACACAACTGTTGTCTATCCTACCCCTCCTCAAAGCAAGGTAGCCGAGGCTAAGGAAAAGCTCAAGTCGCTTATTTCAAAGCATGGTGTCACAACAATTGCTATCGGGAATGGAACAGCCTCTCACGAAAGTGAGGTTTTCGTCGCTGAGCTGATTAAGGAAATCCCTCAAAAGGTGACTTATATGGTTGTTTCTGAGGCGGGTGCGTCGGTTTATTCTGCTTCAAAGCTCGCCGCTCTCGAGTTCCCTGAATTTGACGTTTCACTCAGAAGTGCCGTTTCAATCGCAAGACGACTTCAGGACCCTCTGGCTGAGCTTGTTAAAATTGACCCTAAGGCAATAGGTGTCGGACAATATCAGCACGATATGCCTAAGGCAAGAATGGACGAGGCTCTCTCCGGCGTTGTTGAGGACTGCGTTAACTCTGTCGGCGTTGACCTTAATACTGCCTCGCATTCGCTTCTTTCATATATAGCTGGAATTAACGCAACCGTCGCTAAGAATATTGTTGTATATCGTGAGGAAAACGGAAGCTTTAGTGACAGGAAGGAGCTTTTAAAGGTTGCAAAGCTTGGGAAGAAGGCATATGAGCAATGCGCCGGCTTCTTAAGAGTTCACAACGGGAAAAACCCTCTCGATAACACCTCCGTTCACCCTGAAAGCTATTCGGCGGCACAAAAGCTTTTAGACTTATGCTCATTCAGGCTGAATGATTTATCGGCGGGGAAGATTTCTGAGCTTTCTGAAAAAGCGGAAGCAATAGGATTAAATAAAATTGCGGACGAAGCTGGTATTGGTGTCCCGACGCTAAAGGATATTATTTCAGAGCTTCAAAAGCCGGGTCGTGACCCTCGTGACGAGCTTCCCCCACCACTTCTTCGCAGTGATGTAATGGATTTAAACGACTTAAAGCCAGGTATGGAGCTGATGGGAACAGTTCGGAATGTCATCGACTTCGGTGCATTTGTTGACATAGGCGTTCATGAAGACGGACTTGTTCACATTTCACAGCTTTGCAACAAGTATATCAAGCACCCTCTTGAGGTTGTAAAGGTCGGGGATGTTGTGAAGGTTCGTGTTCTCGAAATTGACGCAAAAAGAAAACGTATTGCCCTGACCATGAAGCTTGACGCACCCACTCCACAAACAACCAAAAGCTAACCGAGGTATATTTTGAGAAAGCTATCTTTTAGCGTCACCAATGAACTTGATGCGAAAACTGTCCTTCACGTCCTAACCTCAAACGGAACAAGCAAGCGTCTGATAGCAAAGCTAAAGCAAGTCTCCGACGGAATAACAAAAAACGGCGCTCACGCCCGGACTGTCGATATCGTTTCTGTCGGCGATATTATAGAAATTATTCTTGAGGACGAAAAGGTTCTGACCGAAAACTCAAGGCTGAATGTTCCTGTTGTTTTTGAGGACAAAGATGTTATTGTATTTGACAAGCCGGCTTTTATGCCGGTTCATCCGTCACATAAGCACCTCGACGACACCTTGGGCAACTTTTTCGCTCACCACTGCGGTGGGCTGACCTTTCGCCCTATTAATCGACTTGACAGAGATACCTCCGGGCTTTGCGTCGTGGCGAAAAACCGTTTCTCAGCCGTCAAGCTTCAAGGCAGTCTTGAAAAAACTTATTTTGCGGTAGCTTGTGGGATAATTACCTTGAGCGGAACAATTGATGCACCAATCGGGAGAATGGGCGACTCAATTATCACACGCTGTGTCTGTGAAAACGGTCAGCCCGCAATAACCCATTATGAAGCTGTCAAAACAAGTGCTAAATACACTCTTTTGAATATTAAGCTTGAAACAGGGCGGACTCATCAAATTCGTGTCCACTTTTCTCATATCGGGCATCCTCTGGCCGGTGACGATATGTATGGCGGTGACACCACCGATATTTCAAGACAGGCACTGCATTGTGGCGAGATTAATTTTTCACATCCTGTCACCGGTGTAAAAATATCCCTCGCCTCTCCCTTACCCTTTGAAATTGAGCAGCTATTCAATTCATAGGACATTATTTTGCCAAATATATCAAATTATACTATATTTAGAGAAAACAAAAATTGGTTACACTCGTAACCTGTTTGTAACTTATTTACAGGAGGAAATATTATGAAAAAAATTGCCAGCTTTCAGGTTGACCACAGAAAATTCGGTGTCGGAATGTATGTCTCAAGAATAGACGGGGATATTACGACCTATGACATCAGAATGGTGAAGCCAAACGGCGGACTTTATCTCTCAAACCCATCAATGCACACTATCGAGCATATTTTCGCAACCTTCGCACGAAGCTCTGAGCTGTCTGACGAGGTTATATACGTCGGGCCTATGGGCTGTCGGACAGGCTTTTATCTTCTCACACGAAACATGTCACATGAAAATGCGATTCAGCTGGTCAAGGACGCTCTGACTTGTATTATAAATTTTGAAGGCGAAATCCCTGGCTATAGTGAGGTTGAATGCGGGAACTATCTTGAGCATGATTTAGAAAATGCTAAAAAAGACGTGCTCCCGATTTTAAAGGCTTTGGAAAATTACTCGCCTGAAATGCTTGATTACTCATGGCATTTTGCACAAAAATAGTCTGAGCTCTTTGTTGTTTGTTATGATTTTTTTAATATTTTAATTAACTTCAGCTTAAAAGCCTTGCATTTTAACAGATTCTTGCTATAATGTTACTGTTGTTACTAATTTGTAATAAATAGAAAGGAGTTGTTGTTATGGCATTGAAAAATAAGAAAATAAAAATTGAAAAATTGCCAGATAGACAAACTGCCGGACTAATTGCGCTATTCCAAAACGCAAAAAAATCGTACGTTAAATTTATGACGAATTTAGGCGCACACATTTTCCATTTCGGAAGATATGCTTTATATAAAGCAATGAAGGTTTTAAAGAAAATTATTAAATATGTTTACATTAAGGCGTTAGTATTGGTTTTAAAGCTTTCTCGTTCGGTGAAGGGTTATGTTCTAGCTAAGCGCCAAAAAATATCAGCTTATTTTAAAGCATTATCTCAGGCATTCTCTGAAAAGCGAAATTCGGCTGGCATTTTCCCCGCTGTTGGGCTTTATGTTTCCACGGTCGGGAAGAGCTTCTGGAGCAGAAGAAGAGCTTGTATCACAATTTTCAACTATGCCACCCCTGTTATCTGTGTTGTATTTTTGGTTAATCTAATTGGATATGCGACGAATGTTCCTTATGGAATCAGCGTTGAATGCAACGGCAAGGTCGTTGGCTATATTAAAAATGAAGCTGTTTTTGACGAAGCTCAAAAAATGATGAAGGACCGTATAACATACGTTAAGGGCGATAAGGAAATTGAGATTGTTCCTAAGCTTTCTGTTCAAAAGCTATCCGCTGAAACTCAGGTTTCTGATGCAAACCAGCTGACAGACCAGCTTATCAGCACCTCCGATGTTGATTTAACCAAGGCTTATGGATTTTATATTAATGACCAGTTCAGCGGAGCAGTCACTGACAAATCCAAGGTTGAGGCAGCATTAAATGAAATTCTTAATAAATTTAAAACAAACAATGCCGGCGAAACAGTTGAATTTGTTGACAAGTTTGAATTTAAAGACGGCTTGTTCCTAGCCAACGGAATGGTTACCCCTGAATCTATTGTTCAAAAGCTTCAGGGACAAAAGCAGGTTGAATCCTATTATACAGTTGTTGAAGGCGACGCCCCTTCGCTTATAGCTCAAAAGGTTGGTATTCCCTATAACAACCTTAAAGCCATGAACCCAAGCATCGAAACAAGATGCAGCGTCGGCGACAAAATCCTGATTAACAGAGCTGAGCCTTATGCTTCTGTCAGGGTTAAGAGAACAGAGGAATATGATATATCTCTTCCTTTTAATACTGTCAGTGTTAATGACGCTTCAAAATATAAGGGCACACAGGTTGTTACTGTTGCCGGCTCTTCCGGTACGGCTCACGTCAAGGCTGAGGTTTCATACGTTAACAACTATGAGCAGTCAAGAACTGTTTTAAGCCAAGACGTAACAAAAGCTCCGGTTGACAGAAAAATCTCAATCGGGACGAAATCCTTCGGTGCTTCTCAAGCCGCAATTAATGCTTCAGGCTCAGGAATGCTATGGCCGGCTGGCGGGAATGGCGGATATATTTCACAATACTTCATGCACAATGGTCATAAGGGAATAGATATTCCATTACCATACGGGACTCCTGTTTATGCTGCCGCTGATGGCGTGGTATCCTTAGCGAGCTGGTATTATGGTTATGGTAACGCAGTAATTCTTGACCACGGAAGCGGACTGACCACTCTATATGGTCATAACTCGAAGTTAGCAGTCAGACAAGGACAATCCATTAAAAAGGGCGATGTTATAGCTTATGTCGGAAACACTGGTCAATCTGAGGGCAACCATATTCACTTTGAAGTCAGATATCTCGGTCAGCCTCAGAATCCGCTAAACTTCGTTTCTCAAAGATAATTTTAATTATGCTTTTGAAATTGCCTCCCGAAAGGGAGGCTTTACTTTTGGAATGTAATATTATTCTTATAAAAAAATGTGAAAAAGCTATTGACAATTAACAGCTTTGACAGTATAATTAGTTATTGTAAAGTAAATTACTTTACACTTATTCATAAAAATCCGTTTTCCGACAATTAATGAGGTGAGATTGTGAGTAATGTATCAAAAAACTTAAATCTTTCTGTTTTACTTGATTTTTATGGCGATGTGTTGACCGAAAAGCAAAAGAATGTTATGGAGCTTTATTATAACGAGGACCTTTCTCTTTCTGAGATTGCCGAGCATGAGAATATTTCCCGTCAGGGCATTCGTGACAGCATTAAGCGCGGAGAAGAAATCGTCGTTGAGCTTGAACAAAAGCTTGGCTTGGTTAATAAAATGACAAAGCTTGCTGGTATTCTTGATGATATAAAGGACAAGGCAACTAATATATATAACGAAAGCACAAAATTCAGCTATTCAAAAATTATTTCAAACAATGCAAGAGGAATTCTTGAATGCTTAGAGGATAATGAAGATTTGATTTAAGGAGTGTCGGTATGGCGTTTGAAGGACTTTCAGAAAAGCTTAATTCAGTGTTCAAACGTTTAAGGTCGCGTGGGCATTTAAACGAAAATGACGTCAAGGAAGCGATGCGTGAGGTTCGCCTTGCACTGCTTGAGGCTGACGTTAGCTATAAGGTTGTTAAGGACTTTGTTTCAAAGGTTACCGAGCGTGCTGTCGGTGAAGAGGTTTTATCAAGCCTGACCCCGGGGCAGCAGGTTATAAAAATTGTTAATGACGAATTAATCGCCCTTATGGGTGACGCTAATTCAAAGATAAAAATGCCACCTCACCCTCCCTGCATCATAATGATGTGCGGACTTCAGGGTAGCGGAAAGACAACGCACAGTGCGAAGCTTGCTAAATATTTCAAGGCTCAGGGGAAGCGTCCCTTGCTTGTTGCCTGTGACGTATACCGTCCTGCTGCTATCAATCAGCTTCAGGTTGTCGGCGAAAGGGCTGATGTCAAGGTTTTTGAAATGGGTCAGGGCGACCCTGTTAAGATTGCGACTGAGGCTGTCAAGCACGCTAAGGACCATGGCAACGACCTTGTTATTATTGATACCGCCGGCCGGCTCCACATCGACGAGCAGCTAATGGGCGAGCTTAAAAATATCAAGTCAGCCGTTACCCCGACCGAGATAATGCTTGTTGTTGATGCAATGACCGGTCAGGATGCTGTTAATGTTGCGAAAGCCTTTGACGAGGCGCTCGGAATAGACGGCGTGCTTATGACAAAGCTCGATTCTGATACCCGTGGCGGTGCCGCACTTTCCGTTTTGGCAGTAACCGGCAAGCCGATTAAATTCGTCGGCATGGGCGAAAAGCTGGATGAATTCGAAATGTTCCACCCTGAAAGAATGGCTTCAAGAATTCTTGGAATGGGCGACGTTCTGACTCTTATTGAAAAGGCTTCAACAACTGTAAACGAACAGGACGCTAAGAAGCTCGCTCAGAAGATGAAGGAAAATAGCTTTGATTTAAACGACCTGTTAGACCAGATGAAGCAAATTCAAAAAATGGGCTCTTTAAAATCTATTTTGGGAATGATTCCCGGGATGGGTAATAAATTAAATGATGATGAACTTGACCAGGGTCAGGTTCAGCTTAAAAAAACTGAGGCTATTATTCATTCTATGACAATAATTGAGCGTGCCAAGCCTTCTGTTATCAATCCTTCCCGAAAGAGGAGAATTGCGACAGGTAGCGGGACTCAGGTTGAGGACGTGAATCGTCTTTTAAAGCAGTTTGAACAAATGCAGAAAATGATGAAGCAATTCGGCGGCGGAAAAGGTAAGAAGCGAATGAGTCTTCCCGGTCTCGGCGGCTTCCCCGGTGGTTTCCCCGGAATGTAATTTCTCGCTTTTATCCTCAAAAGAGGTTAAAATAAAAGTCAAATAATTTGGAGGTGACTATAATATGGCAGTTAAAATCAGACTAAGAAGAATGGGTGCTAAGAAAGCTCCTTTTTATCGTATAGTTGTTGCTGACTCAAGATACCCAAGAGATGGTAGATTTATTGAAGAAATAGGCTACTATGACCCAACTAAGGAGCCATCAGTTGTTAAGGTTGACGCTGAAAAAGCTCAGAAGTGGATTGCAAACGGAGCACAGCCAACTGAAACAGTTAAGGATATTCTTAAGAAAAACGGCGTTCTTTAATTGACGCCTTTTACCTTATGAGCTTATAGCAACAGGAGGGTTAAAATGAAAGAATTACTTGAAACAATTGTAACAGAGCTGGTTGAGGATAAGTCATCGGTTTCTGTTGTTGTTGATGAGCCCAACGCTGATGGTGTTGTTATATATCATCTTCACGTTGCTCCCGACGATATGGGGCGAGTTATCGGCAAGCAAGGTCGTATCGCTAAGGCTATCCGAACTGTTATGCGCGCAGGTGCTTCCCGTATAAACCAAAAAATCATGGTTGAAATAGACTAGATTTTTTCTCTTCATTTAAGCTATAACAATGAATTCCTTTAGTTTATCGGAAGTCATTGTTTAGTTTAAAAATGACAGCTCTTTTCGGGGCTGTTTTTTGTTTGTATTGATTTTTAGTGACATTTCAGTCTATAATATAAGATATAACTTTACATAAAATAATAGGAGCTTGTTATGAATGAATTTTTAGAGGCGGGGAAAATTGTTGCGGTTCAGGGGATAAAGGGCGAGGTCCGTGTTCAGTCATGGTCCGACTCACCAGAATTTCTATGCGAATTTGATAGCTTTTATCTCTCAAAGGGAAATGATGAAATCCATGTGGCTAGCTCACGTGTTCAGAAGAACGTTGTTATTATTAAATTTGAGGGGGTCGAAACCCCTGAGCAGGCAAGCCTTCTTCGAAACAAAATCCTTTATATCAGCCGTGACGACGTTGAGCTTGACGAGAACACCTATTTCATTCAGGACTTAATCGGTCTTGACGTAATTGACGTTGATACCGGGGTGTCCTATGGCGAGCTGTCTGACGTGAGTGAAACGGGCGCAAATGACGTTTATCACATTAGGACAAAGGAAGGAACATTTTATTACATTCCAGCTATTGCCGATGTTGTTATTAAAACCGATATTGAAAATAAAAAAATGCTCATTCGCCCTTTGAAAGGACTTTTTGACGATGATAATTAATATAGCGACGCTTTTCCCCGATATGTGCGAGGCATACCTCTCTGAAAGCATAATCGGGCGAGCGAGAGCCAAGGGGATTTTCACAATAAATTGTCATAACATACGGGATTATACCCTCGATAAGCACAGGCGGGTTGACGATACACCGTATAGCGAGCGTCAGGGTATGCTGATGCAGGCTGAGCCTATCTATCGCTGCTTCACTAGTGTTACCGAGGGACAGGCGAAGCCTCATGTAATATATATGTCCCCTCAAGGAAAACCGCTCACACAACAAAAAGCAAAGGAACTTTCTGAATTCCCCAGCATATTTATATTATGTGGGCATTATGAAGGCGTCGATGAAAGAATAATCGAAAAAATAGTCGATGAGGAAATCTCCATTGGTGATTATGTTTTGACAGGGGGGGAACTCCCGGCGCTGGTATTAGTTGACTCAATAGTCAGAATGCTGGACGGAGTTTTATCTAGGGCTGATTGCTTTGAGGATGAAAGTCATTTCAATGGCCTTCTTGAATACCCACAGTACACGCGCCCCGAGGTATGGGACGACAGAGAGGTCCCTTCTGTTTTGCTTTCTGGTCATCATGCGAATATTCAAAAATGGCGCCATGAAAAGTCGCTGGAGAATACTTTTTTAAAAAGGCCGGATTTATTGGATTTTGACAACATGAATGATGATGATTTAAGGTTTATTGAAGAACTAAAGGCAACCTTATCAGATTAGTTAAATTTTTATCTTTTTCATTTTTTGTCAACGCAATTTTTATGTAGTTTAATTAGAATGTTGAAAAACTATTGGTTATATTGTACAAATTACTGATGTGTTGCTTTGCCGTCAGTAATCAAATAGCAGAAATTTTATGTTATACACAGTATTGTACATATAATTAAGTTGACTATCTAAAATATAACTTGTATAATAAGAGAAATTCTAATAACTGTTTTTGAAGCAATTGATAAGATTGGAGAGTATAATATGTACGTTAAAGATGTAACAGTTGAAAATCAGGTTGGCTTACACGCTCGTCCTGCTACTTTTTTTATCCAGAAGGCGAATGAATTCAAGTCATCAATCTGGATTGAAAAAGAAGAAAGACGTGTAAACGCTAAGAGTCTTCTTGGTATTCTTTCACTTGGTATTGTCGGCGGGACTGCTATTCGTATTATCGCAGACGGTTCTGACGAAAATTCTGCTGTTGATGGCTTAGTTGATTTAGTTGAAAGCGGTTTCAGCGAAGAAGCAAGATAATTTAAACATAACTTTTTATGGGGACGATTTTTATCGTCCCTTTTGTTTTTATCAATATATTACAATTTGATTACAAAAATTACTTCTGTTTTTGCAAAACGGTAACATTTTATATCGATAATCGCAATATTTAATAATTTATTCACACATTATCTTGCATAATGTGTTACAATTTGTAATATATTCAGGTTAATTATTAAAATTATCCGAACTGGAATAATTTTTATGACGAATTGTACGAGATTTGTCTTGCAAAATGTTTGTTTTTTATGTATTATAGTAATGAAAAGCAAATATAGTATTGACTGAAATTATGCAAGAAAAGGGGATATTTAATATGTCCAACAGATTATTCCAGAGTGTAGTACACCAGATGAGGGATGCAATTGATTGCGTCATCGGTGTAATTGACGAAAACGCAGCTATTATTGCGTGCAGTGACCTTTCAAAGATAGGCACTACAAACGAATATGTTTCTCTTGACCTGAACGATTCACACGACATTTTTGTCCGCGATGGATATACCTATAAGCCGTTTGGCGCACACATGAAGCCAGACTATGCTGTTTTTGTTGAAGGAACAGACGAAGTGTCCGCTAAATATGCGAGCATTATGTCTATCACGCTTTCGAGCATAAAGCAGTATTATGACGAAAAATATGACAGAAACAATTTCATAAAGAACATTGTTCTTGACAATGTTTTGCCGGGTGATGTTGGCGTTAAGGCTCGTGAGCTTCATTTTAATTCTGACGTAAGCAGGGTTATCCTTCTTATCCGAAGTATTGCTTCAAATGATGTCTCAGCTTTTGATGTTATTCAAAATCTTTTCCCTGATAAGAATAAGGACTTTGTGTTTAATATAACCGAGTCCGATATTGTTCTCGTTAAGGAAGTGAGAAATAATGTCGAGCCAAAGGATTTAGAAAAGCTTGCCCGTTCTATTTCTGATACATTAAGCAGTGAATTTTACACAAGAATCAACGTTGGTATCGGAACCGTTGTTGAAAATATTAAGGATTTGGCTCGTTCCTTCAAGGAGGCACAGATTGCTCTTGAAGTCGGGAAGGTATTTGACACAGACAAGATTATCGTTTCATATGACAATCTCGGTATCGCTCGTCTTATTTATCACCTTCCAACGACTCTTTGTGAAACCTTCCTTCGTGAGGTATTCAAGAGAGGCTCTATTGAATCACTTGACCACGAAACCTTATTCACTATTCAACGCTTTTTCGAAAACAATCTTAACGTTTCCGAGACATCTCGAAAGCTTTTTGTTCATAGAAATACTCTTGTTTATCGACTTGAGAAAATTAAAAAGCTGACTGGTCTTGATTTAAGAGAATTTGACCATGCGATTATTTTTAAAATTGCACTAATGGTTAAAAAGTATCTTTCAGCAAACCCAGTTAAATTCTAAATTGCGCTAACGTCGCCTGTTGAACACGGTAACGCTGACATCTTTGTTCAATTATAAAATGATTAAGGCGGTGTAAAAATTGGTCGAATTTAAAGACGTGTCTGTCACCTATCCGGGTGGAGTGAGGGCACTTGAAAATGTAAGCTTAAAAATTAATGATGGGGACTTTGCATTTGTTGTCGGTTCCTCAGGTGCGGGGAAAAGTACAATCATTAAGCTAATTCTCAAAGAAATATGTGCAACAACAGGGGATGTTCATGTTAATGGATATAACCTCGGCGCACTGAAGCAATCTCATATCCCTGAATTAAGAAGAACCATAGGGGTTGTGTTCCAGGACTTCAGACTTATTCCATCTATGACTGTATATGAAAATATTGCTTTCGTTCTTAGGGTAATCGACGCCCCTCAGAAGTATATAAGAAGCCGTGTCCCTTATGTTATCAGCCTTGTCGGGCTGGGGCATAAGGCGAAGAAGTTCCCTCACGAGCTTTCGGGCGGTGAGCAACAGCGTGTTGCGCTAGCCAGAGCACTAGTGAATGACCCTGCTATAATTATCGCGGACGAGCCGACCGGCAACATTGACCCGGCTCTGTCTTATGAGATTGTTGAGCTTTTAAAGGGCATTAATGCTTGCGGGACGACTGTTCTTATGGTTACTCATGAGCATGATATTGTCAGACACTTCGGTGGAAGAATTATTAACATTAACTCCGGCACTGTTGCCTTTGATGAAGTGATTGGAGGCAATAATGAAGTTAAGCAGTTTTAATTATCTGCTCAAGCAAGGCTTGAGTAGCATATGGAAAAACAAAATGATGTCCTTTGCTTCATTTTGTATTATATTAGTATCGCTTCTTATGGTGGGCCTATCTGTCCTTTCGACAATTAATATTAACACAATTATAAGAGGTATCGAGGATAAGAACGAGGTTGTCGTTGTCATTAAGGATGATGCTAACCAAACCGCAATAGACGAGCTAGCCACGCAGATTCAGGGCATCCCGAATGTCAAGGAAACTGTATTTCATTCAAAGGATGAAGCATGGAAGGCGATGAAGGATAGCATGACCTCGGACGAGCAGGACTTGTTCCAGTATGCTGATAACAATCCTCTCCCGAACACCTTCAGAGTCAAGATTGACGATATTTCTAAGCTGAAGGAAACTGTTTCCGGTATCTCATTGCTGAATAATATTGATTCAATTAAGTCACCAAACGACTTCGCTGACCTCTTGGTTAACATACGAAATGTTGTTACTATTGTTTCATCTGCGCTTGTTATCGCTTTAGTTATCGTTAGTATGGTTATTATTTCGAATACGACACGAGCCAGCGTTTTTTCAAGAAGAAAAGAAATCAACATCATGAAATTTGTTGGTGCAAAGAATTATTTTATAAGAATTCCGTTCTTTATTGAAGGGATGACTATCGGCATTGTCGCATCCCTGGGCGCACTGTTAGTTACACGCTATGCTTATGAAGCGTTCTATAACGTTCTGACATCAAATATCACTCTTAGAAATGCATTTGGAACATCAAGCCTGTTACCTATTGACTCGATTTTTTGGAAGGTAGCTTTAGCTTATGTTTTTGCTGGTGCTTTAATTGGCTCTTTCGGCTCTATTATAAGTACAAGAAAGCACTTGAAGGTATAAAAGCCTTCATTAAACAAATTATTCAGGAGGATTGAAATGAAGAAATTTAACCGGCTCAAAAAGAGCTTAGCCTTAACACTAATATTCGCTGTCTGTTTCGTTTTTTTCGCTCAATCCAGTCAGACTGTTCGTTCTGAGGCTGCGTCAATTTCTCAGCTTCAACAGCAGATAAACGACCTTAAAAAACAGCAGACTCAGAATGCAAGCAAGCTTGCCGCCACTCAGGGGAATATTTCAAAAGAAAAAGAAAAGCAGGCGGCGCTAAACAGTCAGATTGACGTCACGAACAAGCTGATAACAGCCTTGAACCAGCAGATTGATGCGCTGAATGTTCAGATTTCTGATACACAAAAAAAGCTAACCCAAAAGGAAGCTGAAATAAGCAGCGGTGTCAGCGATTTTAATCAAAGGCTTAGAGCGATGTATCTTTCAGGCGACGATTCCTACGCCTCCATTCTCCTCGGCTCTTCTGATTTTTATGATATGCTGATGAGGCTTGAGCTTTCAAAGCGTGTTGCAAAGCACGATAATGATACAATCACTAATTTGATTTCCTTAAAAAATGAAATAGCGGCGACCAAGACTGACCTTGAAACGCAAAAAGCCGCAGAGGTTTTAGCGAAGGAGCAGTCTACACAGAATTTAGGCACACTTTCAAACCTGTATTCACAGACAGCCGATTCTATCCAAAATCTTCAAAAGGAAGAAAAGGCATATAAAAATCAGTCCGCCGCACTAAAGGCGCAGGAGGACAAGATTGAAAGTGACCTTCAAAAGCTGATCGCACAACAGAATGCAAACAACCCAACCTATGTCGGCGGTGTATTCTCTTGGCCGGTTCCGGGTTTTTATACTATTACATCAGGCTTTGGTCCTCGTTGGGGGACGATTCATAAAGGTATTGATATAGCCGGCAAGAATGCGGCAGGCATCGGTATCTTTAATCAGCCTATCGTGGCATCAAACTCAGGTCGAGTTATAGTTGCTACAAATTCATATACTCCCGGCGTTGGATACGGAAAATATGTTGTTATTGACCATGGCGGCGGATATTCGACACTATATGGGCATCAAAACAATGTTGTTGTTTCAGTCGGTCAATGGGTGACAAAGGGTCAGGTTATCGGCTATGCCGGAACAACCGGCGACTCGACCGGCTATCATTGTCACTTTGAGGTCCGTATCAACGGTGTAGCAAGAGACCCTATGGGTTATTTTAGCAAAGTTAATTAATCACTAAGTTTTAAAAAATCGCTCCTGTCATTCTATGACCGAATGACGGGAGCATGTGCTTGCAAAACAGGTGCTAAATATTAGCAGAAGGAAGTTATTTATGAACAAGAAGATTTCAATCGGATTCGCTATCAGTATTGCTGCCATAATAGCCGCTATTACTTTTATTTTAACAACAAGCTATTCTCTTCAGATGTATAATGACAAAATCCAAAGTGTTAAAGAGCGTGCCGAGGTTTATAAAAAGCTCGACGAAATTGATAACTATGTTAGGGCGAATTTTCTGGGGAGTGTTAAGGACCAGCAGCTTATAGACCGGATTTCACAGGCTTATATGGTTGCCCTTGATGATAAATATGCCAGATATACTTCAGCTGAGGACAGTAAAAAAGAAAAAAGTGAGGATAACGGTGTTGTTATTGGGATAGGCGTTTCTGTTACACAGGATAAGAGCGGTTATATTCTTATTTCAGACATTACGCCGAATTCACCAGCACAGGAGAGCAATCTTCAGGCGAACGACCTTATCGTCGCTGTTAATGGTGTTTCTGTTCTGACTGATGGCTATGAGAAATCCGTGAAGAATATTTATGGCGATGCGGGGACAGCTGTTAATGTAACAATAAGAAGCCAGGGTGTCGATAAGGAAGTTTCGCTGACTCGTCGTGAAATCGTTATTGAATCTGTTACCTCCAGGATGATTGGCGATATTGCATACATTAAAATCAGTGAATTCAATACAAAAACTTATGACCAGTTTAATTCTATCATAAAAAATGTGACCTCCTCCGGCGCTAAGGGAATAATTTTTGATGTAAGAAACAATCCCGGCGGACTTTTGGACCCGACTATTAAAATGCTTGATATCCTTCTCCCTTCCGGTGAAATTGCTTCCGCAACCTATAAGGATGGAAGCGTCAAATCTCTCGGAACCTCTGATTCAAACGAAGTTAATCTTCCTATGGTTGTCTTGACAAACTCGAGGACTGCCAGTGCCGCTGAGCTTTTCTCATCTGCCTTGAGGGATTATCAGAAGGCTCAGCTGGTCGGAGCAACAACCTTTGGGAAGGGCATAATGCAAAATACCTATGAGCTTTTGGATGGAAGTGCTGTTACCTTTACTGTTGCGAAGTATCAGACCTCTCAAACCCCAAACTTTAACGGTGTCGGCTTAAAGCCTAACTATGAGGTTATTATTCAGAACGATACTGCGCCTGACCTGGCTAAGCTGAATGAAACCAGCGATGCTCAACTAAAGAAGGGACTTGAGGTTTTAAAAACCTCAGTTAAATAATTATATATAAAGCTGCGCTTCGATTTTTTCGGGGCGCTTTTTTTGTCCTTTAACACTAAGATTTTAAAAAATATTGTTAAATTCACAAAATTATGATAGAATATATTATATTATATCTTAACATTTGAAAGGCGTGTATTTAATGACTAACAGCTATGAAAGCCCGTTCTGCACAAGATATGCAAGTAAGGAAATGCAATATATTTTTTCAGCCGATATGAAGTTTTCGACCTGGCGAAAGCTTTGGGTTGCACTAGCCAGAGCTGAAATGAAGCTCGGCTTACCTATAACCCAGCATCAGGTTGACCAGCTTGAGGCGAATATTTTCAATATTGATTATGAGGAAGCAGCCCAGCGTGAGCTGCTTGTCCGCCATGACGTTATGGCTCATGTTCACACATATGGTGTCGCCTGTCCTGACGCTAAGGGCGTTATCCATCTTGGCGCAACCTCCTGTTATGTCGGCGACAATACTGATATTATCGTTATGCGTGAGGCGCTAAGAGTTGTAAGAAGAAAGCTGATTAACGTAATCGCTCAGCTCTCTGAATTTGCGGAGAAATACAAGTCGATGCCGGCTCTTGCTTATACCCATCTTCAACCGGCTCAGCTCACAACAGTCGGGAAAAGGGCAACGCTATGGTGCAACGAGCTTTTAATGGACCTTGAAGAAATTGAATATAGAATTTCAACCCTGAAGCTTTTAGGTCAAAAAGGGACAACAGGGACACAGGCTTCCTTCGTTGAGCTTTTTGAGGGGGATTCAGAAAAAATCAAGCAGCTTGAAAAAATGATTTGCGACGAGATGGGCTTCGACGACGTTGTCCCTGTATCCGGTCAAACCTATTCAAGGAAAATAGATGCACAGGTTCTTTCAACCCTTAGCGGTATCGCTCAAAGCACAAGCAAATTCTCGAACGATTTAAGAATTCTTGCGAACTTCAAGGAGATGGAGGAGCCGTTTGAAAAAAATCAGATTGGCTCGTCAGCTATGCCATACAAGAGAAATCCAATGCGTTCTGAGAGAATTACCTCCCTCGCTCGCTATGTAATGATAGATTCACTGAATCCGGCTTTCACTTCTGCTACACAATGGTTTGAGAGGACGCTTGACGACTCAGCAAACAAGAGAATTGCCGTTGCTGAGGGTTTCCTCGCTATTGATGCAATTTTAAACATTATGCTAAATGTCACTAACGGACTTGTCGTTTACCCTAAGGTTGTAAAGCAAAGGGTGATGAGAGAGCTTCCTTTCATGGCGACAGAAAATATTATGATGAGCGCTGTTAAAAAGGGTGGGGACAGGCAGGAGCTTCACGAAAAGCTAAGAACCCATTCTATTGCCGCTGGGAAGGCGGTCAAGGAGGAAGGAAAGGACAACAACCTCATCGAGCTGATTATTGGCGACCCGTCATTTATGATTTCGAGAGAAGAGGTTGATGAAATCCTAAAGCCTGAGAAATTCATCGGCAGAAGCATTGAACAGGTTGAGGAATTCATTGAGAAATGTGTCGCACCTGTTTTAAATGCGAATCAGGATATTTTGAATGAAAAGGGCGAGCTTTCCGTATAGCAAAAATAATAAAAGTTCCACAAAACTCAATAGTTAAAACTTAAAGTTATTGACATTTTGCTTAAAGAATACTATACTTATTAAGTGAGTGTCGATTAAATTATTAATAAACTCTATTGACCAAAAATATTTTAGGAGGATTAAACGTGCGACATATTAAAAAACCTGTGTTTTTTATTGTAGCTGCATTCATTGCTGTTTTCACTTACTTAACAATGTTCGGTATTAGCTCGCAATACGGTGATATAAAAACCACATATATTAAAGGCACATCTGATATCCGTTGGGGTATCGATATTCGTGGCGGCGTTGATGTTACTTTTTCACCGCCTGCTAATTATGACGCAACCACTTCACAGATGGACTCAGCCAAAACTGTTATTGAGCAAAGACTCGTTTCTTTAAACATTACTGACAACGAGCTATATGTTGACTATAGCAATGACAGAATTATTGTTCGCTTCCCATGGAAATCTGAGGAGGAGGACTTTAACCCTGAACAGGCTGTTAAGGAAATTGGTGCTACAGCGCTTCTTACTTTTAGAGAGGGGAATGAGGTTGACGCCGCCGGGCTTCCAACCGGTGTAACTAAAGACACTATCATTCTTCAGGGTAATGACATTTCAAAAGCCGCTCCAGTTTATAATACCGAGTCAAAGCAGTATGAGGTTTCTCTTGAATTGTCAGCTGACGGCGCAAAGAAATTCTCTGACGCAACAGCAAGACTCGCTCCAACCAAAGGCGTAATTTCAATCTGGATGGATGATGTTCGTATCTCATATCCAACAGTTCAAAATCATATCACCGAGGGGAAGGCATCAATTTCGGGGAGCTTTAATACCGGCGACGACGCTAAGAAGCTCGCTGATAAAATCAATTCCGGCGCCCTCCCATTCAAGCTTGAAACCTCAAGCCTGAATGTTATAAACCCAACTCTTGGTATGGGTGCTCGTGATGCAATGGTTCTTTCAGGAATTATCGCTTTCATTTGCGTTGCTATCTTCATGATTATATATTACAAACTCCCTGGTATCGTTGCTGTTATCGCACTTGTCGGACATGTTTCCGGTTCTATTGCTGCGATTTCCGGCTTCCTCGGATTCATCCCAAGCTTCACTCTCACTATTCCGGGAATGGCGGGTATCATTCTTTCTATCGGTATGGGTGTTGATGCTAACGTAATCAACTTTGAGCGTATCAAGGAAGAGAGCAGAAAGGGCAAGACTCTCGACGGCTCTATCGAGCTTGGATATCAAAGAGGTTTCTCGGCTATTTTTGACGGTAACATAACTGTAATCATCGTTGCTCTTGTTCTTCTGGGCGCCTTCGGCCCGCCAGACAGCATATTCTCAAAGCTAATGTACCCTGTATTATTTATGTTTGGTCCATCAACAACAGGTGCTATTTACTCCTTCGGTTATACCTTGTTAATCGGTGTAATACTGAACTTCGTATTCGGTGTGTTGGCTTCAAGACTAATGCTCACATCAATTTCAAAATTCAAGGGACTTAGAAATCCAAGACTATATGGGGGTGTAAAAAATGACAAAAACCTATAATATAGTTGGAAAAAGAAAAATATACTACATTATTTCTATTTCTATCATTCTGATTGCATTTCTTTTTACTGCGATTTTTGGAGTTAAGCTTGATATTCAGTTCAAGGGTGGAACACTTATCTCTTACAGCTTCGCCGGAGATATAGATACTTCAAAGATTGCAAGTGCCGCGTCGAGCGTTGTCGGACAGGAAGTAACAGCAACAAAGGGCTCAAGTATCTCGGATAATTCTCAATATGTTCAGCTTTCGTTTTCATCCTCAAAGGGACTGACCTCTGACCTTCAGTCAAAGCTGACTGAAACCTTGAAGACTGATTTTTCTCAGAATAATCTTAGCCTTCTTTCTTCAACAGACGTTAATCCGGCGCTTGGTCAGTCATTCTTTTTAAAATGTCTTGTTGCTTTCATATTCGCGTGTATTGTTCTGATTGTATACATTGCTTTGAGATTCAGCCGAATCAACGGTCTGTCCTCCGGTGTAATGGCTATCATCGCTCTATTGCATGACGTTTTGATTGTTTATGCGACATTCGTTATTTTCAGAATTCCAATTGATGCGAACTTCATGGCTGTTGCACTGACTATCCTCGGCTACTCCATGAATGATACTGTTGTTATTTATGACCGTATCCGTGAGAATAAGAAAATATACGGCAGTAAAATGCCGATGGAGGAGCTTGTAAATACAAGTATAAATCAGTCGCTGTCACGTTCTATTAACACTTCCTTGTCCACTATTATGGCTATGGTTGTTGTTAGTATCGTCGCTTTGATATTCGGCGTGGACTCCATTCTGAGCTTCTCCTTCCCGCTGACAATCGGTATGGTTACCGGTGTTTATTCAACGATATGTATCGCCGGGCCACTTATGGTCGACTGGCAAAGCTATAAGGACAAGCATAAGCCAAGCTATGCTGACAAGAAAAAGAGAAGATAAAATAAAAATTCCCCCGAAAAGATTAGTTTCTTTTCGGGGGTTTATTTTTTTATTTTGTTATTTCAAACCAGAAGGTGCTGCCTTTCCCAATCTCGCTTTGAACACCGAACGGGAACTGATGAAGCTTTAATATTTCCTTGACTATTGAAAGCCCCAGCCCTGTGCCAACAACCTCTCGCTCGCTCTTTTTTTCACGATAGTATCTGTCGAATATGAGGGGCAGCTTTTCCTGAGGGATTCCCTCTCCGTTGTCGGATATTTCTATTCGTGTTGAGTTTTGCTTGTTTATCTGTCTGATGATGATTTTTTTATCCTCGCCTGAATAATTAACAGCATTATTAATAAAATTGTATAAGACCTGTTCAATTTTCGCCACATCAGCGCAAAGAACTCTGTCCTCATCCTTTATCAGCTCAAATTTATATCCATCCCGCTCCTCATATATCGAATATCTTTCAAGCACTTCGTCAAGCTTTTCGTGAATACTGAATTCCGAATAAACGAGCTTGTTGTTCCCGCTTTCCAGCTTTGAAAGCTCGAGGAGGCCGTTCACAAGATTAGTGAGCCTGTCCGATTCATCAATGATTATTTTTATATGCTCATCTCTCTTGACCGGATTCTCCCCCGACAAATCTCTCACCATTTCAGCATAGGCTTTTATAATAGTCAGCGGCGTCCTCAAATCATGCGAAATATTTGATATCAGCTCACGACGCAGTCCGTCAACCTTTGATATCTCCCTCCCAGCATAATTCAGAACATCGGCGAGCTGTTCAACCTCACGATACTCTTTCCCCTCAAATACAACTGAATAATCACCCTTGGCGAACTCCTGTGCTGATTTTGTTATGTTCATAATAGGTCGTGAAAGCTTTTTTGAAATGAAAAGCGTGCTGATTAGCGCAAGCTCAAGAATAATGAGTGTAATATAAAAAAGCTGTTCTGTTATTATTGCTGAGGTAGAACCTATCGGCTCAACAGAGCTGTTTAAAAATATATATCCCTTAATGTCATCCTTCGTCCCGAGAAGCTTCCCATATACAAGCATTTTGGTTTTGACCTTATCATCGTCGAAGGAATAGTATAAGTCCCCGCTGGCGCTATCCTTTAGCTCCTGCCGCCAGCCATAGAGTCTCACGCCAAAATCCCTGTGGATAAGACAGTTCCCGCCCATCATTTCAATCGAATACAGCCGTTGTCCATACATATCCTCGATTTCAATACACATATTGTTTTCAAAGGCTAGCTGCTCAAGAATATCCTCAAAATTCTGTGCCCCATAAGCATTTGAAATTACCGATGCTGCTTTTTTGATGTCTCTTATTTTCATCGCCTTATAATAGCTTTGAAGAAATACAATAAGAAAAAGCCATAGGAATAAAAGTATCAGTATCGTGAAAATCATGAAGTATATCCATATATGGCCCCTCAGGCTTTTAGATTTTTTCAAACTTATATCCCATTCCTCTCAACGTCACTATCAGATTTCTATATTGCCCAAGGCTGTTTCTAAGCATTTTAATATGCGTATCGACCGTCCTGTCATCACCGTAAAAGTCAAAGCCCCAGACCTCCTCCAAAAGCTTTTCTCTTGACAAAGCGACGTTCATATTCCTTGTGAGAAAAAACAAAAGGTCGTATTCCTTCGGCGTCATTGGAACACGTTCGCCGTCAACCGTTACTTCTCGGGCGGTGAAATTAATTTCTAGCCCCTCATGGGTTATTACCTCTTCTTTTATTGCTGTGCCCTTCGTATTCCGCTTTAAAGCGACCTTAACACGCGCGAGAAGCTCCTTCGGCGAAAAGGGCTTCACAACATAATCCTCAACCCCAAGCTCAAACCCGAAGAGCTTATCATATTCCTCGCCCCGTGCCGAAAGCATTAATACAGGGATGTCCTTAAGCTTTTTAATCTCCTTGCAGGCTGAAAAGCCATCAAGCCTCGGCATCATTATGTCAAGAATGATTATGTCATAGTCATTATCCCTGACTTTTTCAATTGCGTCCATTCCGTCCTGTGCCTCGCTGACTTCAAAGCCCTCAAATTCTGCATATTCGCGAACCACGTCTCTGATTTTCTTTTCATCGTCAACAACAAGCATTTTCATATCAACGCCCCCCCTCTCTATTTTATTAAATTAATATATTTTATTTTATTATATTAAAGTGAAAATTGAATGATAATGTTTAATTATTTTTGTCATATTTTCTGAATATTTTATATTTCCCCTTTTTAATTGACAAGATATACTTAATTGTATATAATAATTATACTTGCATATGAAAAATATTACAATGCGTATTTAAACAGAGCGAAAGTGAGTGGTGAAGTAATGAAGCATAAAAAATATACAATTTTTTCGTTAGCTTACCTGATTGTTACTTTGCCTGTTTTTTACCTCAGTCTCTTGATTTTTCATCAGCCTATTGCAAGCCTTTGTGTTTATAGCTTGCTTACTATAATTATGATTTTATTGTCCATGCATTTATATTCAATAAAGACGATTTCAACTAAAAGGAATGAAATCGCCACTTTATATGCTATTTTAGATGATGTGAATGCTTTTATTATTATCTGGTCGCCTGATTTAAGTGTTTTTAACGTTAACAACAGCTTATTTGATAGAACCGGCTTTGATAAAAGTGATATTAGAGATAAAAGCCTAATTCAAAAGCTGATTAATATAAAAATATCTGATTTAAAAAACATTGCTGAAAGCGAAATTATTAGGGATAGAGAAACTATCCTTAATTGCCCAAATGGGTTAAAGCTTTCTGTCGCATGGAAGACAAACTTAATTCAAAATGATAAAAAAACAAAGATATATATGTCTGTTGGTATTGACCTGACCGAGATGAAGTATATTCAAAACGAGCTGAGTGTTTCAGAAAACCGTTATCAATTGTCGATGGAGCTTTCTGAGATTGGCTTAATTTTTAGGAATGTCGGCTCTGCTTCATATTATTTGTCAAAAAATATCTGCGACAAGCTGGGTTTTAACAGTCAAACTGTTTCAGCAGCTGATTTTGTTGAAAAAATTCATCCGGCCGACAAAACTGTTTTTGAAACCTATTATAAGAGCGCCGAGCTAAATTCAAAAGAGGACATTCATAAGGTAACAAGCATCGAGCTAAGGCTTCTTGACCAAAACGGGTTCTATTGCTGGTATAACTATCGCTATAAAATTTCTGACGGCATAGCTGACAACAGTATGGCAATCGGCGGAACACTAATCGACATTACTAAGGATAAGGAAAAAGACACACTTATTGAAAAAATGGCGTATATAGATGAGGTCACTCAGATTTATAACAGAAATAAGTTCATGCTTTTAGGGCAGGAAACCTTCACATGTTCAAAGGAGCTTGGCATTTCATATTGGCTGATTGTACTTGATGTTGACAAATTTCACATTATTAACGATACCTGTGGCTATAAAAACGGGAACATACTTTTGAAGGAAATAGCGATAACCATTCTCCGAAATATCAGCGACGGTGGATTTTGTGCCAGAATCGGCGGGGATAACTTCGCTATCCTTTTAAAAGATATAGGCGACGAGAACTATCCGAAGGTAGTTATTCAGGAAATTCAAACTAGTATAGCTTCACTTACATACGATGTTTTTTCAAATCAGACTATCACTGCTTCCGCGGGGTACTGCAAGCTCCCGGGCGACGGGAATGAGTTCTCACAGGTGCTTGAGCACGCTGAATTCGCCATCCGTCTCGGTCAGGAGCAGCGCTCAAATATCGTTCAATATGACAACAATGTTCACGATAAAATTATCGGCAAAACTGTTCTCGAAAAAGAGCTTAAAAAAGCACTAAAAAACAACGAGCTTAAACTATTTTATCAGCCAAAAATTAATTTGTCAACAAATAAGCTGATGGGCGTCGAGGCACTTATCCGCTGGATTAAGCCCGATGGGACTATTATCCCGCCGAACAGCTTTATCCCTATCGCCGAAACCTCAAGTCTTATTACGAAAATCAGTGAATTTGTTGTTAACGAGGCTTGCCGCCAGAACAAGCAGTGGCAGGATATGGGGCTTCCTTGCTTTAATGTTTCTGTTAATTTATCCTCTGTTGACTTCTATCAAACTGTTGTATGCAAGACTATAAAAGACGCTCTTGACCACTCTGGCCTCAGCCCAAAGCACCTTGAAATCGAGCTGACTGAATCTTTGGCTCTCAAGGATGTTGAACAGGCAGTTAGACAAATGAACGAGCTAAAGCAGATTGGCGTTCAGATTTCGATGGACGATTTCGGGACAGGCTATTCATCGCTCAGCTATATCCAGGTTCTCCCTATCACATTGTTAAAGCTCGACAGGTCCTTCATAATGTATCTTGAGGAGGATGAAATCTCAAGGGAGATTGTTTCATCGGTAATTAATATATGCAAGTCTAAAAAGATTGAAATTATTGCCGAGGGAATTGAAACGCTGGGACAGGCAGAAATACTTAAAAAATCCGGATGTGACCACGCTCAAGGCTATTATTTTGGAAAGCCAATGTGCAGCGGCGATTTAGAAAACTTCATAAGAAAAGCAAATTAATTTTTATGCTTGTATTTTCCTGTTATTTGTGCAATAATATTTTTATACAATATTAAGCAAAACATTTTACTCAATAATGTTTTGCTTAATTTTTTAATGGAGGAGAGGAGTCAATCATGTATTACTATCCAAGGAATTTTTCGCTCGGGTATATCCTTTTTAATGCGATTTCTTATGGCATTGCCGCCGGTCTTGCTATTGCGGGTTCAGTTATTCTAATAATCAACACTGCACTTTTTTCAGATTCTTGGGCTGTTGTTAGTGCCTGCGTATATGGTTTCACACTGATTACAACCTATACCCTGTCAACGCTTTATGTCGCTATCAATGACAGAAAGGGCAGGAAAGTATTCAGAGTACTGAGTAACGATTCTATCTTCCTTCTCGTTATCGGGACGGTTACTCCCTTTGCACTCGTCACCCTGCGTGGGACCTTTGGCTGGGTTCTGCTGGGTATTGTTCTTGTTCTTTGTGTTGTTGACATTATTTTTGCATCAATCAGCCTTGAGAAATTTCATGTTGTTATATTTGTTGGTTATCTTGTTGCCGGCTGGGCGATTATCTTTGCTATCGGCCCGCTAATAAGCCAGCTTCCTGTGCTTTCCCTCGTATTTTTACTATCCGGCGGGATACTTTATACATTAGGCGCTATTTTTTATAAGTGGGACAAATTTGAGCATTTTCACATGGGATGGAACCTGTTCATCATAGCGGGGAGCATCCTTCACTACTTCAGCATTTTTCTTGCCATTGGAACTTTTAGTTAGCCGATTTTTTAAGGATGTGAGTTTTTATGAAAAGACGCATTGGTATTTTGACTGCCGGCGGGGACTGCCCTGGGCTAAACGCAACAATCCGAGGTGTTGCTAAGGCTTGCTATGAAAAATTTGGAACTGACAATATCGATATTATCGGCATTCAGGATGGCTTCGCCGGACTGATTAATAATCAAACTATTGTGATGAAGCCTCACGATTTCTCCGGTATCCTCACTCAAGGGGGGACAATTTTCGGGACTCAGCGAACCCCTTTTAAAACGATGCAGGTTATTGGTGATGACAATGTCGACAAGGTCAAAAATATGAAGGCAACCTATAAAAAGCTCAAGCTCGACTGTCTTTTGACCTTGGGCGGGAACGGGACTCACAAGACGGCGAACCTTCTTTCTCAAGAGGGGCTGAATGTTATCGGCTTACCTAAAACCATTGACAACGATATCTGGGGGACCGATGTGACCTTCGGGTTTCACACTGCCGTCGATATCGGAACAGAGGTAATAGACAGGCTTCACACAACCGCTCACAGCCACAGCAGAATCATGGTTGTGGAAATAATGGGGAACAAGGCCGGCTGGCTGACTCTATATAGCGGGATAGCCGGCGGAGCCGACATTATTATCATTCCTGAAATCCCTTTTGACATTAACAAGGTGTGTCAGGCAGCCGTTAAAAGGGCTGAATCGGGGAAGTCTTTTTCTATCATTGCTGTCGCCGAGGGTGCCTTTGATATTGAGGAAGCGGAAATGAAGAAAAAGGAACGTGCAAAAAAACGTCTTGACGCCGGTGAAATTACCGCAACAAATCGTATTGCTTCATCTATAAAAGCTTTCACAGGGATTGACACCAGAGTTGTTGTCCCCGGTCATATACTAAGAGGCGGAAGCCCATCGGCTTATGACAGGGTTCTGGCGACGAAATTCGGCTGTCGGGCTGCACAGCTTTTAGAAGAAGAAAGGTATGGCTATTCCGTCGCAATGATTAATCGCATTATAGGGGAAAACCCCCTCAGCGATGTCGCTGGGAAGTCGAAGCTCGTTGAGCCTGACGACCAGCTTGTTATCACCGCTAAAGCAATCGGGACTTCCTTCGGGGACTAATATACAAAATCTAAAGCGGCAGGGAATCCTGCCGCTTTTCTTATACATTAAATATTCTTTTAAAATTCTCGCTTAGGATTTTCTTGTTTTTATCGTCAGACAGCTCAAGTGCAAAAAACCTTTCAAGCTCCTCCGAATGGTCCCACATTGGGAAATCCGTCCCGAAAATCAGATTATCTGTATTAAATTCCGAGATTATTTTCTTTGCATATTCAACCGAAACAAAGGCAAGTGTGCTTGACGTATCAAATATTACATTTTCTCTTTTTGACAGAAGCTTAATCGACTCGTCCCAGCATTGATATCCACCGAGATGCGCCGCAAAAACCTTTAGCCCTGGGATTTCGTCCAGGACCTTCGCCAGCCTGTATGGCTTTGAAAAATCGTATCTATCATCGCCCATGTGTATGAGAATAGGGAGCCTTCCCTCAATTTTCCGATATATATTCATTGCCTTTTCATCATCTATATTGAATTTCTGAAAATCCGGATGAATTTTTATCCCCTTTAAGTCACCGCTTATTATCTTCTCTATTTCCTCATCCATATTTTCAGCATCAGGGTGAAGAGTTCCAAACCCAATGAACTCACTGTGCTCCCTGCACTCGTTGATAATAAAATCATTTATATTGCTTGTCTGCTGCGGGACTGTTGCCGTTGAGCATACAAGATACTTTCTGACATTGATTTTTGAGCCGCTTTTAATCAGCATTTCGCTCTCGCCGGAATATCTCATCTCCCTTTCATAAAAATCGCCAATTGCCTGAGCAGCCTTTCTCGCAATTTTTTGCGGAAAAATGTGTGAGTGCCCGTCATAAATTTCGTAGTCGTCGAAGGTGTGCATTTTTAATCTCCTTTAAATTAAAAACAGTAACAAGTATACTTGTTACTGTTTATGTATACTCTTTAGTCCAGGTCCTTAGAAATCAGTTTCATCTGTTCAAAAATACCGTTCATTTTCCCAAGATTCTGGAAGTTTGTTTTAACCTTTTCGCCGGTTTCTATAATTGTCTGTCTTATTTGCTGAGTGGTTTCATTTATACTTTGAACAATTTCTTCTATTGTTTCTGCCGAGGTTTTGCTGACGTCGGCAAGCCCTCTAACCTCCTGAGCTATTACTCCAAAGCCTTTTCCTGCTTCTTTAGCTCTTGATGCCTCGATTGAAGCATTAAAGCCGAGAATTCGTGTGTTGAGCGCTATATCCTGAATCAGCTTAACTGTTTCAGAAGTGTTGGCAAGCTGTAAGGTTGCACTTTCTGAAAGCTTATCAAGCTCTTCAAACTGCTTATATAGCGAATTAACGGTTGTCCCGCTTGTCCCTAAAAGGTTTTGCGCTTCACTTATGAAATCCTTTAATTTCTCAGAATCTTTTTTATGCGTTTCGAATTTCCCCTTTGCATCAAGGCACTGTTTCCCCATATCTAAATAGACATTCGCCATAGTGAATAAGAAATCGACGTTCGCCTCCGCCTGTGCTTTTGTCATAACCTTAATCTTGTTAGCGGCACTTATCAGCTTGTTTTCGTCAATATTCAGCTCATGAGCAATAGCTTTTAACTTGGTCTCGGCTGGTTTTTCTAAAAAAACCTCTCCAATAATCATCGCTCCAAGACATGAGCCGCCAATAACAAAAGGAACAGCGAACTCAACCATCCCAGTGAAGCAGGTTGTCATAGAAACTCGACAGCTTCTAAACGCCTGTTCCTTAGCTGAGTTTGTGCAGATACCGCACTTTTGTAGGCCGCCATCTGAATTCTTAATAAGTGAGCAAAATTCAGACTGCCCAGTTATTGGTGAAATAATCGATTTTGAATCGACTGTATATGAAGAAAGCCCCGTGGATTTATTAAAACCAACCTGAAGCTGTGCCAAAACGCGTGTGTCAAGAAAATCTTTTAACGATAGGTTATCCATTTTCATCCCCCCATTTTGAACTGTGTTATATGTTAAAATACTAAATTGCTTCTTCTTTCATTTTAATGTTTTTGCACAAAAAAGTCAATACATAATATTGCAATTTAAGCTTAACTTTACAAAGCAATTCATTCCAGCCAAAGTATTATCGCAAATTTTATGGACAAACTAATTAAAATTCAATTTGTGAGGTTATATCAATGAATATTAGTCAGAATCAATACGACCAGATGACAAAAAAAGCGTCTTTGAACACGAAAAGCTGGATTACTATTCCTAAGGCATTTGTTTTTGGCGGGCTAATATGCTGCTTTGGCGAATTGCTGTTAAACTGGTATGAGATGCTTGGACTTTCAGAAAAAAATTCTGCCCTGCTTGAATCCGTGACGCTTATTTTTCTCTCGGCACTTTTCACCGGTCTGAAGCTCTATGAAAAGCTGGCAAAGCACGCAGGCGCCGGAACGCTTGTGCCTATCACCGGCTTCGCTAATTCAGTTGTTTCCCCGGCAATAGAGTTCAAAAGCGAGGGATATATCCTTGGGCTTGGCGCCAAAATATTCATTATCTCAGGGCCGGTCATATTATATGGCGTTGCCGCATCGGTTATATACGGATTAATATATTTCTTTATAAAATAAATAATCATGCTTATAATTTCTATTGAAATTTTGCAAAAAATATGCTATTCTTAATTTGTTAAATTTCAATCGGGTTGGTGAAGTCAATGCTAAAAGAGTTGCTTTCAAATGAGGATTGCTCAAGGTGCAGAGTTTGCTGTGCTTTTGACGACGATGATTTATGGGAAATCCCGCTGATGTCGAAAAAAACAGCGGATAGAATATTGTCCGAGATATGCCCAGAACAGGAATTTATCCCTCTGGACGATTACTTCATTATGAAGCTGAAATGCGATGATGCCACTGATATGTATTATTGCACTGCACTTGATAAAAATTCAGGGTGCCTCCTTGATGAGGACAAGCCCTTTGACTGCAAAATCTGGCCTTTTCGTGTCATGCTTTTAGAAAATGTCAGGGTTATCACCATATCGCCCGTTTGCCCTGTTGTTATTAAAAAGCCTCTGTCTGCGCTGATGGATTTCGCCGAAAAAATTTCCGCTGTTATTTTCGCTGAAGCTGAAAAAAATCCATCCATGATAAAGCCTTATATTAATGGCTATCCGATTTTAGCTGTTGAGAAAAGTGACATTAATTTAAAAATATAATTCCTATAGCTAGTCATAGGTGATTAGCTATAGGAATTTTTTTATTGTTTTAAATTGACACTTAACTAATATAATTCACTTATTGTAGTGTTAATGTAAATTATACAGCTAGTATTATCTAATTCCCCGAAGCTTTAAAGTCCGGTAGCTTTTCGCGGGTAATCACATTCTCATGATTATATATATTTATCAGCTGCTGTCTTGAAACATAATCCTCAATGAGTGCGCCGTTCTCATCAATGACATAGCCGCCGGACCATACACCGAACCACGACCACATAGCCTTGTCCCTCAGCATATTGTCGGTGAGAGGCGGGGCAGCACATTCCGAAAGAGCAATAAGCTTCTTATTTGAAATTTTCTGAAGCTGAACAAAGGTGTTGACCTGACTGTTAAAGGAGAACATATCCGAATAGACATCAGCAGAAATAATATCGCATTTATCGTCGCCGACATACCAGCCGGCGTCCTGTGCGTTCCATACCCATATAAGATTATTGAGCTTGTGAAAGTGTGTCTGGCGCGCGTATAAAAGCTCCCAGAGCCATTTGTATGCGTCGGCGCCCTTGCTCCCCCACCAGAACCATCCGCCCGAGGCCTCACTCAAGGGTCGCCATATTACTGTTACTCCCTTGTCCTGAAGCCTTTGAAGCTGTAAGGATATCACGTCAATATCCTTTATTATCGCAACAGTTTCGTCCGAAATTTTGTTTTCTGAATGAAGCTTTTGTATTTCATCCTGTGAAAGACAAGCAATATTTTCTGTCGTAACCGCTTTTGATAGGTCAAAGGCGGTTTCTGTTGCGTATGAGGAGGATTCATTCATTGGTGCGTCCCAATGCCAGACATAGCTGACCATCCCGCCCTTTTCAGACCAGTCAATCGCTTTTTCTATTTCCTTTGGCTTGACATTATTGCTTTGGGTGTATGGTGACAGGTCGCCGAGTCTTATCGCCGGATATTTCCCCGTGACCTGATATATCAGCTGAAGCTCCTTATCGCTTCCCGGTGTTGCATATTGCCCGCTTAGAACATTCTTCCCATAATTTTCGCAGAGATATTTCATTGTGTTGACTGTTTTTATGTCCGCATCCGGATTCGTCAAAGTGGGGGAGGCAGAAAGCGAAATGCCTGAAACATCCGAACTGTTTTGAACCTGAATGAAATCGACATCTATGTTCCCTGTATTCTGAGTTATCCCAAGCTTAATTGTGCCTTTAGGTATGTATACATTTTTAACGATAACGTTCTCAAATTTCCCTGTCCCTGTCGTCGTGAATTCAGCCACGGGGGCATCATTGATTGAGAGTATATTTGTTTGCTTTGCGTCAGAGGCGACAATCAGCGAGATGTTGTAATGCTGACTGACTGGGATTTTTAAACTCATTGTTAATTTATTGTTCGGATTGCCGTTAAAGCCCGAAATATAACCAGCCCCTGAATAACCCTGGCGAGTCTGATTAAGCCTCAGGTCGCCCGCTGTTACTCCGCTTTCAGCCTGAAGCTGTTTTGTATAGCCCACGCTGGCTTCAACAACGGGAACATTCGCCTTGACCGGCGCAACGGTTGTTGAGTCTGGCTGCCCCTCTGTCCCAGAATCCGCTATGCTTGAATCAAGACTTGGGTCATACGGGACTCCCTTTGAGACCTTCGTGCAGCCACAGGATATGAATAGTATAGTTAACGCGGATAGAAACAGTATAATCTTCTTCATATTATCCTCCGTGAAATTTGTCAGAATTTATTAATCTTAACTATACCATAGTTTTATATGTCTTTCAAGTGTATGTATTTTTACGCTTTTTATATCAATGCCAATGTTTTTAAAATAAAGATAAAGGCAAACATGGAGAAAACTGAAACAAGCGTCCCCAATACAACAATCTGACCGGCCAAATCACCGTCACAATCCATGCCGTATGCCATAATCGAGCTGGAAACAGCACCGGGCGCCCCGAATATTGTCATTAATACGCCAAGCTCAACCCCTCTAAACCCCATTGAAACAGCGATAAAAACCATAATAATAGGGACAATTATCAGCTTGACCAAAACGACAGTGCTGACGGTCTTAATGTTTTTTAAAAAGCCATTAAATTTAAATTGTCCACCCAATATTATAAGTGCAAGGGGAACAGCCACACCCGCTACCTGACTAAGCGTGCTTAATGCGACCTGTGGCAGGCTGAAATGTATTGCTCTTAAAAGATACCCGAGGGCACAGCCTATAATCAGCGGGTTTGTCACAACGCCTTTTAAAAGCTTTAAGACATCAATTCTCCCTCCGGAGTTTTTATTAAATACCGTGAGAGTAATAACCGCAAGCAAATTGAACAAAGGGATAACAATAGCCACCAGCGTCGCCGCAATCGGCCTCCCCACATTGCCGAACATATTTATCGCCAGAGGCATCCCGAATAGGAGGAAGTTGCTTCTGAATATCCCCTGAATGACAACCCCCGTCCTGAATCTGTCCTTGACTATAAAGGGGACGGTCATATAGCTTAAAAGCGTCACGCCTATTACCCCAAGGACAGCGAAGGCGACAACCTGTGGGCTTATGCTAACCGATGTGTCCGCAGTGAAGGTATCATAGAAAAGAAGCACCGATAAGGTGACCTTGAAGGAAAAATTGTTGGCGATAGTCAGCCACTCGTCGGAAAACATCCCCATTCTTTTAAGCCCATACCCCAATAATACAAGTAAGAACAACGGCAATACTGCGTTTAATGAAAAAATTAAGCTATCCATGATTCACCTAAATTCTTATAGAATAGGGACGACCGCCGGCCGTCCCTTTTTTAACTATTTAGCTTTTGTTGCAACCTCTAACACAAGCTTTGAGATTAGCTCATCTATCAACATTGTTTCTGTTTCGCCAGTTTTTCTGGAGCGAACAGCAACCTGACCGGCTTCCATTTCCTTATCCCCGAGAACAAGCATATACGGAACCTTCTCAAGCTGCGCCTGACGGATTTTATAGCCGATTTTCTCGTTTCTATCATCTATTGAGCATCTTATGCCGACTGCCTTTAGCTTCGCCTCAAGAGCCTCTGCGTATTCCTGCTGCTTATCCGAAATAGGAAGAAGAATCGCCTGAGCCGGTGAAATCCAGAGTGGAAGTGCCCCAGCGTACTTTTCGATGAGAAGTGCCAGTGTCCTTTCATAACAGCCGAGAGAGGTCCTGTGGATAATATATGGGTGCTTCTTGCTTCCGTCAGCGTCAACATATTCCATGCCGAACTTGCTCGCCAGCTGGAAGTCAATCTGAACAGTAATAATCGTATCCTCCTTGCCGTGAACATTTTTCATCTGAATATCGAGCTTTGGCCCATAGAATGCAGCCTCGCCGTCAGCCTCTGTATAATCAATTTCAAGGTGATTGAGGATGCCCCTCATCAGCTCCTGAACATTCTCCCACTCATCAGCTGAGCCAATATATTTCTCCTTGTTGTTCTCATCCCATTTTGAGAAACGATATGACACATCGCCGTCCATACCCAAGGTTTCAAGCATGAATTTAGCCAGCTCAACACATTGCTTGAATTCTTCTTCAACCTGGTCAGGACGACAGGCAATATGCCCCTCTGAAATCGTGAACTGACGGACACGGATTAGCCCGTGCATTTCACCCGAGCTTTCATTCCTAAAAAGCGTTGAGGTTTCGTTGAATCTCATTGGAAGCTCTCTGTATGAACGAAGTCTGGCTAGATAAACCTGAAACTGAAAAGGGCAGGTCATGGGACGAAGCGCGAAAACCTCTTCCTCCTCGCATTTTTCAGCGTCGCCGAGGACAAACATTCCGTCACGATAATGGTCCCAGTGGCCTGAAATTTTATATAAATCTGATTTCGCGAGCATCGGTGTTTTTGTCAGAAGATAGCCACGCTTTTCTTCCTCATCCTCAACAAATCTCTGGAGAAGCTGGATTACCTTAGCCCCCTTAGGCATAAGGATAGGGAGGCCTTGACCGATATAATCAACAGTTGTGAAAAATTCAAGCTCACGACCGATTTTGTTGTGGTCACGAAGCTTTGCTTCCTCAACAGCCTTTAGGTATTCCTCTAGCTCTGAAGCTTTTGGGAATGCTGTCCCGTATATTCTTGAGAGCTGTTTCCCGTTTGAGTCACCCATCCAGTATGCCCCTGTGCTTGCAGTAAGCTTAATTGCCTTGATAGGTGCCATTGACATCAGATGAGGTCCGGCGCAAAGGTCAACGAAATCGCCCTGCTTATAAAACGAAAGGGTATCGCCCTTTTCAACGTGCTTGTTGATTAGCTCAAGCTTAAACGGCTCATTTCTGTCACGCATCAGCTTTATCGCATCATCGCCGGAAAGCTCAAAGCGCTCGATATGCTGCCCTTCTTTAATAAGCTCTTTCATCTTGTTCTCAATTTTAATAAGGTCGTCTGAGGTGAAAGGCTTTTCAACCTCAAAATCATAGAAAAAGCCTGTTTCTGTTGCCGGCCCTGTTGCGAGCTTCGCATTTGGAAAAAGTGCCTTAACCGCCTGCGCAAGCAAATGAGCGGCTGAGTGCCTGAAGGCATGCTTCCCGTCATTTGAGTCAAAGGTGAGGACCTCAAGCGTGCAGTCCTTTGAAATAATTGTTCTAAGGTCGCATACAGCCCCGTTCACCTTAGCGGCGCAGGACGCCTTGTAAAGCCCCATGCCAATCCCCTTGACAACATCAGCAACAGACATTGCGCCGTCAATTTCACGAACGCTTCCGTCCTTTAGCGTGATTTTAATCATTTTTCATTTCCCCCTAATTTATTATTATCAAAAAATTTAAAATAAAACCCGCCGCTACATCCCGAAAGGAATATAGGGGCGGGGTATATAATTACAAAACTTTTTGTATAAAACCTCACGGTTCCACCCTATTACATAGTTTTTAACGATAAGTCAACAAAATGCTAAGCATTTTAAAAAGGCTTTTCGAAGAAAAGACTATTCTCAATAGTTCGCTCTATAACGTGAGCACTCCGTTGTGCTTATTTCACACACACTCAAAGGTGGTAACAGCCTTCCATTAATAATCTCACTCACAGCGAATGTGAAATCTCTCTGCATTAATTTTTAAAAGCGTCTTCCTTTTCATCGCATTATTTTATTAAATTGAACCAATAATAATTTTATTAATATTTTACGCCTCAATTTGCTACCTTAATCTTAAATATTTTATCATTATGGTATAATATTGTCAAGTTTTTTTAGATATATTTTTTAGTTTTTATTGTTTTGACTAAAAAATTCTTGACACATAGGCATAATTATTATAAAATAATGTTATATTGCATTATCATGCAAATATAATATTTTGCTTTAAAATATATTTTTTTAAAGAAGGAGGTTTGTTTTAATTAATGGGTACTGATTCTGTAATACTATTTTGTGTTATTGCTTTTATTATAGGTGCTGTTTTGTTTGGATTTATTCTGTTCAAAATGGGCATTTCATATAGACGCAAAAACGCCGAGGCTGCCATCGGGTCTGCCGAAAAGGAAGCTGAGCGTATAATTGAAGACGCACAAAAAAATGCTGAAAGCGCAAAGAAAGAAGCGCTTATTGAAGCTAAGGAAGAAATTTTGAGAAGCCGCACTGAAGCGGACCGTGACATTAAAGAACGTCGTAACGAAGTTTTAAGACAGGAACGACGCATCCAGCAAAAAGAAGAAAACCTTGACAGGAAAATTGAAAACATTGAGAAAAAGGATGAAGCGCTTCAGTTTAAGGCTAAGCAGATTGAAGAAAAGCTTGGCGAAGCTGAAATCATCAAGAAAAGTCAGCTAGACATTCTTGAAAGAATATCTGAATTCACAATGGAGCAGGCTAAAGAGCACTTGTTAAAAATCCTTGAGAACGAATTGGTTCACGAGAAGGCTATTAAAATCTCCAACTATGAGGTTTCGCTGAAGGACGAATGCGAGGATAAGGCACGACAATATATCAGCCTTGCTATTGCACGCTGTGCCGCTGACCAGGTATCAGAAACCGCTGTTTCTGTTGTTCCGCTTCCTAACGATGAAATGAAGGGAAGAATAATCGGTCGTGAGGGAAGAAATATCCGAACTCTTGAAACGCTGACCGGCGTTGACCTTATTATTGATGATACACCGGAGGCAATCACGCTGTCCTGCTTCGACCAGGTTCGCCGTGAAATCGCCAGAATTGCTCTTGAAAAACTGATTGCTGACGGAAGAATTCACCCGGCTCGTATTGAAGAAATGGTTGAAAAGGCTCGACGTGAGGTCGAAATGAAAATCAAGCAGGAGGGTGAGCGTGCTGTTCTTGAAACTAATGTTCACGGTCTGAACCATGAGCTTGTCAAGCTTATCGGACGTCTCCGCTTCAGGACAAGCTATCGCCAGAATGTTTTAAACCACTCTATTGAGGTTGCTCATCTAGCCGGCGTTATGGCTAGCGAGCTTGGTGTTGACGCTAATCTTGCTCGTCGTGCCGGTCTTCTTCACGATATCGGGAAGGCACTCAGCTCTGAAATTGAAGGCTCACACGTTTCGATTGGTGTTGATGTATGCCGCAAGTATAAAGAGAATAATGATGTTATCCACGCTATCGAGGCTCACCACGGTGATGTTGAAACCAAAACTGTTGTTGCTGCACTTGTTCAGGCTGCCGATGCTATTTCCGCCGCCCGCCCTGCCGCTCGAAGCGAGAATTATGAAAGCTATATCAAGAGACTTCAAAAGCTTGAGGAAATTTGTACCTCTTATGAGGGCGTTGAGAAATCCTTCGCTATCCAGGCTGGCCGTGAGGTTAGAATTATGATTAGCCCCGAGCATGTTAATGATGAAAAGATGGTCATTGTTGCTCGTGAAATAGCTAAGCGTATTGAGGACGAAATGGATTATCCAGGTCAGATTAAGGTTCATCTGATTCGCGAAAGCAGAGCGATTGAATTTGCTAAGTAATCAAGTCATAGCAAAACAATAAAATTATTAATCCCCATCATAAATTTAAAGGCACTCAAAGGTTAGTCAAATAAATCTAACAACGAGAGCCCTTTAAAATGAGATGGGGATTTTTGTTGCATTTTGTAAAATACCTGCTATTTTCATTCAAAAATTAAGTCAATGCTTCATTTTAAAAAAGAAACGTTGACTTTTTTCACATTTTTTCAATTTCTGCATATTTTATTAGTATCAGATATCAACATGATTGCAGACAATCCCGGCGCTTGTTATATCAATATACGCATAAGAGGGCTTCTTCCCGTCCCTTGGGCATGAAGCACTCCCGGGATTCATCACATGAATGCCGTCATTATATGAATAATGTCTTTGATGAGTATGCCCAAATAGAACAATATCGGCATCATTCTCGCGACCCAGCCTCAAGACGCCCTCGGTTCCCCTTTTTACATTATGTGAATGCCCGTGAAGAAAGATAATCTTCTTCCCCTCGGAAACAATTGTGCCCATGCCGGCGGCGAAGGATGCAAAATCACAGTTCCCGCAAACCTTAAAAGTCTTCTTATGGGGATACATTCCGCTCACATCGTCGAACTCTCTTTCTCCGTCCCCGAGAAAGAGAAAAAGGTCGGCGTCCTGGTTCCTTTCAAAAATGCTCAGCACCCTTCCAAAGTCCCTATGCGAGTCTGAAATTACTATTATTCTCAAGTGTGCTCCCCCCTTTGAATGCTTCTAATTTCAGCAATTATATCATAAAATTCTAGTAATTGCAATTAATATAAGGAGGAATTTTGTATGAATATGAATCAGAAAAATCTTGATGCTCTATTGAATTTAGCCAGCAAAAAGTTTGGAACAACACCAGATGAGTTGAAAAAAAATCTTCAGAATGGCGACATCGGCCAAGTCATTCAGGGGATGAGCAAGGAAGATTCTCAAAAGCTTCAGGAAGCTTTGAATAATAAAAAGCTGACAGAAAAAATTCTTGGCTCCCCCGAGGCACAGGAGCTGATGAAAAAGCTGTCAGATAAAAAATAGCCATATTTCTCAATTTGAATGAAAAGAGGCGAAAAAAATGGACGATATGATGAGCAAAATTCAGGAAATCCTAAACGATGAAGAAAGCTTGAACCAAATTAAAAAAATAGCCGGTATGCTCTCTGAAAATTCGGATGATATGCCAGATTTGTCGTCCATTTTTGGCGGAAATAGCGAAAATCCAGACCAGGGTGAAAAAAAAGATGGCTTCAATTTTGACATTAATAAAATAATGAAAATCCAACAGCTAATGTCACAAGCCAGCCAGAAGGACCAGAATACCGAGTTTTTATTCGCTCTCCGCCCTCTTGTCAAGGATGAAAATCAGCAGAAAATAGATAAAATCGTTAAGATTTTTAAGTTGCTCGCGCTATGGCCTTTGTTGAAGGATAGTGGGCTGTTAGGAGGAGATATATTTGATTTCCTATAACAAGCAGGAGTTCGAAACCATGCAGCAGGAGGCAATCAGACGTGTCCGTGAAATGCAAAAAAGAGCGCAGAGCTATGTGACTGAGCCACAGAAAAATAACAGTACAAGCACGAATAACCCTCAGGCGAATTTTCAGGGGAACAAAAGCCCTCAGCAGGGCATCCCCGTCCATAATAGCCCTCAAGGTAGCTCTCAGGCGAATACTCAACAAAATAGTCAGAAGGCGGGGGCATCAGCTCAGCCAAATAGAACCCCCTCTCCCAACCAGACAGGAAACAGCAACAACCCTCAACGTCAGATGCAAAGAAATAATATGTCGAACCCCTTCGCTCAGCTTTTCGGGTCAAATTTAGGCGGCTTCAACAGGGCTAAGTCAAACCAAAGCAATAATAATCAAAAGCCTCATCAGCCTCTCCCCTTAGAGCCTTCCGCCATGGAAATGAAGCCAAATGACCATAAAAATGGCATCGACAGCTTTTTAAAGGATTTTAATATCGACCAGGAAAAGCTCTTCATTATTGCTTTGATATATCTTTTATACAAAAACGGCGCTGATATGAAGCTCATTCTGGCGCTCGGATACTTATTAATTTAAAAGCCACCCTATCGGTGGCTTTTAGTTATTTTTTCAGATGAATTTTCTCATAGCGATTATATAAAAGCAATGCGATTATTGAGAATACAAGCGGGCCGGAAATCATCCATATTGTGTTGCTGACCTTATTATTAAATGACGGCTCAATTATCGTGAATATATTGGCGAAGCCGACAGTGAGAAGGGTTAGAAATGTCGCTATATAAACCATGCCCTTTGACTTATATATTTCAAACGGCTTATCTATCTCCTGCTTTTTCTTAAATGAAATGAAAGCACCCGCAATGAAAAGATACGGAATTGTCATGGCAACATTAGTCATCAATACAAGCTTTTTGAAAAATTCCGACGCAATATCCCCCCCGAAGGAAACCAGAATGACCATGACGGCAACTGCCGCACACTGATACCATGCCGCCGTCACTGGGACTTCGTTCTTGATATTGAGGAAGGATTTTGGCCATATTTTCTCCGGCGTCCCGACAACAAGCTGTTTTAAAGGGGCATAGCTGAGCGTGAAGAATGCACCGGTCAATGCTAGAAACATCGAAAAACCGACGAAGCGAGCTGTCCATGCGCCGATAGACAAGCAAACATCATTAGCCAGCCCGAACACTCGCCCTATCTCATACCCGAAGTTGTTCATCACCAAATAAGTTACATTCGCCATGTTCACATTTGATGATGCCAGGGTTTTATCCCAATTGATGAATATCCCGCAAATAAATATACCTAGCGAATATCCGATTCCAATAATTACCGCCGACATAATGACAGCCCGAGGGAAGGTGATGTGAGATTCATGTGTATCACCAACAAGTCCTCCAACCGCTTCAAGCCCGCCATAAGCAAAAATAGCGAAAACTAAAAATGAGAATGTGGGCAGAAGCCCCATAAAGGAAGGATTCGGAGAATTCATGAAGCTGGTGCTTGTTATAGGCTGCATGAGTTGCCCTTTGTTCCCGATTATTACAATAATCCCGCCGATTAATAAAAGGACGTTAAGCAGCGCGACAGCTGTCCCCCCGACGGACGTAAATTTAACAATACCCTTTAGCCCGCTTGTCGAAAACAAGGTAACGACTAAAATCCAAAAGACGCCGAGGACGCCGATAAGCTGTGTCGAATTTAAGCCTAAAAAGCCCCATGTGCCTGTCTTATCCGTCCCGAAAATAAAGTTCGAAAGCGGAATCCATATTGATGAGCATATATTAACCATCCAGATTACATAAGACGCATACCACATAAAAATGCCCACAAAGGCATATTTTGCGTTCACTGACTTTTCCATCCATGTATAAATTCCGTTTTTTTCATCCTTAAATGCGGCGCCGAACTCCGCCATCATCAAGGCATAGGGGATGAAGAATGTTATCGCGGATATAATATACCACGGGATTGCCGCATACCCCATTAGATAAAATGAACGCGGCATATTCGAAAAACCAAATACAGATGTAAATATCATCAGGACCAAGGGGATTAGTGTTAGTTTTTTATCACTTGAATTACTCATTGTCTTCTCCTTAAAATCAAATTATAAAACTATTATTTTCAAAAAGCTTTAAATTATTATTCAGAAGAAAAATTAACCCCTCCTGAAATACAGGAGGGGTTAAGAATAAGGGGTTAGGAATAAACAAATTTAATTAGTTGATAAGAGTCTTTTCTGTTTCTCTATCGAAGATGTGAATCTTGTTAGGGTCAATAGCAACAGTGATTGGCTCTTGTGGACGAGCAAGTGTTCTTGGTGAAACTCTTGCAGTCAGAGGAATACCTTCACAATTTAGATATAAGAATGTTTCAGCACCCATAAGCTCAGTGATTTCAACTTCACAATCAATTAAGCCAGTCTTAGCATTTGAAAGGAATACTGGTTCATCGTGAATTGACTCTGGACGAATACCAAGGATGATTTCAGCATCAACAAGAGGAGCCAATACTTCTTCGTCAACCTTTCCTTCAGGAATTTCAACAAAGAATTTCTTAGCTTCTGAACCAAATTCAACAACATACTTGTCGCCTTGCTTGCGAAGTATTGCGTCGATGAAGTTCATTTGAGGTGAACCCATAAATCCAGCAACGAATAGGTTAACCGGGCTTTGATATAGATTTGTTGGTGAGTCGATTTGTTGGATGTATCCATCCTTCATTACGCAAATTCTGTCACCCATTGTCATAGCTTCAGTCTGGTCATGAGTTACATAGATAAATGTTGTTCCAAGGCTCTTGTGAAGCTTAGAAATCTCTGTTCTCATCTGTGCACGAAGCTTAGCATCTAGGTTTGAAAGTGGTTCGTCAAGTAGGAATACCTGTGGCTCACGAACGATAGCACGTCCTAAAGCAACACGCTGTCTCTGTCCGCCTGACAGAGCCTTTGGCTTTCTGTCAAGAAGGTGAGATATATCAAGAATTCTAGCAGCTTCTTCAACCTTACGTGTGATTTCATCCTTTGGAACTTTTCTTAGCTTTAGTCCAAAAGCCATGTTTTCAAAAACAGTCATGTGTGGATATAGAGCATAGTTCTGGAAAACCATCGCAATATCTCTATCCTTAGGAGCAACATTATTAACCATCTTGTCGCCGATTAATAGCTCTCCCTCAGAAATATCTTCTAGTCCAGCAATCATTCTTAGGGTTGTTGATTTTCCGCAACCTGAAGGACCAACCAGAATAATAAATTCCTTATCTGCAATCTCCATATTGAAATCTGAAACGGCGATTACTCCACCTGCATATTTCTTATATACGTTTTTAAGTGTTACACTTGCCATAAAAGGACCTCCTAAATAAATTTTCTTATAATAAGATTTTGTTATGTTTATATGATATCAATTTTAACTGGCAAAAACAAGGTGTTTTTTAACTAAATATTAAATTTCTAGTTTATTTATATTGACGAAAAAAACCCATACTTCTTTAAAAAATCCCTTTAAAATCGGGGTGTTCCAAAAGTTTTTCAACATTTTTGTGCAATATTTCTTGACACTTACCTTTTTCCAATTTTTCATCAAGCTCAAGTCCGCCAATCTGAATGCGTTTTAAAAATACCACTTCATTCCCTAATGCCTCAAACATTTTCTTAACCTGATGGAACATCCCTTCATGAAGGATAATATGACATGCCTTATCTTTTCCGTAAATTTCAAAAAGCTCAGCGGGGAGACATTCTTCCCCGGACGGAAGAGCTATTCCCTTTGATAATTTTTCTTTATAATCTGTAGCTATTTTCTCACTGAGTTCAACATAATATACTTTTGGGACGTGATTTTTTGGCGAGAGCATTTTGTGCGCCAGCTCGCCGTCATCTGTTATGAGAACAAAGCCCTCGGTATCCTTGTCCAGTCTGCCCGCAGGAAAAAGTCCCTTCCGCATTAATTCGTTAGGGACTAGTGAAAGCACAGTGGGGGATAGCCCATCACGAGTTGAGCATACCACACCCTGTGGTTTATTTAGCATTATATAAATATACTTTTTAAAAACAACCTGCTCGCCGTCAATCCTGACAACATCATTTTCCGGGTCCACCTTTAGGTCACTTGTTTTGGCTATTTTATCATTGACTGAAATCTGCCCGCGCTTAATCAGAACCTTCACTTGACTCCTCGAAAGCTCATTATTTTGGTTTGAGATGAATTTATCAAGCCTCAAAAGCTCTTTCTTCCCGCTTTTTAGCGTAGCTTCACTTGTACTATTAATTGCCCTTTGTGGTGGTGGTTGGAGCCTTGATGTTTGAGCCTGTTGTGGTTGTTGCCGGAGCTTTTTTATTTGAGCCTGTTGTGGTTGTGGTTGCAGGGGCTTGCTTTGTTGCTGATGTTGTAGTTGATTCTGGGGCTTGCTTTGTTGCTGCTGTTGTGGTGGTTGATTCTGGAGCTTGCTTTGTTGCTGCTGTTGTGGTTGTAGTTGCCGGGGCTTGCTTTGTTGCCGCTGTTGTGGTTGTTTGCTCTGTCCCTTCATTGTTGTTTTCTCCAATATTATTTACTTCCCCTTTGCTCGGCATTAGCCCATGCATAAAGCCGTCAGTTTCTGTGCAACAAACGTCGCCGCCGATAAGCACACCGTCACACACAATCAAATGAGCGACAATGTTGTTTGGTCTGCTAGCATAATTATACACGTCGTATGTATAAATTTCAACCGTTTTTCCCTTTTGTTTTTCTAGGTTAAAGCCCTGTTCCTTCTGCACCTTGTTATAAACATCATAGACAGTGTTAAAGGTAGTAGGAATTTTTATAACCTTGCAGTTTGTCTCCTGTGGCGAAACATTCCACCCTAAATTCGTTAAGAAATTAACTCTTTCAGTATTTGAAGGTAGTTTATATTTATCGCCGACACCTTTTCCGCCAAAGCCCAATACCCATATTGCAATTATTATTAATATCCCGGCAAGAATTATTCCAATAACCAATGGGCTTGGTTTTTTTACTTTAATAGTTTTTACAAACATACTATCCCTCTTTCTAATAATTATAATTAAATATATGAGGAACAGGACATATTAATGACAAGCCGAACAACTATTATTTCTATCATTGACATTATTCAATATTGACAAAATTGTCTTGACTTATTGTGCTGTTTAATTTAAAATATAAATAGTATAGTAGTCACGCTTTGCGTGTCTTTTTTAATTTTATTAAGGTGGTATTGTTAATGCTTTTAAACACTGAAAAAACCATGGAAAAAATCGTTGCCCTCTGTAAGAACAGGGGCTTTGTTTATCCTGGAAGTGAAATTTACGGCGGTCTTGCGAACTCTTGGGACTATGGCCCTTATGGAGTTGAATTTAAAAACAATGTTAAAAAAGCCTGGTGGAGAAAGTTCGTTCAGGAAAGCCCATATAATGTCGGTCTTGACAGTGCAATATTAATGAATCCGCAGACCTGGGTGGCTTCCGGCCACGTCGGGGGATTCTCCGACCCGCTTATGGACTGCAAGGATTGTAAGACACGCCATCGTGCCGACAAGCTGATTGAGGACTTTGGTCAGGATATGCCAAACGGCTGGACAAACGAACAAATGATGGAATATATAATTGAAAAGGGGATTGTCTGCCCTGACTGCGGCGGGAAGAATTTCACTGATATCAGAAAATTCAACCTTATGTTCAAGACTTTTCAAGGCGTAACTGAGGACACTAAGAACGAAATTTTCCTCCGCCCTGAAACAGCACAAGGTATATTTGTCAACTTCACAAACATTCAGAGAACCTCACGAAAAAAGGTTCCGTTCGGCGTTGCTCAGATAGGGAAGTCGTTTCGAAATGAAATCACCCCGGGCAACTTTATTTTCAGAATAAGAGAGTTTGAGCAAATGGAGCTTGAATTTTTCTGCAAGCCGGGGACTGACCTTGAATGGTTCGCTTTCTGGAAGGAATACTGCAAGAACTGGCTCTTAAACCTCGGTATAAGGGAAGAAAATCTGAAGCTTCGTGACCACGACGCGAAAGAGCTTTCACACTATTCAAACGCAACAACCGACTTTGAGTTCCTTTTCCCGTTCGGCTGGGGCGAGCTTTGGGGCATCGCTGACAGAACTGACTTTGACCTAAAGGCACATCAGACAACAAGCGGGAAGTCACTTGAATACTTTGACCCTGATGATAATTCAAAATACATCCCTTATGTTATCGAGCCATCACTTGGAGCTGACAGAGTTGCTCTTGCTTTCCTTGTTGAGGCTTATGACGAGGAGGAAATCGGCGAGGGCGATGTGAGAACCGTTATGCACTTTCACCCGGCTATTGCCCCAATAAAGGCGGCAATACTACCGCTTGTTAAAAAGCTAAAGGAGCCGGCGCTCGAGCTTTATTCAACGCTTTCAAAGAGATTTATGGTTGAGTATGACGAGGCTGGACAAATCGGGAAGAGATATCGCCGTCAGGACGAAATTGGGACACCTTTTTGTATCACATACGACTTCGACACTCTTGATGACGGTTGTGTTACCGTTCGTGAAAGAGATTCAATGAAGCAGGAGAGAGTCAAGATTGACGAGCTTGTTTCTTATATTGAAGCAAGACTTGAGTTTTAATCCCTTCTAAAAATAATTATCCCCGACAAGTATTATTTTACTTATCGGGGATTTTTCATTGTTTAATTAACTTTATTAACCAGCTGAACGTGAAAGCCATATGCTAGCGATATCTAATGCGTCATATAAGCTATCCTTTTCAACAGTTTTTTCAATCCTCTCGTTTGCCGGAAGACTTTCGTCAGTCAACATTCTGATTACTTTAACCTTTGATGCAACTTCTATGCTACCCTGTTTTTCGGTTTTAACAATCTGTATCATAACAACAAACTCGTCGTACATATTCCCGTAATATATTGTATTCCCGTTTCTGACAAGCGGAAATCCTTTATATGTGAAATAATCTGAAGTCTTTGTATTCTTTTTTTCTGCCATTTAACCGCCTCCTAACTTTAATATTGTTTTCGCGCGAAAGCTCGATGAAAACAGAAGGGGCTGGAAGATACTTCGTCACCCCCGAGCGTTTTCTAAATTATTATACAACATCTTTAATGAAAAAAATGTCATTTTAAATACGGTGTTCAAAATTTCTCAAATAACTTTTCCATAAATTACTTTAAAATCATTATACTATAAAATCATCCGCTAATTGTAAACATTTATTAAATTATTATGAATTTAGCTGATTTTTGCCTCGAGTTTTTCTATTGCGATTTTGATTCTTTTTATTGTATCCTCTTTGCCGATAATTTTGCAAAGCTCAATTCCGCCGCCAGGTGTGAATTGCTTCCCTGAAACAGCGACACGGACAGGCCACAAAACAATTCCGTTTTTAACCTCAAGCTTCGCAATGAGCTCAAATAATGCCGCGTGAATTGACTCAACAGTCCATTCGCTTAGCCCCTCAAGGACAGGAAGGACTTCTTTTAATGCCGAAAGTGAGTTCTCCTCGTTGGTTTTCATCTTTTTGTGAACAAAAAGCTCAAGGTCGTATTCAGGAAGCTCGTCAATAAAATCAACCTGCTCCGGAATATCAGTGAAAAGCTCGGTCCGTGGCTGCAAAACCTCGGCGAGAAGCTCAAGGTCAATATCCTCACGTTTAGCTGTTTCTCTGATATACGGTGTCGCCAGCTTCACGAAATCACAAAGCGTTAGCTTTCTGATATACGCGCCGTTTATTGCCTTTAGCTTGACAGGGTCAAAAATCGCCGGAGATTTTGAAATGCCCGATATCTCAAATTCCTGTGCAAGCTCCTCAAGGGTGAAAATTTCCTGCTCGCCCTTTGGCGCCCAACCAAGAAGTGCAATAAAATTCACAACAGCCTCGGTCATATATCCCTTTGCAATCAAGTCCTCGAATGAAGCGTCGCCGTTTCTTTTTGAGAGCTTATGAGTCTGGTCCTTCATGACAGGGGAGCAATGGACATAGGTCGGGACATCCCAGCCAAATGCCTTGTATAAAAGATTATATTTCGGCGCTGATGAAAGATACTCATTCCCGCGGACAACGTGTGATATACTCATTAGATGGTCGTCAACAACGTTTGCGAAATTATAGGTTGGCATTCCGTCAGCCTTGATTAATATCTGGTCGTCGAGAACAGAGTTTTCAACTGTTATATCGCCATAAACCTCGTCGTGGAAGGTTGTTGTCCCCTCGAGTGGCATTTTCTGACGGATTACATAAGCTACACCTTCGGCGAGCTTTTTCTCAACCTCTTCTTTAGAAAGATTTCGGCAATGCCTGTCATACATCGGTGCAATATGCGAAGCCTCCTGTATCTTGTGAAGCTCGTCAAGCCTGTCCTTGTCGCAGAAGCAGTAATATGCGTCGCCGCTTTCAATAAGCTTCAAGGCATACTCCTTGAACATACCCATTCGTTCCGACTGGACATAAGGTCCGACCGGTCCGCCTATATCAGGGCCTTCATCCCAGTTAAGTCCGGCTTTTTTTAGCGTGTTATAAATAATATCAACAGCGCCATCAACATAACGCTCCTGGTCGGTATCCTCGATTCTTAATATAAAATCCCCACCGTTTTTCCTGGCAATAAGATAGGTATAAAGTGCTGTTCTAAGATTCCCGATATGCATATAGCCTGTTGGGCTTGGTGCAAATCTTGTTCTAACCTTGTTCATTGTCAAATCCGCCTTTCAAGTTTTTAAAGTCTAAGAATTCTCTTGCCTTTTCGGCGTCCTTCCCCAAACTATTCTTTAACTCTTCAATCCCCGAAAATTTCATCTCAGGTCTAATGAATTTCTTTAAAGCGACCGTTACTTCTCTGTCATAAAGATTCCCACTGAAGTCAAAAATATGAGTTTCGGCCAGAGGTGATTTCTCGCCGCCTATTGTTGGTTTTATCCCTATATTTGTAACCGACATATAAATCCTGTCGTCAATTTTCGTTTGTGAAGCATAAACGCCGAAGCGGGGAACAACCTGTCCCACCGGGAAACGCTGATTAATGGTCGGATAGTTAATTGTCCGCCCTATTTCATTCCCATGACAAACCACAAGCCTGAAATGAAAGTCATACCCCAGCATGAAATTCGCAATATCAATGCTGCCTTCCTTAATCCTAGCCCTTATTTCAGTCGAGCTAATCGGTGAATTGTTAAAAAGTGTGAACGGGACAATTATTGTTTTTATCGAATACTTTTCAGCCATTTCTGAAAGCTCATGACTCCCCGCGAATGCGCCCTTCCCAAAATGAAAATTCTCACCGCAAACAACAACCGAGGCATTGAGCTTGTCCACAAGCACAGATTTAATAAAGCACTCCGCTGTCATGCCACGAACTTTTGAAAAATCAGGGGAATAAACATATTCCACTCCCATTCTTTCAAACATATCAAGCTTTAACTCATCGCTCAAAATGCTGTCGAGCTGTCCATTGCCCTTTGTCGTAACTGTTCTGGTCGAAAATGTGAAAACAGCAGGGGGCAGCCCCTCGTCCTTCATTTTTATAGCACTGTTTATTACAGCCTGATGCCCGCGATGAACCCCATCGAAAACGCCAAGCGCCACAGCGGTTTTATTGGTTGGAACTGCATCGGTTCTCGAAATATTCTGCAATTGCCCACCCCCGTTTTGCTTTTATTCAAAAAAGTTTTTATCACATATCAGCTCCATAGTTTCTTTCCTTATGGTTGCTGTTCCTAAAAATCTATCATCATTGCTGTATACTCTATATTTATTGTCACTCACATTCACATCAATTCTGTTTATATCGAGCTTCACGCCGTTTTTATACATAACAGTTTGCTCGTTTGTGAGTATGATTTTTTCAAGACATTCAAAAGCCCTTTCAATCGGGATAATTCTATCCTCTAGCTTATTTTGTTCCTTGAGGCTTATTACATCTTCAAAGCTAAGACAATCCGAAAGCTTAAAGCCGCTAGACGAATTTCGAACCAGTGCGGTCATTATCCCTCCACAACCAAGCTTTTCGCCGATATCATGGATTATCGTCCGTATATACGTCCCCTTTGAGCAAGAGATAAACATTTCACCCGTCTGACTTTCTTCGTCAAAACCATTTAGTTTAATTTCTTCAATGAAAATCGTCCTCGGCTGACGCTCAACCTCAATACCTTGCCTCGCGAGGTCATAAAGCCTTTGTCCGTTGACCGAAACGGCTGAATACATTGGCGGGAACTGTTCTGTTTCACCTTTAAAAAGAGTCAAAATATCTTCAAGAATGCTTTTTGAAACCCGCTTGTCGCTTTTTGAAACAACTGTGCCTGAGCTGTCCTGAGTATCAGTTTTTACCCCCAGCTTAAAGGAGGCAGTATAGCTCTTTTCGTTGTTTGGGAGAATGTCACAGGCTCTTGTCGCTTTCCCCACAAAAACGGGGAGAACCCCGGTCGCCATCGGGTCAAGAGTCCCCGCATGACCGAGCCTTTTTATCCTTAGTATCCCCCGAAGCTTCGCAATAACGTCGAATGAGGTGAAGCCCTGAGGCTTGTTAATCAGCAGAATCCCGTTCATTTAATCACCCAGATAAGACTTCACAGCGTCTAAAATCCGTTGTCTTACCTCATCTAGTGAGCCTTTTATTTCACAGCCCGCGGCACGAACATGACCGCCGCCGCCGAATTGCTGACAAAAAGCTGACGCGTCGATTTCGTCAGTTGTCCTCACTGAAATTTTATATGAATTTTGATTTCTTTCCTTTATCAGAATCCCAATCAAAACGCCCTCAACCTGTAAGGTTATTGATGTCAGCCCCTCAAAATCCGAAGGGTCAATATGACTGGCGGCAATAAGCTCGGAAGTAATCGTAATCATTGAGCATCGGTCATCATAGAAAAATTCCATGTTTTTTGACACAGCCTGCTCGACGAGAATCCTTCCCTTGCTTTTTACATCAAACATTGCTCGGTTAATTTTCGCAAAATCAATATCAAATTTCATCAGCTCGCTGGCAATAATGTGTGTGCGGACTGTTGTGTTTTCATACTTGAAGCAGCCGGTGTCTGTCGCTATCCCTGTATAAAGGCACTTGGAGATGATTTTAGTCATCGGTCTGCCTGACGCCTTGATTATTTCATACATAACCTCACAGGCAGCGGCAGCGTGCTTGTCGACGATTGTCCTCTTGGCATACATTGTATTTGAAACATGATGGTCGATACATAAGTCAATTTTCCCCTCGGCTTTATAGCGTTCAAGGTTCCCCCCGAGCAGCTGAAGGTCGGCAACATCAACAGCGATAACGCATTTTTCCTCAAATTCCATAGGGAAATAACCCTCGTATAAAAATTTATATCTCTTGGGGAACTCGTCGTTGTTTATTACGTTCGCTTTCTTCCCCATTGACCTTAAAAAATTAACAAGGGCAAAACCGCACCCAAGCGTGTCGCCATCAGGACTTTTATGAGTAATAATGTTTATATTGTCACTGTTAATAAGGAAACTGACAACGTCATTAATGTTCATATTTCTGAATCGCCCTTTCTATTGCTATTCCTGCTCTTCTGCTTCGTTTTTTGTTGAAATCTCTTTTAAAATTCTATTGATATCGGCGCTGTGCTGTGTTGAATTGTCGGCAATGAATTTCAGCTCAGGGCATTTTTTTAAGTGCAGTGCGTTTGAAATTTCTCTCTTAATATATCCGGATGCACTTTCAAAGCCTTTGACTGCTTCCTTCGCCTTTTCAAAGCCATCAAAGCTGCTCACATAAACCTTGCAGTGTGACATATCGCCTGAAACGTCACATCTGATAATCGTGAGCATTCCGCCGGCAATCCTAGGGTCTTTTAAGTCACGGATAATCGCCGAAATCTCCCTTTTCATGTCCTCAGCCATTCGTCCCGCTTTAAAATTAGGCATTATTCTTCCCCCTTGGCACTTTATCAAAGTTAATTAATCTTAATATTAATCTCTGTATTCTTCCATTATGAATGCTTCAAAAATGTCGCCTTCACGAACGTCAGTGAACTTATCAAGCGTAATTCCACACTCATATCCGTGTGCAACCTCCTTGACGTCGTCCTTAAATCTTTTTAAGCTTGCCATCTTGTCGACAGAAATGATAATTCCGTCACGGACAACTCTGATTTCACAGTTTCTCTGAACCTTTCCGTCAAGAACGTAACAGCCTGACACTGTTCCAACATTTGTGATTTTATATACAGCACGAACTTCAATTCTTGCACATTCAACCTCACGGAATTTCGGAGCAAGCATTCCCTTCATCGCTGTTGAAATTTCCTCAATAGCATCATAAATAATTCTATATAGTCTGACGTCAACGCCATCTCTAGCAGCACTTTCAGCGGCAACAGGGTCAGGGCGGACGTTAAAGCCAACGATAATTGCGTTTGAAGCATTCGCAAGCATAACATCACTTTCGGATACGGCACCAACTGCCCCGTGAATTACTCTTACTCTTACTTCTTCGTTTGAAATTTTCTCAAGCGACTGCTTGACAGCTTCAACAGAGCCCTGAACGTCAGCCTTGATGATGATAGGAAGCTCCTTCATCTCGCCCTCTGAAATCTGACTGAATAAGTTGTCAAGTGTAACCTTTTGATATGTGGCGAAAACCTGTTCCTTAGCCTGATATTTTCTTTGTTCAACAAGCTCTCTAGCCAGACGCTCGTCAGCAACAGCATTGAATATATCACCAGCGGCAGGAACTTCAGCAAGACCAGTTATTTCAACAGGAACAGATGGGCCTGCATCGTTTACGGTTATTCCCTTATCGTTAGTCATGACACGAACACGTCCAACTGCTGTTCCGGCGATAATTACGTCGCCCGTTTTAAGTGTTCCGTTCTGGACAAGAATTGTAGCGATAGGGCCGCGTCCCTTGTCAAGTCTAGCCTCGACAACAACGCCCTTAGCCGGTCTGTTCGGATTAGCTTTCAGCTCGCGAACCTCTGAAATAAGAAGAATGTTTTCTAAAAGGTCGTCTATGCCAAGCCCTGTTTTCGCTGAAACAGGAACGCACATGATATCTCCGCCCCATTCTTCACATACAAGCCCGTGCTCTGTCAGCTCCTGCTTGATTTTTTCTGGGTTTGCGCCCTCTTTATCCATTTTATTAATAGCAACGATTATAGAAACCTCTGCTGCCTTCGCATGGTTTATTGCCTCTATTGTCTGTGGCATTATTCCGTCATCAGCGGCAACAACAAGGATAGCGATATCTGTCATATTCGCTCCGCGTGCTCTCATTGATGTGAAAGCGGCGTGTCCCGGCGTGTCAAGGAAGGTGATTTCCCTGTTCTTGCATTTGACTCTATAGGCACCGATATGCTGTGTAATACCGCCGGCTTCGGTTGAAGTAACATTCGCATCTCTGATTTTATCAAGAAGCGAGGTCTTTCCGTGGTCAACGTGTCCCATTACAACGACAACAGGTGAGCGCTCCTCAAGATTGTCATCTGTATCATCTGTTTCGTCAATAAGACGCTCTTCGATAGTGATGATAACCTCTTTTTCAACCTTAGCGCCAAGCTCCTCGGCAACGAGTGCAGCAGTATCGAAATCAATAACCTGATTGATTGTGCACATTTCGCCCAGTCCCATCAGCTTTTTAATAACATCGGTTGCTGTTACCTTTAATCTTACAGCTAGCTCTGAAACAACGATTTCGTCAGGAATCATTACCTTCAGCTGTTGCTTTCTTGCGCGTTCAAGCTCAAGTCTCTTCATCTTTTCAGCTTCTGTTTCCTTCTTTGAATATTGCTGCTTGTTTCTTTGTGCTGATTTTTGTGTTATCTTCTGCTTTTTTGTATAATTATCCTTGCCGTGACGATTGTCCTGTGCAAGAGTTGTATATTTCTCGTTATATTTATCAAGCTCAACATAGCTACCTCTTGTGTCAACAGTTCTGGTCACAAATTCTCCACGAGGCGCATTATTGTCCTTAGGCGCATTTGTATTCAGATGAAGCTTGTTCGGATTTTGCTGTTGAGGGCTTTGCTGCGGCTTGTTTGGTTGTGGCTTTGGCTTGTTCGCATTATTGAACGGCTGCTGGAACTTTGCATTCTGTGCGGCAGTTCTGTTTTGTTGGAAATTGCCTTGGTTGTTATTATTCCCTTGAGGTCTGTTACCCTGTTGGAAACCGCCTTGGTTGTTTCCTTGAGGTCTGTTGCCCTGTTGGAAACCACCTTGGTTGTTTCCTTGAGGTCTGTTGCCCTGTTGGAAACCGCCTTGGTTATTCCCTTGAGGTCTGTTGCCTTGTTGGAAACCGCCTTGGTTATTCCCTTGAGGTCTGTTACCCTGCTGGAAATTGCCCTGTGCATTATTTGGCTTTGGCCTATTCTGAGACTGAACCGGTTGAGCCGGTTGTTGTGGTTTTGATGTGTGGACAGCTTCAGCCTTTGGAGCCGTCTGTTTTGGAGCATCAGCCTTCTGAGGTACACTTTCAGCCTTTGGAGCATCAGCGACAGCGTTTTTCTTCACCGGTGTCGCCTTATTTTCAGCTTCAGCAATAGGAGCATCCTTTTTTGCTTCTTTTTTCACTGCCGGCTTCGCTTCAGCCGCTTTTTCTTTTGGCTTTGGAGCAGGTTTGTCAGCTTTTGTTGCGAAATATCCTTCAAAGTTGCTCACCTGATTCTTCTGCGAAAAAGTTTCCAAAACATAGTTAGCCTCTTCTATTGAAAGGGCGGTCATTGGCTTTTTAACCCCCTCAAAATTCTGTGACAATACCTCTATTACATCCTGATTTGAAACATTTAAATCTTTTGCTAGTTCATTTACTTTGTGTTTTATACTCATAGGCTAAAATTTCCTCCTCACATCTGGTCCGCTTCAAATATCTATATGAATTTCATTTTCGAAAATTATTCTTTTTCTAATGGGCTGAGCATTGTGTCTAGCTTTTTCTTAAAGCCGGCGTCACATACCCCAAGTATCCCGACCTTTTTCCCGATTAAAGCCCAGCAATCGTCCATCGTCGCGTCAAGCTTCAAAATCTCAATATCCTCCTGAGAGCATACAAATTTGATTTCCTTGAGCGATTTCGGCGAAATATCCGTCGTCACCAAGACGCATTTCGCCTTGAAGTTCCGGCAGGCATCCTTAACAGGGTCCATCCCCAGCTCAAGCAACCCCGCACGGCGACATATTGAAAGCAAATTCAGTGCCTTATTCATTCTCGAGTTCCTTTTCCATTTCATTATACACTTCTTCAGAAATCTGACAGCTGAAGGCTTTTTCAAACCTTCTGGCCTTTCGGGCTTTTTTAAAGCATTCTAAGCTCTTGCAAATATATGCGCCTCTTCCCGACTTTTTCCCCGTAGCATCAAGGGATATATCACCCTCGGCAGGCTTCACAGCTCTGATTAGTTCTTTTTTCGGCTTCATTTCGCCACAGCCCAGACACATTCTTAGTGGTATTTTCTTAGGCTTCATTAAAATTCCCCCTTAATTGTTCACAGGAATTTCAGGAGTAATATCTATCTTATACCCGGTCAGTCTGGCGGCTAGCTTTGCATTCTGCCCCTTGTTTCCTATTGCCAGAGAAAGCTGATTGTTCGGGACAACAACTGTGCAGGCCTTTGTCCCTTCCTCTGCGCATTTCACCGAGATAACCTCAGCCGGTGCAAGCGCTCTGGCTATAAATTCCTCATCGCTCTCGCTGTAAGGGATTATGTCAATTTTTTCACCGCGAAGCTCTTCAACAATATTTGTGATTCTTGAACGCTTTGGACCGATACAAGCACCGACAGCGTCGACGTTCTTATCCTTGCTCCAAACGGCAATTTTGCTTCTTGCACCAGGCTCACGCGAAATTGACTTAACTTCCACTATTCCTTCATATATTTCAGGAACCTCAAGCTCGAACAATCTCTTCACAAGGTCCTTGTGGGTTCTTGATATTTTGATTGACGGCTTTTTCTCAGGGTTGATTATGCCGACAACATAAACCTTTATGATGTCACCGGCCCTTAAAATCTCGCCCGGAATCTGCTCGTTTTTAAGTAAGTATACTTCGTTCTTTTCTATAGTGAGGATAGCGTTCCCCGTCCCCGGCTCGACCTTTTGAACAGTGGCAGAAACGCATTCCTGCTCCTTATCCTTATATTGAGCGATAAGATGTTCCTTTTCAAACTCCTTGATATCGTGTCTGATAGACTGCTTCGCAGATTGTGCGGCGACACGACCGAATTGAGCAGTGGACAGCTTGATTTCACAAATTCCACCCACTCTTGACTTCTTATCGATTGTCAATGCTTCATCTATGTTGATTTCGTTGTCATCCAAAGGCTCGCCCTCAACAACAGTCTTTAAAATTCTCATTTCAAACTTGTTCTTTTCCGGGTCAATATCAATATTAATATTTTCACAATTAGGGTAATCCCTCTTAATAGCCTTTAAAACACCTTGCTTGATTTTTTCAATTAACAGGTCGCTTGAAATACCGTTTTCTTTTTGTAGCAATATGAGTGCATCAAAAAAATCCTTGTTCATTTGTCATTCTCCTCCTAATATCCTCTATTCAAAAAGGTCTTCATCATCATTAAGCTTAACAAAGGCACAGTCAGAAAGCTTGATTTCGACCGTTTCATCAGCCTTGTTTAATAATGATATCTTATCCTTATTATATTCTTTTAAAATCCCAATAATCTCTTTTGCGGTGTCTGTTGCGTGAATAAGCCTCACTCTGACCGAGCTGTCAATAAATTTTATAAAATGCTCCGGCCTTTTTAGCTCCCTCGCAAGTCCCGTTGAGCCCACCTCAAAAATATAGCTCTGGTCAATCGGGTCAGTCTCGTCTAAAAGCTTGTTAAGTGGTCGTGAAATAGCCTCGCAGTCCTCAAGGTCAACCCCACCCTCTTTGTCGATAAAAACTCTTAAATACCAGGACGAGCCTTCCTTTTCAAAGCGAACATCCCACAAATCGAGAGAAAGCTCGTCAGCCAAAGGCTTCGCCAGCTCAAAAACTTTTTCAACAGTGCTCCCACTTTTCTTTATACTCATAGACGACCTCCATACATAAATGAAAGACCGGAACCCTCCGATCTTTCAGCAAAACTATTGATACTAGTATTATATCACCATTTTTTTTCAAATGCAAGGCTTTTTTTAAATATTTTAATGCATTTATTTATATTTCATTATATCTTGAGTAGTTATAAATAGAAAAACTGAGAAAGCTCGTTTTTATAGCTTTTATCCACCGAAAAAGTCCCGTCCTTATTCCAGCTCCCCGTCGGGATGCTGTAGCTGGCGGGGCGGTCGTTCCCGTTCATTATATATTCAAGACATTGCTTTGCGATTTTAAAATCGTATTCCGTGATATTGCATTCTGAAAACGAAATGACATCAGCATACATATCATCCAGCCCGCCGATTATTCTTTCCTTTGATTTCACGCTCTCATTAATAAGTGTGCATACTATCCCGCCTGAAATGTTAATGTTATATTCCTGCCCGTTAGCTGACAGGGGATATGTCATTATTTTTCTTAAATCATCGCCCCAAAAAACTCTCTTAGTGTCTGTGGATTTAAAATCGGTTATCTCGCCGTTGTTTTCATTCTTATAAACCATATCAAATGGCAGCGGGAAGGATATCCCCCCGCAATCCTCAACAATTCTGTTAAAGGCATGCCTGCTTAGTATTGCGTAACGGTTAATGCTTATTCCATATGCGTTTTCAACAGCATTGCACAAAACCCTTGCCCCGCTTTTTTCATAAAACTTATTTAAAGTATATTCCTTTGTGTTGATTTTGGAAATTGTATTCACAGGAACGGGGACACATCTGATTTCCCTCTGAAGCGGGTCAATCCTCACGAGCATAAGAAGCGAAACAGTATCCTCATCCTTTAAGGCATAAAGAATCGTGCTGGCATCGCTTTCTTCAGGGATAAAATCCGATGCCTTTTCATGCGACTCACTTTTGCTTGAAGCATTGGCGGGGAAAACATATCTCGAGACTATAAAATATACAATGATACCAAGTATTAATATAAAGCTAATCATTGTCGCAAAATATACTATTGCGGTTTTTACAGAGGATTTTTTCTTTGATTTTGGCTTTGATGTTTTGTTTGGATTTGTCATTTAAATCCTTCCTTTAACACTTATCTTATTTAATAAAAATATTGCACTATTATTATGCAGTATTTTTTTTTAAATATTTGTGAAAAGGATTGTACAATGGATTTTATTTTAAAAGCCAAATGCTATTGAAATAAAAATGAAAAGGGTGTAAACTATATTATAAATATTATGTAAATTGATTCGCATTAATAATTTTTATATCAAGATTATTCTTTTGGGCATAACGGATTGTCTGCCCCGTTCCGCTTTTATAATCATTGACGACAGCGATTAGCTTTGACGAACGGTCAACCATATATTCGTTTCTGATTTTCATACAGATTTTTGAATAAAAAGGGGATACATTGATTTTCTCATCGGCATTATCAAAAACCCAGTTCAAATCCCATTTGTCATAGCCCTTCCATCCATCGCCGTAATTCTGATACGGGACGGCGCAAATCAGCTTTAGGTCGGGATAATCCCGCTTCAGCATAATGATATACTTCGCCGCCCATATATCAATCCCCTTGGCGACGCCGGTGATAAAATTTTCATACCCTTCTTTAACGGCAGCTTCAATTTCAAGAAAAAGAATGCTCATGAGCGCTTTTATCTCGGGACTGTCGATTTCGCCTTTAAAGGGCAGTTTTTCAGGTCTATGCCCCGAAAAGCATAGAGTTTTTTCTCTTAAACACATATACTTTTATTTCCTTCTTTTATTTTTCTTTTCAAATAATAGCATATTATTCCATTTATTTCAATAGCAGAAAGGTCTGATTTAATGCAACATTTTTTAAAAAGAGCTTGGGCTGAAATCCATCTTGATAGATTAGAGAGAAATCTCCTTAAATGCAAAAGCTATCTCAAGCCTTCAACACAGTTGATGAAGCCTTCAACACAGTTGATGGCTGTCGTTAAGGCTAATGCTTATGGCCATGGTGATAATGCAATTGCCCCTTTTTTAGAAAAGCTCGGCGTTTTATGGTTCGCTGTTTCTAATATTAATGAAGCGAAGCATTTAAGAAATCTTGGCATAAAAGGCGAAATTCTCATCCTCGGCTATGTTCCCCCTGAGGACATTGACGTTATTTCGGAAAACAATATTATTCTCACTATAACAAGCCTTGAGCACGCTGCTTCTCTCTCAAAGGCATCAAAGGACAAAAAAATAAGAGCGCATATTAAAATTGATACGGGAATGGGCAGAATAGGCTTAAAGCATAATACTATAGATGAATATGTCAATGAAATATCTGAGATAACAGGGCTTGAGAACATTTCAGTCGAGGGGATTTTCACTCATCTTTCCGTCGCTGACTGTGATGATGATGAAAATGTTTTGTATACTAAAAATCAGATTGACACTATTACCGAAATTTATGATGCACTTAAAGCAAGGAACATTACCCTTGAGCATATACATTTTTTAAACAGTGCCGGTGCCACCTATTATAAGGACGAGCGAAGCACTCTAGCCCGCTTTGGGATTATGCTTTATGGCTTATATCCTAATCATCAGCTTGAATTACCCGAGGCTTTAGAGCCGGTTATGGAGCTTAAAACCATTGTTTCTCACGTCAAAGAATTAAGCGCCGGTGAAAGCATCAGCTACGGGAGGACTTTTGTGACTCAAAAGCCTATGAAGGTCGCCTCACTGACAATCGGCTATGCCGACGGCTATTCAAGGCTTTTATCTTCAAAGGCAGAGGTTTTGATAAGAGGGAAAAGGGCGAAGGTAGTCGGCCGTGTCTGTATGGACCAGCTGATGATAGATGTTACGGATATTGACGTTAGCGTCGGCGACATCGCTACGCTTTTCGGAATAGACGGCGAGGATATGATTACGCCTGACGATTTGGCAGATATTTATGGGACAATCGGCTATGAAATTGTCTGCGGCATTTCAAAAAGAGTCCCTCGTGTCATTTTAAGAAATAATGACATAATAGAGGTTTTAGACCAATAGATTATATTAAAACAATTTGATGGGGGATAAGGTCATGAAACTGATGATAATAGTGTTAAACAAGCTGGATGTCCTGAATTTTCTTCTTGAGGACTTATCAACCGCCGGAATTAAGGGCGCAACGATTATCAATTCGACAGGGATGGCGAAGGCTCTTTCAAAGCTCGACAACAGCTTTATCGGCGGTTCGCTTCGTGCTCTTTTCGAGGGTGACCGTGATGATAACAGGACAATTCTTGCCGTTATCGATGACGAACAGGTTGAAGTCGTCAGAAAGGTAATAAAAGATGTTGTGGGCGACCTTTCAAAACCGCATACGGGGATTTTTTTCACTGTCCCGATTGATTTTGTTGAAGGATTAAGAGAATAGAATATTTAAACGGGAATAAGAACGATAAATTCTTATTCCCGCTTTTTTTATTTATCACTTTCAATTATTCCGTCAGAAATACGAACAACTCTTGATGCCTGCGACGCTATATTTAAGTCATGGGTTATTATTATCACTGTCTTCCCTTGTTCATTCAGATTTTTCAGTATCCCCATTACCTCCGTCCCTGAGCGAGAGTCGAGGTTGCCTGTCGGTTCATCAGCGAGGATAATCGACGGCTCGCCCGCAATAGCTCGCGCAATCGCAACCCTTTGCTGTTGGCCGCCTGAAAGCTGACTCGGGCGGTGATTCGCCCTGTTTTCAAGTGAAACCTGTCGAAGGGCTGACATAGAAAGCTCGTCGCGCTCCTGCTTGCTTTTCCCTCTATATATTAAAGGTAGCTCGACATTTTCTATCGCATTTAGTCCGGTAATCAGATTGAAGCCTTGGAATATAAAGCCGATTTTCCTGTTTCTGATAAAAGACAGCTCCTTGTCGGAAAGACTTGAAACATTTTCGCCCTCCAAAGTATAGCTCCCGTATGTCGGTGCATCAAGGCAGCCAATCATGTTCATCAGCGTCGACTTCCCTGAGCCGGATGCCCCGACAATAGCCAGGAATTCACCCTTTTTCACCATTAGGCTGACCCCGTTTAGTGCGCGGACTTCGTTTTCACCCTGCATATAAATTTTAAACAGGCCATCAATTTCGATTAAATTTTTGTTTTCCATATTAACACCCCTAACTTTGTATTTATTATTGCCATAAATTAACGATTTTAGTATAAATTTATTTAAAACAGTTATAAAAATTTTTTATATTAAATTGACTTATGATTATATTTATGTTACATTTATGTAGTAATAATTACATTATTTTGGGAGGGTGTTAATAATGTCTAACGTTTTAGAAGTCAAAGAGCTTTCTAAAAAATACAGCAAGGTTCTAGCCGCTGACAAGGTCAGCTTTGAAATCGGCAAGGGCGAAATTTTTGCTCTTATCGGGCCTAACGGTGCCGGAAAAACAACAACAATCCGTATGATTTCAACCCTGATAACCCCGACGGAAGGCGATGCTTTAGTCAATGGCTTCAGTATCATTGACCAGCCGGACAAGGTTCGAGAAAATATTACATATTTGCCGGATGAGGCTGGTGCCTATAAAAATATGACGGGGAACGAATACCTGAATTTCATGGCCAGTCTTTTTTCATCAGATAAGGAAACAGCCAGGAAATATGTTCAGACCGCTGTCGAGACCTGTGAGCTTGGCGACAGATTAAACGATAAAATCGCCAGCTATTCAAGAGGAATGATTAGAAAGCTTCTTCTTTCCCGTGCTGTCATGACAAGACCCGCGCTCGCTATTCTTGACGAGCCGACCTCCGGACTTGATATAATAAACGCTCTTGAAATCAGAAAAATGATTAAGGGGCTGGCTTCACAGGGAATGTCCTTCCTCCTGTCTTCTCACAACATGCTCGAAATCGAGTATGTTTCTGACCGTGTCGGAATCATCGCGCAGGGGAAGCTTCTTGTTATCGGGAAAACTCAGGAGCTGAAGGAACGCTATAACTCAACTAACCTTGAAGAAGTTTTTGAAAGGGTGGTGACTGAGCATGAAATTCGCTAGTCTGTTTAAAAAAGAAATTAGAGAGCTGCTTAACCGTCAGACAATTATTTCACTGGTTTTTACATTAATTATTTTTTATAGCCTTGGGACCTTGATGGGCGGAGTAATGGATGAGGCGACTAAGGACGCAACCTCTATTACCGTATGCAATCAGGATAACAGCGATTTCACTAATTCTGTTTTAACTTCAATCGAAAAATCCGGGACAAAAATTAACAAGGTCGAGCTTAAGTCTGACGACTTAGCCGCCGAGCTAAAGCGCCTCGGAATAAAGGATGTCATTATTATCCCTGAGGGTTTTTCTAAAACCGTTATAACAGATAAGAAAATGGCTGACATAAAAATTGTTTCCGCCTTGTCAAGTATGGCTATGACTGCAAATATTTCAAGCAGCGTTTCATCAGCCGGCATTACTGTTATTGAAAATGCTGTTAAGTCAACCTTAATCAGCGAGAAATTTTCAGCCAGCGAAGCTACTTTGATAGACAAGCCTTTGAATGTCGTTTCTACAACCGTTGTTGCCGATAAGAGTGCCGATGTTTCCACCAATCAGCTTAGCGGATTTTTAAGTATGCAGGGGACTTTCGTTCCTATCGTCATTTTCCTTCTTTTGATGTATGCTTCTCAAATGATTATTTCAGCGATTTCAACTGAAAAAATCGACAAAACGCTTGAAACCCTTCTTTCTGCCCCTGTTTCAAGATTATCGGTTCTGGCTTCAAAAATGCTTGCTGCGGGAACTGTTGCCGCACTTAACGCCGTCGTTTATATGTTTGGTTTCAGCAAGTTCATGGGCGGAATTACGGGCAGCTCCGGCTCGACTGACAGCACAGTAACAAATGCGGTGAACAAGCTGGGCTTAAGCCTCGGTGCCCTTGATTATTTCAAGCTTGGCGCTCAGATGTTTTTGACTATTCTGATTGCATTGTCGATATCTCTTGTTCTTGGTGCGCTGGCTAAGGATGTTAAAAGCGCCCAGACTCTCACAATGCCTATCATGTTCTCGGCAATGATTCCATACTTCATTTCGATGTTCATTGACATTTCGACACTCCCGATAGTTTTCAGAACTCTTGTATATGCAATACCATTCACTCACACCTTCTCCGCTGTTGACAACATAATTTTCCATAAGGACGCATTATTCTACGGCGGATTGATTTATCAGATTATTTTCCTCATAGTATGTATGTATTTTGCTGTAAGAGTTTTCATGACCGACAAGCTTTTCACTATTTCGTTAAGCATTGGTCAAAAGCGTTCCTTCAATAAGAGCTTTAAGCTCTTGAAGCTCTTTAAAAAATAACCTTATTCCGGACAAAATTCAAAACCACCCTCACTTTGTATAAATGTGAGGGTGGTTTTTGTATTAAAGATTATTTACTTTGACGTTGATTTTATTTAATTAAATTGTTATAATATTACTACTTCACTAAAAATACATCTTTTTATAGAAAGCGAGTTAGTTTTATGACTATCTTATACGAAATAGACGATAAGCTATACCTTAACTTAACCAACAAATGCCCCTGTGACTGCATTTTTTGTATAAGAAATAATGGTGAGGGCGTTTATGGCTCTGACAGCCTGTGGCTTGAAAAGGAGCCGACAGCGGCTCAGACAATCGAAGAGCTGTCCCTCAAGGATTTAGACAGCTATTCTGAAATAATTTATTGCGGCTATGGCGAGCCACTTGAGGCGCTCGACGTTCTCATTGAGGTTTCAAAATACTTGAGGTCAGTCACTAAAACCCCGATTCGACTTAATACTAACGGACTTTCAGACTTAATACATGGAAAGCCGACCGCTGAGCTTCTCGCCGGTCTCATTGATATCATTTCCATCAGTCTCAATGCCGGCTCTGTTTCTGAATATCTCCGTATTTCTCAGCCTTGTTTTGGGAAGCCATCTTTTGATGCCATGCTGAAATTCGCTGAGGACTGTAAAAAATACATCCCTAGGGTTATGTTTTCTGTCGTGGATGTCATTTCTGAAGAACAGATTGAACTCTGCAAGAATATTTCAGAAAAAATGGGGATAGAGCTGAGAATAAGAAAGCTTGACAATTAAAAAACGGCTACTGAAAAGTAGCCGTTTAGTTTTTATACTATTTTGTGTTAGCGAGCTTCCAACGGAAGGTTGAAACCCTCTGTCCCTTTGTGTTGTCGTATGTAATGTTGCTGGTGATAGTTGAAAAGTCAACGTGTCTGTAATCCTGCTTCGCTCTCTTTGAGCCGTTTAGCGCAAGAGCCGCCTTGATTGCATCCCCTGAAGAAAGATTTCTCTGCTCAACCTCAGAAATACGGTGGAATGCTCTCTCATACTCAAGAATTTCACGAGCAAAAGTCATTTTTGTGTCACATATATTGTATTCACCGTCATAATGACCCTGTGGTCCGGCAATAATAGCATTAACAAATTCAACAAGATTATATATGCAGCAGAATGAGAAGCCATATTCGCCCTCTTTGAATACGAAGCCCTTATCTTCCTTATTGTCGAAAACCTTATCACGAAGATTTTGTGTGAAGCTAGCCTTGTATACCGGCGCCATACGCATAATAACAGGTGTGCTGTTGCTCTTCTTGCAGGCCGCCATCAAAGCACCTTCAGAATCAAGCTTCATTTGACCATAAAAGCTGAAAGGCTTTAAATCATAGGTTTCACGAAGCGGTTCACGGGTTTTAGCCGGGGCGTATACGTGTGTGCTGCTAAGCAATAAAATATCCTTTATCCCTGCCGAGGTTGCAGCCTTCCATATATATTTATCACAAGCCTTGCTGTCGTCAATTTCCTGGTCGGTAATTAATGTCGCTATATCATTGTCGACAGAATTCGCCAGATGAATTAGTGCATCGAACTTTGTGCCTTCAATAATGCTTGTTATTTTAGCTTTATCTGTAATCTCTGCCTGAACAAAGCTGTAATTATCTCTGCCCACAAATTCATTTGGTTTTTTGTCTGTTGCTACTATCTTATGACCCTTTGTCAGTAATCCAAAAGCAACTTCCATACCAATCATACCGCTTGCTCCGGTAATCAAAATTGTTTTCACTAAAATCTCTCCCTTGCTACATAAATAAGAATAATGCCAGTGTTTGTATTAAATTATAACATATTTTTTTTAAATTGCAATGCTATTTTTAGTATATTTTTGATTATTTTCTTAAACTGTTTCTATAATTATTTGTTCAATTTGATAAAATTGAATATAATGCCATTAACTATGTTAGTTTTGCACAACATTATTTTATCTTATTCTACACAATAAACAAAATATCTTAATTATGCGTATGAGTTTGTTTGGTGTGCTTGTTTTGTAGAATTTTTATTGCCTTTTTTGGCTATTTTTATTAATTAAGGAGGATATCTTGAAAAGTCCTTTTATTTACTCCGATGATAACAAGAGATATTACACCTATAATTGCTTTTTAAGAAGGAATTTCGGCTCAAAGGTGTTCAAGGTTTCGCTCAATGCGTCAATGACCTGCCCCAATCGCGACGGAACTAAGGGGGTCGGGGGGTGTTCCTTCTGTTCAGAAAGCGGAAGCGGCGATTTCGCCGGCGACCCAGCTCAAAGCATTATGAGCCAGTTTGACACCGTTCGGAATAAGCTTCACACGAAATGGCCTCACGCTGTCTATATCCCGTATTTTCAAGCCGGCTCTAATACATATTCTTCTGTTAATAAACTATGGGAGCTGTATGAAAGTGCCTTGAGCCTTAAAAATGTCGTGGGTTTAAGTATTGCGACCCGCCCTGACTGCATCAATGATGAAATCGCCGAGCTTTTATGGGAGATTTCTAAAAAGACTTTTCTCACCGTTGAGCTGGGGCTTCAGACAATCCATGACGAAACCGCTTTTTATACGAATCGTTGCCACACCTATTCCGAGTTCCTTCACGGTTATGAATTGCTTTCCTTACGAGGGATAAACATATGTGTTCACGTCATTAACGGGCTTCCCTTTGAAACTCATGAAATGATGCTTGCTACAATTAAAGAAGTCGCAAGGCTTCATCCGCACAGCGTCAAAATTCATCTCCTTCATATTATTAAAGGTACGAGGCTTTGTCACGATTTTGAGGCGGGGAAGTTCTCTGAATTATCGCTTGAAGAATATGTTAAAATCGTATGTGACCAGCTTGAGCTTTTGCCCCCTGAGGTTATTGTTCAGCGATTGACCGGGGATGGGAACAAGGCTACTCTCGTCGCTCCGCTTTGGAGCATGAAAAAATTCTGCGTCATTAACGAGATTGATAAGGAGCTGGCAAGGCGGAACGCTGTTCAAGGTGAAAGTACAATTGCTAGGTAGTTTTCAATCATAAAATTTGTCCTTTCGCATATATATTTAGAAGAAAGGGCGTGTCTTTATGATTCAAAAGAAAGAAGAAGCTCCAAAGGGGTTTCATAATTTAATACTAGAAAACAGAAACATTTTATCCTTAACAGGCGTGACTGACGTGGATAATTTTGATGAACGCACTATCGTTCTTTTCACTCAGCTTGGCGAGCTGACTATTCAGGGCCGTGACCTTCACATTAATTCAATGAGCGTAGAAACAGGGAATCTGTCAGTCGAGGGCGATATCTGGTCCTTAGTATACGGTGACAAGGATAAAAAGAAGGCTCCCACCTTCTTTTCAAAGCTGTTTAAATGATGGAGACTTTTTTTAACGTTTCAGAACAGACCTCGCTGTTTTTATGGTCATGCGTGATGGGCTTTGGTGTCGGAATCTTTTATGACATATTCAGGGTGGCGCGTATTATTTTTAAGCACGGGAAGGTTTCAGTTTTCATTGAAGATGTGATTTTCACACTTTTTTTCGCCCTCTGCATTTTTGTATATTCAACCGAGGTCGCCAGAGGTCAGATACGCTTTTTTATCATCGGCGGGGCGATGCTTGGCTTTGTTGTTTATCTTTCGACTGTCGGGCTTCTTATTGTGACCATTATAAGGCGGCTTGTTTTTTTAATCAGAAGGGTTCTAGCCTTTATATATAAACATTTGTTTTCGCCTATAATTAGTCTTATTGTTGCTTTTTGCCAAATTTTAAAAAGTGGCTTTGTCTATTTTAGCTCAACTTTAAAAAAATTGTATCAGACTTCAAAAAATGACTTGAAACAAGAGCAAGCATTGGTGTATAATTATCATACACAAAAGGAATTTAAAAAAATCAGGGGTGATATTAAAAATGGCAGCAAAAAAGCCAGCGTCAAAAAAGATAAATAATTCCCCGCTTATTTTATTTAAAAATCTTGCTATACTATGTTTAATTGGCTATTCCATATATGTTTTAATATCGCAACAGGTTGAGCTTTCTGAAAAACGCAGCGAGCTTTCAAAGGTTAAGGGTCAGATTTCAATTGCTCAGCAAAAAAATGACGAGTTTCAACGCCTTTTGAATTTGACAAACGAAAAGGATTATATGGAGAAAATCGCCGTTGAAAAGCTCGGCTATGCTTATCCTAGCGAAATTCGTTTTTATGACACTTCTAAAAACTAGCTCGGTGAGCTTTATTATAATACGATTATGTTAAAAGAGAGGAATATTATTTCTGTATGCAACTTGAAGTTGGAAAAATCTATGAGGGCAAAATTACTGGTATCACAAAGTTCGGGGCATTTGTTGAAATTGATAGCGAAACAACTGGGATGGTACATATTTCAGAAGTAGCAAATACTTTTGTTAATGAAATTACCGACCATATCCAGGAGGGCCAGACAGTCAAGGTTAAGGTTCTTTCTATCGGTGATGACAAAAAAATCAGCCTTTCAATAAAAAAGGCTCAGGACGCTCCCCCGCGCCAACCAAAACAGTTCAACAACAGAAGAGATGACAATTCTTCTCATGCCGCTCCTCGTGAAAGAGATTTTAGCGGGGGGAACAAGCGACCCTATGATAACCGTCGACAGAATGAGAGAAAGTCTGCTCCCTCTACTCCTGAATCTGCTTTTGAGGATATGCTGAGCAAGTTCAAGCAGAACAGCGAGGAAAAAATGTGTGACCTTAAAAAAATCATGGAGGGCAAGAGGAAGAGCGGCTCCAGACGTTCCGGTCCAAAGGGTTAATGTTAATTTTACAGGCGGTTATTCACCGCCTGTTTTGTTATGTCTGTTTAAATGAAAGGACTTGAGAAAATGACAAAGGATTTTAAAAAGACTATTGCTTTCATATTTTTCATTCTGGCCGGTATTACTGCCGGTGCTTTCATAAGCTATCTATGCCGCGATAACCGCTATCTTAACTGGCTCTCATGGGGGCAGGAAATTGGGCTTTCGACAGAGAAGCCTGCTGTTGTTGACCTTATTATTCTTAAATTTGCTTTAGGCTTCACAATGAAGGTCACAATTGCTCAGATTTTCACTGTTATCCTTTCGATTTTTATTTATTCGAAAAGCTGCAAGTCGCTATAATTTTGAAATTTTTGGCAAGCTGTTATAGCTTTGCTATTTTTGTTGCGTTTTATTTTGTTAAGTGATATACTAATTATGTTATATTTTAATACACTAAGCACGGAGGAAAAATAATGGGAAGTAAGAAAGTTAAGCTTTTATTAATATACCCTGACTATCTTGAGGAAGCTAATTCGCCGAAAAATTCCGGCGGGAGCTATGCCGAGGGGCTGGCATCAATCTCAGCGGTGGTTAAGGCTGCCGGTCACGAGGTTTCGCTTATGCACCTTTTATATCCGCATAGCAAGGAAGAGTTCATTCAAAAATTCAAGAGCTATGATTGCGATATTGTCGGTTTTTCAACCCGAACAACAGCTTTCCCTGACATAAAGAATATGGCTGTCTGGCTAAAGGAAATTTCAAATGTCTTCACCTTCTGCGGGAGCTATCATGTTACACTCGTTCCTGATGAGGTTATCGCCGCCGAGGGGATTGACTGTGCTTGTATCGGCGAGGGGGAATACCCTGTCCGTGAGCTTTGCGACAGATTTTTTGACGGAGATTTCTATGACATTCAAAGTATGTATTTCAAGGTCAACGGCGAGATAATTAAGAACCCTGTCAGACCTCTTTTAGAGAACCTTGACGAGTTGCCATTCCCTGATTTTGACTTGTTTGATTATCCTACACTTGAGCATGCAAAGCTGAAAACTGCTCTTGTTATGCTTTCGAGGGGATGCTTGTTCAGCTGTACCTATTGCGGGAACTCACAGTTCAGACAGGTTTATCCTAACAAGCGAAACTATGCGAGATTCCGTTCACCTGAAAATGCAATGAATTATCTAAGAACTCTTCTTAAAAAATTCCCGTTTATTGAGTTCATTAATTTCAGAGATGCAATTTTTAACATGTATGACGACTGGTTTTATGAATTCATAGAAATGTATATTAAGGAAATCCACCTCCCGTTCACCTGTAATCTCCGCCTTGATATAATGACTGAGGAAACTGTTATTAAGCTTAAAGAGGCCGGCTGTTATATGATTGATGTCGGCGTTGAAACCGGTAACGATGAGCTGAGAAAAAAATATCTCAAGAGAATGATGAACAACGAGCAGATGAAAAATGCTTTCGCTTGGTTCCATAAGCATAATATTACTTCTATGACATATAACATCCTTGGGCTTCCTCATGAGGATTTAAAGCTGGCTCTTTCAACAATCAAGCTGAATGTTGAGCTTAATCCTGACCGAGTTATCCCGAACATTTTCTATCCTTATCCGATGACTGTTCTTTGTGAAATAGCCAAGGAGGCAGGCTTTGTCCCTGATGTTATTCCACCGGGAACTCGTGTCCCGCTAAAGCAAAAGCAGTTCCCTGAGCACGAGGTTTTGTTCGCGGCGAACTTCTTCATGACTTTTATTAAGCTTTATAAGGGCGCCAGAAAGCTCCCGAAATGGCTGGGGGTTCCACTCGAGAAGATGTATGACGGAATTTTCGTCGGGAAGCTCACCCCACGAAAGCTTTTAAATGCACTTCACGATTTTAATGAAAACCTCACCCAAGGGCTAAAGAGATTTTTAATCAACAAAATGCCAAAGCTATATCTCGCCTTGAGAAAAGGCAGAGTTAACCGCCGAATGAAGAAGACTGAAAAGGCGAATAAGAAGGCAGCATAAATTTAAGGTGTAACCGAAATGGTTACACCTTTTTTGTTAGGCTATTTATTTTAAATTCTTATAAATAACGGATAACCGCCAAAACCTTCCCGAGTATCTTGACGTTGTCAACAATTATAGGCTCCATAGTATCGTTTTCAGGCTGAAGCCTGAACTTCCCGTTCTCCTTGAAAAATCTTTTCACAGTGGCTTCCTCGTCATCAACCATAACAACAACAATTTCACCGTTTTCAGAATACTCGGTTTTTTCAACAATAACAATATCACCGTCAAGTATCCCGACATTAATCATGCTTTCGCCACGCACCTTTAGCGCAAACAGTTCAGAAGAATGACTTTTTTGAGGATTAAAGTTTATGTAATCAGTGATGTCCTCAATCGCAGTAATCGGGACACCGGCTGTAACCGTCCCCACCAGAGGAACTCTGACTGAGCCGCGTCCGGCGATTCTAATCGCCCTGTTCTGATTGTTCCCTTTTTCAAGATAGCCGTTATCGGTCAGCGTTTGAACACTCCTGTGCGCTGTTGAGGTTGATTTAAACCCAAATTCCTCGCATATTTCACGAACAGTTGGGGCGAAGCCATCCTCGAGCCTTTTCTTTATGAATTCAAAAACCTTTCTGTCCTTTTCACTTACCTTCATTTTTTTAATCCTTTCTATCCCTTTTCGTGAAGCCTTTTCGCAAGCTTAATAGCTAGCTTTTTAGCGACTTTATAAACATCACCGCAGCCTAGTGTGATGACAAGGTCGCCCGCCTTAACATTTTCCGCCGTGAAGTCAACCACCTCGTCAAAGGTTTCAAACCAGACACAGCCGGGTATTTTTTTCGCCAGGTCAGCCGAATATATATTATACGTATTCTTTTCTCTAGAGCCCATTATTTCAGTCAGAACGGCTTTGTCAGCGATTTTTAAAACCTCGGCGAAATCATCAAGAAGCATTGAGGTTCTTGAATATGTGAAGGGCTGGTGAATCGCCCATACTCGCTTAAAGTCAAGGCTTTTAGCCGCCTTTAATGTGACTGCGATTTCAGCAGGATGGTGAGCATAATCGTCAACAATGGTCACGCCGCAAACCTCGTCGATTTTTTCAAAACGGCGACCCGCGCCCCTGAAGCCCTGAAGACCGAGCGCAATCCCGTCAATGCTTACCCCCATATAAAGTGCGCCGGCAATAGCGGCGACTGCATTCAGAACATTGTGTCGTCCGGGAACGTGAATTGACAGGTCAGCTATCTTTTCTTCTCGATACATAAGCGTGAAGTCAGTCTGCATCCCAGCACTATTTTTTATAATAGGGTAGTAGTCATTTGTGTCCTCAAAGCCGAAGGTAATTATCTCTTTCCCTGTTATGCCCTCAATCGCCTTAAGCGAATTAGCGTCATCACCGTTAATAATAATCGCCTTGGTGGTTTTTTCACAGAATTTATGAAATGACTTGATTATATTTTCAAGCGTTTTGAAATAATCAAGATGGTCAGCGTCAATGTTCAAGACAATAGCGACATCAGGGGATAGCTTTAAGAAGGTGTCAACAAACTCACATGCCTCACAAACCATTACATCACTTTTCCCGGCTCTTCCGCTCCCGCCGATACAAGGGAGCTTCCCGCCGATGACAGCAGAAATGTCAACCCCCTCCTCAATCATTATCTGAGTGAGCATTGAGGTTGTTGTTGTCTTCCCGTGGGTTCCGCATACGCAGAGAGCGTTGTCATACCATGTTGTGACAAGCCCTAAAAGCTCGCTTCTTTCAAGGACAGGGACAGTGGAAGCCCTCGCCGCAACAAGCTCAGGATTATCCTCCATTATCGCCGCAGTATGAACAATAAGGTCAGCGCCATCGATGTTTTCGGCTCTTTGACCCACGAAAACGGGGATGCCCATCTTTCTAACAGCATCGAGAGTTTCCGTCTCATTATTGTCCGAGCCGGTCAGATAATAGCCCTGCGAATGAAGAATCTGAGCCAGAGGATACATTCCCGAGCCGCCTATCCCAATAAAATGTATGTGTTTTTTATCTTTAAGTATGTTTTTGTCCATTGCCAAACCTGCTCTCTGAAATTTGTTAATTTTGTGCCTAGTTATATTATATTACAAATACGAGCGAAAATAAACACTTTTTTATTTTTAGTTGAATATATTTGTAAAATTTGCCGAATAATATTTTAAAGGAGATGTGGTTAATGACAATTACCGACATTAGAATTAGAAAAATTATTCCAGAGGGAAGACTCCGTGGTGTTATCAGCATCACAATTGACGGACAGCTTGCAGTACATGACATAAAGATAGTACAGGGTGACGAGCGATTGTTCGTTGCTATGCCAAGCCGAAAGGATGACAGCGGAATTTTTAGAGATATTGTTCATCCAATCACACCTGAGGCTCGCCAACAGGTTGAAACTGAAATTCTTGACGCTTTTTTAGCTGAGGTTGAAGCAAGAAATAATCAACCGGAAGAAAACGCTTAAACAAAAACAAGGGTAACCATATTACCCTTGTTTTTTCTTTTATCTGTTCAAAAGTCTGGCGGCTTTTAAAACAGCAACCTGTGTTTTTGCGTCTGGAATTTCGTTATTCATTATCATTTCTATTGCTTTTTCAAAAGGGATTTTAAAAACGTCAAGAAACTCGTCCTCGTCGAGCTTTTGCTCCTCAAAGGTCAGCCCGCGGGCGAGATACATATGGATTTTTTCAGTGAGATAGCCCGTCGTCGGATACATTACCCCCATATAGTCAAACTGACTCGCAACCGCCGCTGTTTCTTCTAAAAGCTCACGCCTCCCGCAGACACCATGGTCCTCGCCGACATCAAGCTTCCCGGCGGGGATTTCAAGGGTAACCTCCTTAAACGGGTATCTGTATTGCTTCACAAAAACAATCTCGTCCTCATCGGTCACGGCGACAACGCACACCCCGCCGTTATGGTGAACAACCTCGCGCAGAGCCGTCTGTCCGTTTTCAAGCTCGACAGTATCCTTTGTGACTTTTATTATTTTTCCATCGTGTATAAGCTCAGTGGCAAGCGTTTTTTCAAACAAGTGCATAAAGTTTTCGACCTTTCTTTTTTTATGGTATAATTGCTCCCCCCTTGAAATATTGTTGTATATAACTCTTTTTAGGGGGAATATATTTGTCGACATTTTATAATAAAGTTCCTGTTTTAAGCACAGATGTTTCGTCAGAGCTTTCGCTTTTAGCATTCTCGAACAAATCCGCGTGTCTGAAGCAAATCAACTCAGCAGCATCAAGCCCCTTTTCCTATGCGATTGGCTTCGGAAACAAATCGAATGCCAGCCTTATCGTCGGCGGCGAGGATGACGGCGACAGCTTTTCGACACAGCTCCTAATCGCCTTTGTTGAAAATTTAAGCGAGGCTCTTTCGCGTGACGGCTTGTTGTTTGGAATAAATATTAAAAAGATTTTTTCCTATAACGGATTGTGGGTTGTCCCAAGCCTGAAGTCGCACCCGCCGGATTTCCAAGTTCACAATTTCATTTTAAATGAGCTAAGGCCAAAAAGATTACTGGAAATACGACTTTGCGGCGAAACTATCAGATACAGCTTTGGGAAACGCCCCGCCCCGAACTCAAAGCTCATGGCATATCTTCTCGCTTCCTCCTGTGGCTATCACATTGACAAAAGAAATATTTTTCTGGACAATAATCTTTGCAGCTGGTTCGCCAGCGAGTTCTCAGGTCCTGCTTTTTCAATGAGCGTCGGGCGAGAGCTTGACCTGACCCCGTCGGATGTTGAGCCGCTGCTTGCCCGCCTTTTTGAATGCCTCGCGCTTTTTATCGCCGCCTAGTCCTTTGGCTTTTCATCATCCTCAGGATGCTCGTTTGTTTCTTCTATTGGCATTGCTTCAGTCATAGTATCCTTTGAAATTTCCTCAATGTCAAAATCGTCGTCAATATCATCGGCTTCTTCATAGTCGTATACGATTTCATTTCGCTCTTCCTTAGGTCCCTTTTTCTTGCACACGACTAAATATGCGATGAGTAAAACCAGCCCAGCTATTGAAATAATTATCCCTGTCCTTAACCCCTCTGTCTGATAATTAATCCTGATTTCATTATCCCCTGCCGGACAGCGGACAGCCATCATGCCGTTATCGACATTCTCGATTTCAGCAGGCTTCCCGTTGACCGTCGCTGTGAAGCCCTTATCGTAAGGGACGCTGAAGAACACAAGATTCTCTTTAGGGAGATTAATTTTCGCCGTGAAGCCATGCGTATCCTTTGAGAAGGAATACGCCGCCGTATCCTTTCGGTTTTGACAATCCTGCATATATCCGACCTCGCCAACAACCTGATTTTTTTCCTCATCGGGGAGAGGCTTTAAAATGTCGCTATGCTTTTGAATCTGAGCGTCATCAAGCACTAGTGCCTTTAATAATAACCTGTCCGCCGAAGCCGATGTCGTCTCTTTAAAGCTGTTATAGCTGACATAATAATCATAGGTGAAGCCCATCGGTATATAATATTCATTTTCATATATATTGAATGAATTCTGTGTCCCAATCAAAACAAAGCCGGGCATTGTTATATTTTTTTCATTTATTGAATTAAAATAATATTTCACCGACAAAAGACTTCTGAGCGGATAGCGTGTCACATCAATTCTTGATGCAACATCCCGTGTTATCCCAAGCTCAGTATAAAAGCTCATTATCGAGCCGGGGACGATACTATGAAAGGCCCTCATTGACGAATATCCCCAGAACATAGGGAAGTTATCCGTCCCCTCGCTCATGTCAACTCGGAAAAACTTATCGCCTGTGCTTAGACTTATATTCTCCTTGCCCTTTATCGCCTGTTGAATATATTCATCCTGATACGGTCCCTGTGCTATTCCATACCACATAATACAGCCTGTGCATAAAAATGCCGAAAGGACAGTCAGCCCGACAGCCTTTTTATAAAACATGCTGTTTCGTTTTGAAAAATAAACAATATAGCATAAGAAGCCAAAGCATATTATCGTGATAACCATTGTCAGCCAGAACAGGTCCTTGTATGCCGGGAGCCCGCCCCATACATAACCCTTCTCGACTGTAACAGGAACAAGGGCAGAGAATACAAAGAAAATTATAGCACCTGCGCAAATCGGAACCCCAGCCTTGAGCGACATTTTCTTGTTGTCAATGACATACGCTGTCATCATAGTCATCAGAAGAATAGGCATATAGAACCAGCGAGCATAATAGCTGCTGTTAAACGCATAGAACGCAGTGTTTAGAATAGGGATAAGCGAACATATGATACAAACCCATATCACTCGGCTCGCCCAGTGCTTCCCTTTCCCTCTCAAAAAGGCGATAACGCCAGCCATTGAGAACATAGGGAGATATCCGGCGATAGACGCCCATCTCGCTGTCCCCGACGAGAAGAGATTTGACCTCGCCGGTGGGTCCGGAATCATGAAGAAGCTTTGAATAATCCTGAAAATCCTGAACTTGTCCGGATAAACCATGATGTCATAGCCGGTCAAAAAGCTGTCAACCCGAGGGTTGTTCGCAATCGCCAGCACTGCCGGCAAAAACATGAAGCAGGCGAGCATAACGCCAAGCACAGCCTCAAGTGCCAGCCCAAAGAATTTTCTCAGGTTTATATTAAAATCCTTCGAAAAGCATCGGCACACAAAGTATATAATCAAAAATGTAATCTGCCCCGTGAAGAAGAAATAGTTAATAACAGCCATCATTGCAACAGCGAGAGCGAACACTCCGCGTCGGTTGTTCTGAACTCTTTCTTCAAGCGCAATTAATAAAAGCGGGAAAAATGCCACGACGTCGTGGAAGTGATTAAAAAATACATTATAAACCTGAAAGCCGGATAAAGCATAAAGAATTGCCCCTATTGCGACGGCATTGCGATTTCTGACGAACCGCTTGATATACGCATAGCTGGTCAGTGCGGCAACACCGGTTTTCAGCGCCAGCAGCCACGGAATAAGATAAACAACGGCAGAGCTGGGGAAGGGGATAGTCAGCCAGAAAAACGGGCTCCCCAAAAGATAAAACGAATATGACCCGATGAAATTCGCGCCTAAATCAGTGCCCCAGTCCCAAAAAACATTCCCGCTTCTGACAGCATCGTGAGCATACTGATAAAACGGCAGCTGCTGTGAATTAAAATCTCCGTAATATAAGAATATGCCTTTGTTATACACTAGTGAAGGCAGCATGATAAGCATCATTATCCCAAAGGTAACTAAAAAAACAAAAAGATATTTCTCCTTTTGTTTTAAGCTGAGCTGTGGCATTTTAAGTTCCATTTTCCACCGAGCCTTTCTGTATGTATTTAAGCCTTTTTAGTATACCATAATTTGTGTAGAAATAAAAGTGAAATTATAAATTTGCATACAAAAAGCACCTGCAACAATTATAGTTACAGGTGCGGTTGTAATCATTTTCGGTAATATAAAATTACTTGATTTCGATTGTTGCGCCGGCAGCCTCAAGCTTAGTCTTAAGGTCTTCAGCTTCTGCCTTAGAAACGCCTTCCTTAACAGCCTTAGGAGCGCCTTCAACAAGCTCTTTTGATTCCTTTAGGCCAAGACCTGTGATTTCCTTGATAGCCTTGATAACGTTCATCTTTGCCTCGCCGAATGAAGCAAGAATTACATCGAATTCTGTCTTTTCTTCAGCAGCAGGAGCAGCAGCACCAGCTGGAGCAGCAGCAACAGCAGCAGTTACACCAAATTCCTCTTGAATTGCTTCTACTAGCTCTGAAAGCTCTAGTACAGTTAAAGCCTTAACGTCTTCAACAAATTTTAATATTTTCTCTGAAGCCATGATAATAATCTCCTTTAAATTTAATTTATTTTTATTTCGTTTTTTAGCATGAAGCTAATTTTCAGCTGAAATTAAGCTGATTCCTTGCTGTCAGCAACAGCCTTAACAATAGCAGCAAGCTTTTGCATTGGGCCTTGAAGTGAGCCAACAAGCTGAGATAGAAGAACCTCTCTTGATGGAATCTTTGAAAGCTTCATAACGCTGTTTTCGTCATAGATTTCTTCACCGATAAATCCTGCCTTTAGCTTGAACTTCTCTTTTGAGCCTTCAGCAAACTTCCCTAAAATTCTAGCGGGAGCGGTTTGGTCGTCGGTTGAAATAGCGATAGCTGTTGTCCCCTCAAGAACACCGGTCAGCTCACCTAGTCCAACATTGTTCATTGCAAAACGAAGCAATGAGTTCTTTTCAACTGAATACTTGATTCCAGCTTCACGAAGCTCTTTTCTAAGCATTGTATCCTGTGCAACTGTTATGCCCTTGTAATCAACCAAAACACCGGAAGCAGCACCCTTTAATAGCTCAGTCAGCTGTGCAACCTTCTCTTGTTTTTGAAGTAATACCTTTTCACTTGGCATATATTTCACCTCCACGATTTTTTGATAACCGTTTCTAAAATGAAAAATCCTTTTCCGTCAAAAGACAGAAAAGGACACAAAGTTTTTTTAAAATACATTAAATACTTTGCTCTCATCCTCGGCAGGATTTAGTGAGAAAACCAAGTTTTCTTTAACCTGCTGTCTTTAGAATACGATAGCTTTATTATTATATCACTGTTGTGTTATGTTGTCAATAGCTTTAAAAAAATTATTCTTTGGTATCTATTTGTTATTTAAATAAAAAAGGGACACGAAAACGCATCCCTTAAATTATTAAAAATTATACACCGTATTTAGATGTGTTAATCTTGATGCCAGGTCCCATTGTTGAAGCAATAACAACAGACTTCAGGTATTGACCCTTAGCAGCGGCAGGCTTAGCCTTAACAACAGCGTCAATTAAAGTATTGAAGTTTTGTTCAAGCTTTTCAGCGCCGAAGGATGCCTTCCCGATTGGGCAGTGGATGATGTTTGTTTTGTCAAGACGGTATTCAATCTTACCAGCCTTTGCTTCGCTTACAGCACGAGCAACGTCCGGAGCAACTGTTCCAGCCTTAGGGTTTGGCATAAGACCACGAGGTCCAAGCACCTTTCCAAGACGTCCAACAAGACCCATCATATCTGGTGAAGCGATAACAACATCAAAGTCCATCCAGTTTTCTTTTGTAATCTTTTCAACTAAATCCTCAGCACCAACATAGTCAGCGCCAGCCTCTTTAGCCCCAGCCATTTTATCTTCCTTACAGAATACGCAAACTCTGACAGTTTTTCCTGTTCCGTTTGGAAGAACGACAGCTCCACGAACCTGTTGGTCAGCATGACGTGAGTCAACACCAAGTCTGATGTGTGCCTCAATTGTTTCGTCAAACTTTGCCTTTGAGTTCTTTGCAGCTAAATCTAAAGCCTCGTTTGGCTCATATTGCTTAGTTCTGTCAACGAGCTTCGCAACGTCAACATATTTCTTGCCATGTTTCATATTTTTTCCTCCCTCATAAGTGGTAATTAGCGGAATTTTCCTCCCACCAGCGGGTAAACTGATATCGCTGTTAACGATTAGCAACTTTCCGTCGCTCTATCAGCCACCTTGCGATTCTCTCGCAACTTTTCCAAAGCATCCCGTTATTTTTCAACGGGATTTGGCGATTTTATGTGTACGACGACAAAACAGGGAACTAGTCTTCGACAACTACACCCATAGAACGAGCTGTTCCAGCAATCATACTCATTGCAGTTTCAAGTGAGCCAGCGTTTAGGTCCGGCATTTTTTGCTCTGCAATCTTCTTAATCTGTTCTTTTGTTATCTTTGCTACCTTTGTCTTGTTAGGAACTCCTGAACCTGATTCAATACCAACAGCCTTCTTAATAAGAACCGGAGCTGGTGGAGTCTTTGTGATAAAAGAGAAAGAACGGTCAGCATAAACAGTAATAACTACTGGGATAATCAAGCCAACGTCATTTTTTGTACGTTCATTGAATTCCTTTGTGAATGCCATGATATTAACACCGTGCTGACCAAGTGCTGGTCCAACTGGTGGTGCTGGTGTTGCTTTGCCAGCGTTGATTTGTAACTTAATAAAGCCTACTACCTTTTGTGCCATGTTTTTGCACCTCCATAAATTGTGGTAAAAGTCGAGCTGATTCTAATTTCAGCCCTCCCACTGTTAGCAGAAAACGTCGAATCAGCAACTGACCGAGCATTAACCTGCCCTTTTCCGAATGTTCGGATTAATATTCATCTAGCTTTGATATCTGTGTAACGTCAAGAGTCGCCGGGGTTTCTCGCCCGAACATTGATACAACAACGTCAACCGTTCTCGCATCAAGGTCAATTGACTTGACAATACCAACGAAGCCCTCAAGTGTCCCTGATGAAACGCTGACACTGTCGCCAACCTTAAAGTTAACCTCAACAGTCCTGTTTTTGTCAACCCCGAGTGCCGCTACTTCGGCATCAGTCAACGGAATAGGCTTTGAGGCTGGGCCGACGAAGCCGGTAACACCCCTTGTGTTTCTAACGATATACCATGAATCATCTGTCAAAATCATTTTAACCAGAACATAGCTAGGGAATACCTTTCTTTCAACTTCGCGAGTCTTATTCTCCTTGATTTCAGTGACCATTTCGGTCGGAACCCTGATTTCCGGGATTAAGTCTTGAAGCTTTCGGTTTTCTACAACCTTTTCAATATTTTGTGCTACCTTATTCTCGTATCCGGAATAAGTATGAACTACATACCACTTTGCTGTTTCTGACATTCTTCTTACCCCTCCACAAACTATAATAAGATTTTTAGAAAACCATATCAGGTTTCACTATCTCTTGAGCATCAAATCGAATAATACTTTGAATAAGCTATCAATTGCCCAGATAAATGCACCTGATGCAAGCATGGCAACAATAACAACAGATGTGTTATTAATAACCTGCTTCTTTGTTGGCCAAACGATTTTCTTCACTTCAGCTCTTAAATCCTTAATGAATTTAATCGCCCTGTTTGGCTTTTTTTCTGTTGGCTTTTTGGCGGTACTCTTTGTTTCTGCCTTTTTAACAACCTTTTTATCGGCTGTGGCTTTCAAAACATCGGACTGATTGTTTTTCATCTTTACCCCGCCTTCCGCTTACTTTGTTTCTTTGTGAAGAGTATGCTTCTTACAGAACTTGCAATGCTTATTCATTTCAAGTCTTTCAGGGTCATTCTTCTTGTTTTTCTTTGAGTTGTAATTTCTTTGCTTGCATTCTGTGCATGCTAATGTTACTTTAACTCTCATTTTCGGCACCTCCTGACGAAATTTGTATCCTGCAAGAACCACAAGATACTGTCGAACCGTTTGCTTTGTGCAAACTTTGCCTCCCTCAATAAAGCCTTGCAACCACTTGCGTATCAATTTGCCCTTATAAAAATAAGCGCAAAAAAATAGACCTCAAAAGAGGTATTATTAATATACCATATTACTCAATAATTTGTCAATACGTTTTGAAAAATATTTTTCCCATTTAAGCATGGAATTGTGTATGCAAATTATACTTTCTGCAAAAATAGCTCAATATTACTATTATGTTAAATTTTTTAAAAACTCGTTAAGCATTTTTGTTGCAGTAATTTTTCAGATATGATATAATATAAAAATTAGTACACATTTAACAGTATAGAAAAATTTATATTGTTATTATTATAAAGGAGTGACCCTTAAATGTCAAGAATCAGAGTTGCGGTTATTTTTGGCGGTATGTCAAATGAGCATGATATTTCTCTTATTTCCGCCACACACGTTATTAAGAATATTCCTCACGAAAAATATGAGGTTGTATCTATCGGTATCACAAAAAAAGGGCGATGGCTGTACTTCCCCGGCGATGTCAGCATGCTTGCTGACGGCTCGTGGGAGGAGCATCCCGACTGCACCCCTTGTATTTTAAGCCCTGACCCTATCCACAAGGGCTTCATTAAGTTTTTAAATGACGGGACCTTCGCCACTATGAAGGTTGATTGCATTTTCCCTGTGCTTCACGGGAAAAACGGTGAGGACGGGACAATACAGGGGATTTTCACTCTTTCAAAAATTCCTTATGTCGGCTGTGATGTCATTTCCTCAGCCAACTGTATGGATAAGGATGTCACACATATTCTTTTAAAAAACGCTGGGATTGCCACCGCTGATTGGGTGAGCATGACCGACAGCGAGCTTGGAATAATTGATGAAAAATGCTCTGAAATCGTTTCTAAGCTAAACTTCCCTATGTTTGTTAAGCCGGCTAACTGCGGTTCATCTATCGGTGTCAGCCGTGTTGATAATATTAAAGACTTAGAGTCCGCTATTAAATTCGCTTTTTCTCACGATAAAAAGGTCGTTGTTGAAACCGGTATCGTCGGGAAAGAGGTTGAATGCGCTGTCATGGGGAATTCAGCCCCGGTCGCTTCAACTATCGGCGAAATTGTCCCTGTCGATGGCTTTTATGACTTTGAGGGGAAATATAAGTCTGATTCCTGCGGGCTTTATATTCCGGCCAGAATTTCTGAAACAGACATTGAAAGAATAAGAGAAGTCGCAATAAAAGCCTATATCGCAATGGGCTGCAAGGGGCTTTCACGAATCGACTTCTTTTTATGCGAGAATGGCGATATAATATTAAATGAGCTAAACACTCTTCCGGGCTTCACATCCATCAGCATGTATCCGAAATTAATGGAGGCGATTGGTTTTGCCCCCGAGGAGCTTTTAGAAAATCTCATTAAACTTGCTTTTGAAAGGGCAGATGTAACTTATGAATAACGATGCTATCGGCGTTTTTGACTCCGGCGTCGGGGGATTGACCGCTGTCAAGGAGCTGATTAATCTCCTCCCGAACGAGAATATTATTTATCTTGGTGATACCGCTCGGATACCCTATGGAACAAGAAGCAAGGAAACTATAGCAAAATATGCGAAGCAGGATTTTGCTTTTTTAGAACAGGCTAAGGTCAAGATGATTATTGTTGCTTGCGGGACTGTCAGCGCAATCATGACAACAAACCCACAGATTACATCAGCTATTCCTCATACAAGCGTGCTTGTCCCGGCTGTTCAGGCTGCCTGCGGCGTAACCCGCAACGGGAAAATCGGCGTGATAGGGACGGCTGCCACCATCAAAAGCGGGAGCTATGGGAAGGCGATAAGAGCAATTAAGCCCGACATCAATGTTATCGGGAAGGCTTGCCCCATGTTTGTTCCGCTTGTTGAAAACGGATACACCTCAAAAGATAATGAGGTTTCTAAAATGATTGCCAGGGAATATCTTGAAGTGATGAAAAGGGAAAATGTCGATACCTTGATACTGGGCTGCACCCACTACCCTTTGCTTCGTGATATTATTTCAGATATTATGGGCCCTGAGGTTACGCTTATTTCGCCGGGGGAGGAAGCCGCTCGTTTCGCCTGCGCTATTCTTTCTGAAAAAGAGCTTCTTTCCGACCGTGAGGAAAAGGGCGAATACAATTTTTATGTCACTGACAGCGTGGAGCTTTTCACCGAAACCTGTAACACCTTTTTAGGTGAGGACATAAAAGGAACCGTTTTAAAATGCGACCTGGAGAATTTATAGGAGATTAAATGGAAAAAAATAAAGATGTTTTAATTACATTAAAAAGTATTCAGTTCGACGGGAGCGACCGTCAAGAGACTGAGCTTATTACCGAGGGTAATTTTAAAAAATCCGATGACGGATTTATTATTACCTATGATGAGTCTGAGGCAACCGGCTTCAAAGGCTCAAAAACCATTCTGACCACGCTCGGCGATGCACAGGTCACTATGCAGAGAAAAGGCTCGACCTCCTCAAACCTGGTTATCGAAAAAGGGAGAAAGCATCACTGTCATTACGGCACTCCGTATGGGGATTTTATGATTGGAATAACTGCGGGTGATATTAAATCCTCCTTAAATGACAACGGCGGCGATTTATATTTTAAATACGTTGTCGATATTAATTCGAGCTATCTTTCAGACCACGAAATTTTTATCAGTGTGAAATAATTCCACAAGAAACAATCGTGGAAGTTAAGCTTGAAAAATCAATTTTTCAAACTGTAGGTTTTGCGCTTTTCGGTCAAAATCACGCCCGAAATTCGGCTAATGCCGAAACGCTCAAAACTTTGTTAGAAAGGAACGGTCATATAAATGTCGAACTTAATGAATAACGCTTCGCTTGAGGTGAAGGAGATAATACTAAAGTCGCTTGGCGAGCTTGTATCAACAGGTGAGCTTCCTGCCGAGCCTTTGCCGGCTTTTAATGTTGAAATCCCAGCCGATAAATCTCATGGCGACCTTTCAACCAACGTCGCTATGGTCTGCGCTAAGGCTTTCAGAATGGCGCCAAGAAAAATTGCCGAGCTGATTTGCTCAAAGGTTCAATTGGATGGGACATATTTTGAAAAGGCTGAGGTTGCCGGTGCCGGCTTCATTAACTTCTTTTTGGGCGCACAGTGGTTCTCGGAGGTGGTCGCCTCGGTTCTTTCTCAAAAGGAGCATTATGGCGAAACTGACCTCGGAAAAGGGAAGAAGCTTATGGTTGAGTTCGTTTCGGCGAATCCGACCGGACCAATGCACATCGGTAATGCTCGTGGTGGCGCAATAGGCGACTGTCTTTCCGCTGTCCTTGAAAAAGCGGGCTATGCGGTAACCCGTGAGTTTTATGTCAACGACGCTGGGAATCAGATTGAGAAGTTCGCCACCTCGCTTGAAATTAGATACCTTCAATTATATAAAGACGGAGTTGAAATGCCAGAGGACGCTTATCACGGCGAGGATATTCTCGCTCATGCTAAAGCTTTCGCGGAATTAAACGGCGATAGGTATGTTAGTGTATCTGATAAAGAGCGTCGCGATGCACTTGTTGCTTTCGCCCTCCCAAAAAACATTAAAAAGCTTGAGGACGACCTTTTAAAATACAGAATTAAATATGACGTATGGTTTTTAGAGAGCGAGCTTCACAAGGCGGACAAGGTCATGGCTGTTGTTGATGTTCTTAAAGGCAAAGGGCTGACCTATGAAAAAGAGGGCGCAATATGGTATAAGGCGACCGAGTTCGGCGCTGAAAAGGATGATGTTTTGGTTCGTGCCAACGGAATCCCCACATATTTCACCGCCGATATCGCTTATCATTACAACAAATTTATTGAGCGTGGCTTCGACAAGGTTATTAATATCTGGGGCGCTGACCATCACGGCCACGTTCCTCGTTTAAAGGGCGCAATGGAGGCAGTGGGCGTTAATCCCGACCGCCTTGACGTTGTCCTCATGCAGATGGTTCGGCTCGTTAAGGACGGCGAGGTCATTAAGGCTTCAAAGCGAAGCGGGAAGGCAATCACGCTTGTCACCCTGCTTGAAGAGGTTCCTATCGATGCGGCTCGCTTCTTCTTTAATTTGAGGGAATCAAATTCACACTTCGACTTTGACCTGGGGCTTGCTGTTGAAGAAACCTCACAGAATCCCGTTTATTACGTTCAATATGCTCACGCTAGAATTTGCTCAATTTTGAGAAACCTGTCTGCCGAGGGCATTGAATCGAAATCCCTGACGAACAAGGATTTTAACATCCTCACTGCTCCTGAGGAGAGAGAGCTTATCCGATTTATTGCTACTTTGCCAAACGTTGTTGACGATTCGGCGAAAAGCTATGACCCCGCTAAAATCACACGCTATGCTATTGATGTTGCTACGCTTTTCCATAAATTTTATTCGCAATGCCGTGTTAAGGGTGAGAGCGAGGAAATCATGCAGGCTCGCTTGAATTTATGCGTCGCTGTGAAAATCGTGATAAAAAATATTCTTGAAATGCTCAAAATATCCTGCCCCGAAAGTATGTAACCAAATATATATATAAAATAAAAAAGGAATGCAATTTAGCTTGCATTCCTTTTTTTATCTCATTATGGTTGGTGGGAGGTTCGCAATAAGAAGGCAAACGTCAACAATAATAAAAATCGCCACCAGTGATGCTAAAATTATTATCATTATATGCTTGCTTTTTAGTTTTTTCATAAAATCACCTCAGTAAAAATCACAATCTAATAATTCTATGATTTTTACTGTTGAAATATTACAAAAAAACACTTCCGGCTCATTGAACCGGAAGTGTAATTTTTATGCTTAAAAATTATTCAGCATCATAAAGCTTTGAAATACGAACTAGATAGTCATACTTCTTATTTGCGGTTGCAACAGCGCTGTTAAACAGAGCTTCAGCTCTTTCTGGGTTAGCGCGTGCAAGTGAGCTGTAACGAACTTCGCTCATGATGAAATCCTTATAGCTTGCGGTTGGTGCCTTGCTGTCAAGCTGGAATGGGTTCTTGCCTTCAGCTGATAGTCTTGGGTCATATCTGAACAGGTGCCAGTAGCCGGCTTCAACAGCCTTCTTTTCCTCTGACTGTGCCTGGCTCATTCCGCCCTTGATACCGTGATTGATACATGGTGCATAAGCGATAACAAGTGAAGGGCCGTTATAGCTTTCAGCCTCAGTGATTGCCTTTATACATTGATTGTAATCAGCACCCTGTGCAATGTGAGCAACGTATACATAGCCATAGCTCATTGCGATTCCGGCTAGGTCCTTCTTCTTAACTTCCTTACCGGCAGCGGCGAATTGTGCAACAGCACCGGTTGGAGTTGATTTTGATGACTGTCCGCCTGTGTTTGAATAAACCTCGGTGTCAAATACAAATATATTTACGTCTTCGCCTGAAGCAATAACGTGGTCAAGTCCGCTGAAGCCGATGTCATATGCCCATCCGTCTCCGCCGAATACCCACATTGACTTCTTGCTGAGGAAATCCTTTTCAGCCAGAATTGCCTTTGCTTTTTCACAGCCGCAAGCCTCAAGTGCTGAAACAAGTGCCTTTGTTGCGATTGCATTTTCTTTTCCAAGTGTCATTGTTGACAGATAGTTTTCAATAGCAGTCTTAACTTCAGCATTTTCTGATGTCTTTTGAAGCTCAAGAACCTTAGTAACAACTCTTTGCCTTAGTGAAGACTGAGCAAGGAACATTCCGTATCCGTATTCAGCATTATCCTCGAACAATGAGTTAGCCCAAGCCGGTCCCTTTCCGTCCTTGTTCACTGTGTATGGAGTTGAGGGAGCAGAGCCACCCCAGATTGATGAACAGCCTGTTGCGTTAGCGATATACATTCTGTCGCCGTATAGCTGTGTTATAAGCTTAGCGTATGGAGTTTCACCACATCCAGCACAAGCACCGGAGAATTCAAGCAACGGTTGCTTGAACTGTGAGCCCTTAACTGTTGTTTCCTTGAACTTTTCGCTAACCTCCGGCTTAACTGCAAGTGACTGTCCGTAAGCGAACAGCTCCTGCTCAGCCAGCTGAGTTTCTAGAGGCATGAATGCAAGAGCCTTCTCGCCCTTCTTTCCAGGACATACGTTGATACATGAGCCGCAGCCTGTGCAGTCTAGTGCTGACAGTGTCATAACGAAGTTGTATCCAGCCAATCCTGTGCATGGGATTGCTCTTCCTTGTGCAACAGCCGGTGCGGCAGCAAGCTCAGCATCGGTCATTATTACAGGGCGGATTACAGCATGAGGACAAACGTATGAACAGAAGTTACATTGAATACAGTTTTCGCTCTTCCAGTTTGGAATATCAACAGCGATACCACGCTTTTCAAATGCAGCTGAGCCCTGTGGGAAGGTTCCGTCAGCCATGTGAACGAATGTTGAAACAGGAAGATTGTCGCCGGCCTGTGCATTCACAGGAATCTGAATTTTATTAACAAAGTCAACAAGAACCTTGTTGTCGCCGGTTGCCTTAGCCATGCCCATCTGTGTATCAGCGGCACTCGCCCATTCAGCCGGAACCTTGATTTCAACTATACCGTTGCAGCCGGCGTCGATAGCGTCATGGTTCATCTTAACGATAGCGTCACCCTTCTTTGAATAAGAAGCAGTTGCTGCGTCCTTCATATACTTGATTGCATCTTCAATAGGAATAATGTTAGCCAGCTTGAAGAATGCTGATTGAAGAACTGTGTTGATTCTGTTGCCAAGACCGATTTCTCTACCGATATCAACCCCGTTGATTGTATAGAACTTAATGTTATTTGAAGCAATATATTTCTTAACCTGACCAGGAAGATGCTTTTCCAGCTCTTCCATATTCCATTGACAGTTTAGAAGGAAGGTTCCGCCCGGCTTAATGTCAGAAACCATATCATACTTGTCAATATATGATTCGTTATGACAAGCAACGAAGTCAGCCATATTAACAAGATATGTTGACTTGATTGGTGCGTTACCGAATCTTAGGTGAGAAACAGTAACACCGCCTGATTTCTTTGAGTCATATGAGAAATATGCCTGAGCATACTTGTCAGTATGGTCACCGATAATCTTGATTGAGTTCTTGTTAGCACCAACAGTTCCGTCAGCCCCAAGTCCCCAGAACTTACAAGCTGTTGTTCCCGGCTTAGCTGTGCTGATTTTTCCTTCAAGTGGAAGTGAAAGGTTTGTTACGTCATCGTTGATACCAACAGTGAATTTCTTCTTAGCTGTGTTCTTGTATACGGCAACAACCTGTTCAGGTGTTGTATCCTTTGAGCCAAGACCGTATCTTCCGCTGAATACTGGTGTGTTGTGGAATGCAGTATCTCTGATTGAAGCAACAACGTCAAGGAATAGTGGCTCACCAAGAGCACCAGGCTCCTTAGTTCTGTCAAGAACAGTGATTTGCTTTGCTGTTTCAGGAATAGCGGCAACAAGCTTTTCAGCAACAAACGGTCTGTATAGACGAACCTTAACAAGTCCGTATTTCCCGCCGTTTGCATTGAGGTAATCTATTGTTTCTTCGATAGTGTCACAAACTGAACCCATAGCGATTATTACATGTTCAGCATCAGCGGCACCGTAGTAGTTGAATAGCTTATAATCTGTTCCTGCCTTAGCGTTAACCTTATCCATATATTCTTCAATGATTGCAGGGAATTCGTTGTAGTAGCTGTTTGAAGCCTCTCTAGCCTGGAAGAATATATCCGGGTTTTGAGCTGTTCCTCTTAGAACAGGGTGTTCTGGGTTTAATGCCTTGTCACGGAATGCCTTTGTTGCATCCATATCAAGCATTTCAGCAAGGTCAGCCTTATCCCATGTTTCAATCTTCTGAATTTCATGTGATGTTCTGAAGCCGTCAAAGAAATGAAGAACAGGAACTCTTCCCTTAATTGTAGCTAGATGAGCAACAGCACCTAAATCCATAACTTCCTGAGGATTTGTAGCACAAAGCATTGAAAAACCAGTCTGACGACAAGCATAAACGTCTGAATGGTCGCCAAAAATTGATAGAGCATGTGAAGCAAGAGCACGAGCAGAAACATGAATTACACATGGTAATAGTTCGCCGGCAATTTTATACATGTTAGGAATCATAAGTAATAGACCCTGTGACGCTGTATAAGTTGTTGTCAATGCTCCAGCCGCCAAAGAACCGTGAACTGTTCCAGCAGCACCAGCTTCAGATTGCATTTCTGCAACTTTTACTGTTTGTCCGAAAATGTTAGTCTGTCCCTTTGCTGACCATTGGTCTGTTACCTCAGCCATTACTGAAGACGGGGTGATTGGATAAATTGCAGCAACATCTGTGAAGGGATATGATACCCAAGCAGCAGCGTTGTTTCCATCCATGGTTTTCATTTTTCTTGCCATTGATAGTCCTCCTCAAAATATATGAATATTGATATGGTTAACCCAGTATCTCAATTGTTTATTTTATCACAATGCTACGCGATTGTAAATAGACACTTTATTAAAATATTATATTTTATATTACATTAAATTGTAATTTTATATAAAATTGTTGAATTTTTTTAAAAATTTCTGTATTCTTATAAAAGAATAATTTTAATCTAAAGCGAGGTATTTATGAGCGGAAAAACCTTTAATTTAATTTACGAAATTGTTAAGAAAATCCCGAAGGGGAAAGTGGCGACCTACGGTCAGCTTGCGCTTTATGCGGGGAACTCACGCTGGTCACAGGTTGTCGGCTTCGCGCTTCATTCAAATCCAGACCCGGAGCATATACCTTGTCATCGTGTCGTGAACCGATTCGGCGGACTGGCTGAGGCTTTCGCCTTCGGCGGGGAAAACCGTCAGCGTGAGATTTTAATGGAAGAAGGCGTTTTGTTCAAACCCGACGGGAATGTTAATTTAGATGAATGCCTGTGGAGCGGTGAGTAAGCCCCTCACTAGTCGGTATCCTCATCCAGCGCCTCTATATAAAAGCTAACCGGTCGAAACCCATCATTGCAGGAAATCATGGCTGATTTTTTGTTTTTCATCCAACCGTTAAAAAAATCCTCACCGCCATGAGTCAAGGTCATAACAAAGCTTGACATGCTTGACCATGCGCTTTCACACAACCCCTCAGGCTTTTCCCAGCCATTTGCTATATATATTTGTCCCTCCTGCATTTCACAGGCGTGTTCAATTGGATTTTCATATTGTTCAATTAAATCCGTATGTAATGCCCTTTTCATCACTGTAATTCTGCACTTTTTCATATTTATCACCCTAACATATTTTTAATTGTAATACAAATTAACCCTCTTTTTGACATTGTTCCCCGTGGAACATATTTTTATTACAAGGTTATACTCGCGTGTCTTGTGACGTGACAGCCGATATTCACAGCGACGGGGAGACCCGCGATATGCGTCGGATACTCCTCAATATTGACAGCGAGCGCTGTGACTGTCCCGCCGAAGCCTTGAGGACCTATGCCAAGATTATTGATTTTTTCAAGCATTTCTTTTTCCATATCGGCATAAAGTGGCTTTTGGTTTCTTTCCGAAATATTTCGGCACAATGCTTTTTTCGCCAGATATGCGCTCATCTCAAAATCGCCGCCGATTCCGACGCCCACGACGATAGGGGGGCAAGGATTGCTCCCCGCCTCTGAAACAACCTTAGCCACAAAATCAATTATATCCTGTTTTGTTACGGAGGGCGTCATCATTTTCAGCTGTGACATATTTTCACTTCCGAAGCCCTTTGGTGCAACCATAATTTTAAGTGCATCGCCCTCAACTATTCTTGTATGTATAACCGCCGGGGTGTTGTCGTTTGTGTTTACCCTTTCCAGAGGGTCTGATACTATTGAACAGCGAAGCCGTCCGTCGATATACCCCTTGGCGACGCCGTTGTTGACCGCTTTTTCGAGTGAGCCGCCGGTAATATGAATATCCTGTCCGATTTCAATGAAAACAACAGCCATCCCCGTATCCTGACATATGGGGATTTTTTCATTTTTTGCGACCCTTATATTCTCAATCAAATCTGAAATAACCTCCTTCCCGACAGGGGAGGCTTCATTTAACGCTGAACAGGCAATACACTCCTCCAAATCCTTCGGGAGGTAGATATTTGCATCTATACAAAGCTTCGAAACAGCATTTTCTATTACCTTAACATTAATATCACGCATTGACATTCTCCTCGGTGATTAATTTATTCACATATTCAATAAGCGGTGCAATTGTTTCCTTATCTGAAAAGTCAACCGACTTCCCATAGGTTTCAATGAAAAGCTTCTGCTCATCGTCCTTTATACCTTTTTTCTCAACCGACTTTTTAAGCATCGCCATCATCCCTTTATGGATAAAGCTCAGCTTTTTGTAATCCATCCCACCCCTGAAATGAAAGAACTTGATTTTTAGCTGCATTTCCGGCGAAAAGTTATGGTTTTTTACGGGCGTGAAAATCTTTTCGTCCTGTGTCGAGGATAACCCGACGGTGAAGACGATTAATTTCTTCTCTTTGAGCTTCGAAAAGTTTTGCGTTATCAGCGAAACACCGTTAATCCCGCTCGCATAAAGCCCTCCACCGTAAATTATCACATCATAATTGAGAAGGTCCTCGAGCTTTGCTTTCGATTGTTCAATCAGTGTTGCACATAATTCTTCAGAAATCCATTTTGCATATTTATCGGTTGAACCATATTCACTCTTATAAACAACGGCAATTTTATTCATAAAATCCCTCCTAAAATTATTCCTGTGAATTAATCCTGTTTAAAATAATTTTCCCGCCAATCATTACCATTTCAGGCGAGGTCATAATGTCAAAAGGGTCGCCATCAAAAAGGCACAAATCCGCATCCTTTAAAACCCTTATCGAGCCGACTCTGTCACTTATCCCGCATATCTGTGCGGCATTAATAGTGATAGCCTCTAGTGCCTTTTGGTTTTCAAGCCCGTTTTTTATGGCGACAGCCCCGCTCATTAGCAAGTATTGAACAGGAATGACAGGGTGGTCTGTGCAAAGTGCAATATTAACGCCGTTTCTGACAAGCTCTCCGGCATTTTTTGTGTTGAGCTGTTTCATTTCCGGCTTTGAACGGTCGCAGATAATTGGCCCGACGATTGCGCTGACCTTTTCCTCACCGAGAATATCAGCGATTTTATACCCCTCCGTCGCATGAACGAGAACGAGCTTGAGGTCAAATTCCTTTGAAATTCTCATTGCTGTGAAAATATCGTCAGCTCTGTGACAGTGAAAATGAGCCGATATCTCGCCCTTTAACAGCGGGAGCAGCGCCTCGCACTTTATATCATATTCAGGCGGGTCAATTTCATCATCGTCCCTTGCTTTTTCAATATCCTCAGCGTATTTTTTCGCTTTATATAATGCCTCACGGATGAGAGCGACGGTCGCCATTCGTGTTACCGGCGTTTCATTCTTGTCGTTATAAACAGTTTTTGGGTTTTCGCCTAAAGCGAATTTCATGGCGACATTTTTCACAACCATGTCGTCAATTCTTCTGCCATAGGTTTTTATGGCGACAATCTGACCGCATATCGTGTTTGCGCTCCCGGGGCTTGATAAAACTGTTGTAATACCCGCCTCATACGCCTCCTCAAAGCACTTGTCGAAAGGATTAATCGCATCTATTGACCTGAGGTGTGGTGTAACTGGGTCTGTTTCCTCGTTGCAGTCATCTCCCTCAAAGCCAAGCCCGTCCTCAATTATCCCCAGATGAGTGTGAGCATCGATGAAGCCGGGGAGAAGCGTTTTCCCCTTAGCGTCAATATCGCCGTCGGAAATTTTTTCAGGGGTTCCCTCTGCAATCTCAACAAACTTCCCATTCTCTATTTTAACGTATCCGTTATCGATTATTAAGTCTTCCATTGTCATGATTTTTGCGTTGTATAAATACATATTTCCTCCAAGAATTAATATCTCATTTATTGTCGTCCGGTTGAACCGAAGCCGCCGTCGCCTCGCTCTGTTTCAGAAAGCTCATCGACAACCTCAATTTCAGGTGTGAAAATCGGCGTGATAACCATTTGAGCAATTCTCTCAAAAGGCTCGATTGTGTATGCCTTCTTCCCCAGATTTATTAGCGAAACTAGAATTTCACCTCTGTAATCGCTGTCGACAACCCCGACGCAGTTCGTGAGCGTGATGCCGAATTTTGTTGCGAGCGAGCTTCTTGCATATATCAGTACAACTGCATTGTTATCCTCAAGGGCGACAGAAATCCCAGTCGGGATTTTTACAACTTCACCTATATTTATCGTGACAGGCTTTTCAATACAGGCGGAAAGGTCATAGCCCGCGCTCCCGCTCGTCCCTTGCTTTGGGACAACCGCATTTTCATTTAGTTTTTTTATAAAAAGCTTCATTTGCCTGTTTCCTCCGTTAAATTATCCCTCTATAATACAACCCTCTTGTAAAATCTCTGTCAGGTGCCGGGGCGTTGTTTTTATATTTCTGAATGACCTCTTTAATCTGCTGTGGCTTTTCATCATGGAATTTAAGAGTAATAAAGCTCACGCCGTTAATTTCATTTTGTCGGTCAGCCATATATAACACATCTGAATTTAGTATCTCAACAGCGTCGCCGCCACATTCAACGGGAAAGGTCCTTCCCGTGCGGTCGGTCAGCTTGTTTTCACATTCGCCACAGCCGACAGCCTGCTTAATAGGGCAGTTCGCAGTCAGCATTAGTGGCAGACGCCCATAAGCAATAATCCCATACGGGAGGTAGTCCAAAAGCTGTGAAATCTGCGACAGCTTTAACTCAAACGAAACCGTGCAGTCGGTCAGCCCCATCTCACTAAGGCTTTTGAGCGAACGTGAATTTGTTGCGTTCAGGCCGAAACCGCCGAACATTTTCACGCCTAGCTCTTCTCCGATTTTTATATGAGAAATGTTCTGGCATAAAATTTTGTCGAAGCCATTTTTAATTGCAATTTTGACTTGCTCAATATCATTTTCCTCATTTCTTGTGAAGCGGGGGAGCGAGGCTATTATCTTTTCCTTTTTAGAAAAATCAGCGAGGTTTTTTATCTCGTCAAGCGGGAGAATAGCATACTCTATCTCGCTTAAATCAAGCCCGCTTAGCTGGCTCGCATATAAAAGCTCTAGGCGCATTGCCTTTTGCTTCTGGTTAAGCTTTTTTGGAGAGTGAATTTCTATATCATTATACTTTTTAACAATAGTGTTTTTCTCAAGCCTTTTTTTGTCAAGCTCCTCACAGGCAACTCGGCGAAGCTCATTAAAGCTCGCTGCCGGGAGCATTAAGCCGTCCTCAATTTCACCCGAAACCCCTTTGAACTCATAAATTGTTCCGCCTAGCTTTGAAAGCTGTTTTTCAGCCTGTCCCAAATCGCTAGGTCGGGTCACAGCCGTCTGGGGGATATCCCCATGCACTATTACGCTGTTCCCGTCGCTGTCCTTCACGGTCAGTGCCGTTTTTTCTCCGCCTTTAATCTGAATGTCAAAGGTGACTGCTGTGGCTTTTCTTTCTTTTCGATAAAGCTGTGACAACTCGGGGAGGACGTCTGAAGCCGAAACAACATCCTCCCTCTGACGTGTCCCGAACATATTTTCGCCCAGCTCGTCAAGATAGTATCCGTCCGTGAAGCCGCTTCGTGAAAAAACAGCACGAAGCGTGTCAATATCAGGCTCTTCTCCGTCAAGAGCCGAGCGACAAGCGGTCACAGCCGCCGCCACATATTCAGGGCGCTTCATTCGCCCCTCTATTTTTAATGACGAAACCCCGTTGCTCGCCATTTCAGTGATATAGCTAATATGCGACATATCCTTTAAGGATAAATCGCAACGCCTTTCTCCCTCAACAGCCGAAAAGGGGAGGCGGCAGGCCTGAGCGCAAAGCCCACGGTTTGCGCTCCTTGAGCCGATGACAGCGCTCATATAGCATTGCCCCGAAACAGACATACATAAGGCCCCGTGGACAAAAGCCTCGATTTCAATGCCGAGGCTTGAAAGCTCAGCGAGCCTTTCGCCCGACAGCTCCCTTGAAACAACAACACGGGAAAAGCCCATTTCACGAGCTTTAATCACACCCTGTCTTGTATGGATTGTCATTTGGGTTGAGGCATGAAGAGGCATCTCGGGGACAGCCTGTTTCAAAAAATCAGCCAGCCCTAGGTCCTGAACAATGAAAGCGTCAACACCGATTTCAGCCGAGAATTTTACGCTTTTTTTAAGCTCGTCGAACTGCTCGTCAAAGACAAGAGTGTTGAGCGTCTGATATATTTTCACTCCGCTTTTGTGAGCGGTTTCACACGCCTGTATTAATTCGTTCTGGTCAAAATTCGTGGCATTCTGTCTGGCCGAAAAAGCCTTCCCACCAAGATATATTGCGTCAGCGCCACAGCGTATTGCCGCAACAAGCGACTCCATGCTTCCCGCCGGGGCGAGGATTTCAGGGCGATTATTTTTCATCATTATCTTAAAATACCTAAGCCTTGCATCTGTTCTAATTCAGCGATTTTCTGCTTTAATGCGCGGTTCTCTCTTTGAAGCTCATCGCATTTTAGTCGTGCGTCCCCCGCATCGTCAACATAGTCCTTAATCTGTGTCCTGATATTGTCGATATTATCGTTCGCCTTTTGACATTCATCGAGTGCCGACAGAGCAATAAGCACGCAGGAGTCGACTAAAGAGGTCGCATTCCCCCCTGTCATCATCTGTTCAATCTGTGTGTCAAGCTTTTTTGCTAAAAGCCTTGTGTATTCGGGGGTTTCCTCAGACTGGAGCGAATACTCCCTGTTATAAATTTTCACTTTTACCTTGCTAATCATTTACCTCTCCCTTTCCTTTCATATACTTAGCTTCACTGGATTCCTCACTTTATAAATTTTTCGTAAAATCAAATTTACAATTGTTTTTATTATAATATATTTTCTTTGAATTTAAAAGCGTTTTTTAAAATTATCTTAATAGTTACCACTTTTTTATCTTTTGTTTTCATAATAATTTTGTATTTTATAGTATTTATTCAAAAATTGTGGTAAAATACAGTAATGGTATTTTAATAAGGAGAAATGATAATGAAGCACCGTGATTCTTATTGGTGTAGGCTTGATAACGCGGCGAAGCTTTTCCCGGCTGTCAGCACTGGGCTCGCCACTAATGTTTTCAGACTTACCGCCCGCTTAAAAGAAGATATTCAAAAAGAATTGTTGCAAAAAGCTGTTGAAATTTCTCTTGAAGAGATGCCGGCTTTTAAAATCAAGCTCCACAAGGGGCTGTTTTGGTATTATTTTGAGCATAATCCAAATAAGCCTCATGTTAAAGAAGAATTCGCATATCCTTGTCGAAAAATTGACAGATATACGAACAACAGCTATCTTTTTGAGGTTACTTATTTTGAAAAGAATATCAATTGTGAGGTTTTTCATGCTCTTTCTGACGGGACAGGCGCAGTCAAATTTTTAAGGCTGATTGTTGAGCATTATCTTATTCTGGCTCACCCTGAACAAAATTTAAAAATCGAAAATGACAAGACGGTTTGCTCTGACATTGCGAGGTCAGAGGATAGCTTCGTTCGTATTTCATCAGATAAAACAATAAAAAGCGAATCCATGGTTCGCTCTGCCTCTTATAGCATTGACAGCCTATCTTCAACAAACAGTGAGGTTCGGGTCATCAAGGGGATTATGTCAACATCACAGGTAAAAAATGCCGCTAAAGAAAAGGGCGTAACAATTTCTGTTTTTATTACCGCTCTTTTAATCTACAGCATATATCTTGAAAGCTTTCGCTATCATCCTGTTGACAAGCCGATTAGTATTTGTATCCCTGTGAATCTTCGCCGCTTCTTCCCCTCTCAGACTCAAAGAAATTTTTTCACCACTGTCCCTGTCGGGGTTAATTTCTATAAAAAGGACTATTCTCTTGACGAGGTCATAAGGCTCACAGCAGAGGGCTTTGAGGAACAGCTTTGTGAACAGAGCCTCCTCGCTAAGGTTAAATACGGAGTTTCAATCCAGAACAAAATTTATCTTCGCTTCACCCCTCTTTTTTTAAAAAATCTCGGCTTAAAAATTGCCTTCGCCAAAGGTGAGAAGGGCTTCACCTCGGTTGTTTCAAATTTGGGAGCAGTGACGCTTTCAAAGGGCTTTGAGGATTATGTTGAAAGATTTGAGCTTCTTTTAAGTCCGACGAAAAGCAACAGCTATAAAACCTCCGCCTGTTCCTTCGGGGACAAGTTTGTTTATGCCTTCACCGTGAATGTCGAAGATACCGATATCCAAAAGCGGTTCTTCTCCCTTCTTGTTGATAGTCATATTGATGTGACAATATCCTGCAATGAGTATTCCTTTAATAATTCAAAGGAGGATAAGGATTAGTAATGAAAAAATGTGTCAGCTGTAATGTCAATATTGAAAACAATCTTCAAAACTGCCCTCTTTGCAACGCAAAAACAGAAGCAATATCTGACGAATATGTGAATGGCTACCCGAATGTGAAGCGAACATATGTCTATGAATTGATATGTAAGATACTGTTATATTTCTCAATTGCCGGCTCTCTTGTCTGTATCGTCATCAATAATTATGTTTCGAGAGAGAACCCATGGTCGCTTATTTCTATCGTCGGTCAATTTTATCTTTATTTCTCCATGAAATATATTTTAAGAAAAAATCGGTTTATCCCTATATTTATTCTTATACAAATTGTTTTAATCGGGGTTGTTGTTCTTGTTATCGATTTCTCTGTCGGCTGGAAGGGCTGGTCGGTGAACTTCGTTATCCCTTTCGCAATAGTCGGCGGGATGATTACATTATCGGTTATTAGTATATTTAAATTCAGAAAATACTCCGAGTATATTTTTTATATCTTTATTATTGGGCTAATCGGGACCTTCCCTTTATTTTCTTTAATATTTAAATTATCCTCCGTTGTCTGGCCGGGGCTTCTGTGTTTTTTATATTCTGTTTGTACTATAATATTCATGTTCGTTTTTCTGGGGAGACGATTTAATAACGAGCTGAAAAGACGCCTGCACTTTTAATAATTTAAGCCGTCCAGAAATGAACGGCTTTTTTATTTGACATTTGGTAATTTTTATATTAGAATAAAATAAATATATAATGGAGGTTTTGATATGAGTAAATTCTGTTCTTCTTGTGGCACACAGCTTTCTGACGACGCTGCTTTTTGCCCTACTTGCGGTAATAAGCAAGCTCTAGCACCGGTTTCTGCACCAGTGACGCCTACTCCGGCATCACCTTATCAGGCGCCTTTCAACCAGGCATCTCCTTCGCCGACTACATACGCTCAGCCTTCTCCTTATGCACCATACGCACCGGCAGCTCCGGCTAAGAAGCTGACTAAAAACGGGGTTATCGGGATTATAGCTATTTCTGCATTGGTTATAATCATTGTTGTCGTTGCAATTGCAATTATTTCAAGCATTTTGGGTGGTTATAAGACACCAATCAACAACATGGTTCAAGGGGTTGAAAAATCAGACTGGAATAAGTATTCAAGCGCTTTTTATGGAGACGAGCTTAAAGACTATGAAAGCTATTTCAAAGTCGCCGGCTGTAGCAACGGAAATGAATTTATGCAAAAATATATATACAAAACCTTTGAAGCTAAATACGGCGAGAATATTAAAATCTCAGTTAAATACAATAAGGCAACAAAGCTGACCAATGACGAGCGTTCAAAGGAAGCTGATACTCTAAAATCAAAATATGGTCACGATGTTAAAATTGATGAGGCATATTATGTTGACTGTACTTTTTCAATAAAGGGCAATTCTTCCGGCGATTCAGATGACAGCCGTGTCACCGTTGGGAAAATCGGCGGCAAGTGGTATGTTCTTGAAGGCGGACTTAGCTAATAAAAAATAAATATAATTTAAGGGGTGCTTTTATGGCCGGTTTCTGCAAAGCTTGTGGCTCACCGTTAAATGACGGTGTCGTTTTTTGTCAATCCTGTGGCACAAATAATTCATCCGCTCCTGTTCCTCCAGTGAACGTCGCTCCACCCGCACAGCCTCAGTTCACTCAGCCTCAGTATGCTCAGCCTCAGTATGGTTATCAGCCAATACCAAAAAAGAAAAATACCGGTGTTATTGTCGGTGTTGTTCTTGCTTTTGTATTAATCGTGATAATTGGTATTGTTGTAGTTATTGTTCTTAGTAATGGGAAGAACGGCAACTCAATTTTTTCAAACTCAAATAATAATTATAAGCAACCAGTAACTAACTTATATCATAGCTGGGAAACAAGCAACTGGAATCAATTTGTCAGCTGTTATCCAAGCGAAATCAGCTCAATTTTAGCAAAAGGATACAAAGGGCTTGGATATGATAACGGTGATGATTTCTTGAAGGAATATCTATATTCACCAATTGAAAAACAATTTGGGAAGAATGTTAAGCTTTCTGTTTCTTTTGATAGCGATAGTTCTCTCTCGTCCGATGATATCAAGTCCTATGAGGAAGATTACAGCTCTTATTACAAGGTTAATGTTAATATTACTGAAGCACATAAGATTTTGTATACTATTCTTGTTAAGGGTGATGACAGCAGCTCGACAGAGGAAGCTACCGTTATTGTCGGGAAAATCGGTTCGACCTGGTATATTATCGAAGATGATTTCTTAAAAGGCTTCACTTCCACCTATAATTAAAAATTACGCCCCTCTTTTGAGGGGCATTGTTTTGTAAAATTATCCCTTATATTTTAATAAAGTGTTGACATTGTTTTTTGGTTATTGTATTATTGTTTTATAATAATAATGGGAGGTTTCTTATGAGTAAGTTTTGTGAGTTCTGCGGTTCCAGCCTTGATGATAAAAGTAAATTCTGCTCTGTTTGCGGGAAAGCAATTATTACTACAACACTTTGTCCAGGATGCGGTACTTCCGTTGAGAAGACTGCGAGCTTTTGCATAAAATGTGGTTATAGCCTTAAAGCTATTGCCCAGCATGTTTCTTCACCTTCCGAAATTGAAATGGCGCCTTTAGCGGTTGAAGCGCCTGAAATTTCTGATGAAATTTTATCAGAAGCAAAAGCCGATACTGAAACTGTTGAACCTGATATTTCAGCGCCTGCATTAAGCCAGGAGGAGAAAATTTCAGAGGCAGTTAATGTTTTACAGCCTGAACCTGCTGTCGCTCCGGCTGTTGCGCCGGTTCCGGTTTTGGCACAAGGCCCTCAGGCACAGCCACCGGTTACCCCTCAGTATGCACAGCTACAACAGGCGTATGGACAAGTCCCGCCTCAACAGGCTCAGCATGGCTTTGTTCCGCCGCCACAGTTCGCGAACCCTCAGCCTCAAATCCCACAAAAGCCTAAGAAAAAATCATCGCCAATTGCTGTGGCTATTTTATTGTTCATCATACTTATGCTTATTGCCGCCGGAGCATTCGGGATTATGTATATCACCGGCTTCATGGAAATTTCCTTTAAATAACCGTTCATTAATACATATTAAAACTCCTCTTGAAAATTCAAGAGGAGTTTTTTTGTTAGTCTATAAGTCCTTTTTTATATTGTGAATATATATCGTTCACTGTTTTTGGGTCAACCACCTCAAGTGTTGAAATAACCGACATATCGCTCACCTTAGCGGAAATTATTCTTCCGCCAGAGAAGGCATAAACTACATCGCCGATATACATACCACTCGAGAATGAATATATTCCAGCCGCATCGTGGGTTTCAAGCTTCCCGATTATTTTAAAGCCGTTAGCCTCAGAATATGAAATGAGATAATATCTGTTGCATTGGTCAATGCCATCAAAGAAGCTGACAGGAATACCGATAATGTTTTTCTCGGCATTAATGAGAAGTGACTTATGGTTATATAAACCGGGGGAGTATGCGCCCTGTAAATCGTCGCCAAGCTTCAACGAGGTTATTTCGCTGACATTCTTGCTGTCATCAGTTTTAAACATTGAAACCTTCAGCCCTGTCTGTTTCCCCTTGTCGTCAGCATCAGCGCCAAAGCCAAAAAGCTTCCCGTCGCCATACTTAATCAGATATGATGAATAGCCGTTGATTTTAAGCTCACTTTCAACCCTTGGGCTTGACGGATTTGAAAGGTCGATTGCGAATAGCGGGTCGGTCTGCTTAAAGGTAACAACATAAGCGATTTTCCCCTCAAACCTCACCGACTTGATTGTTTCAGTTTTAGCAAGGCCTGTAACCTTCCCGATTATCTTTAAATCCTTGTCAAGGACATATACTCCGCTTGAACGCTCTGATGTGCTATAATTAGTTGTTGTTGTCGCTATTCTGAAGTTCCCTTCAAATTCGTCCATGCTGAATTGGTTCAAAACAGCGCCGTTTAGTGTTGCAAACGCTGTGTGAGTCAGCTTCCCCTTATCCAGTGAAAACTTCGCTATCGTCGAGGCTTGCTGATTTGTTTCCCACTTCTGTCCGACGATATAAAGGCTGTCCTTTGAGGAATACATTGTCCCGTTATAGCCAAGAAGCGCTTTTATTGAAACAAGAGGCTCAGCCTGAGTGATATCAAGCCCGGCGACAATTGTATAAGCTGAGCTTTCAGCATTCTCAGGGATGTTTATATCCTCTGGATTGATATAGCATTTTTTATCATTAACGCTATATGTCGGGACAAACTGGTCAATATCCTTCTCATTCTTTATCGGCTGACTATTATAATTAGTCAAGATACCGAAGTTTGTCACGAGGTAAAGATTGTTGTCTATCAATCGTGATGAGATATAATATCCGTTTTGCTTATATGTGTTTGAAACAACAGGGCTGGCGGGATTTGAAATATCAATTATTTCAACCATAACATTTCTTGTTCCATAATATCCGGGATAAACCATGTCGGGCGCAATTTTCTCTGTCGTTGCCCCAGCTGAGGAGCCGCTTGATGCACCGCTGGAGGAAGCTTCGTTCTGATTTTTATTGTTTTCATATACATCTGAAATCAGAACTGCCGTATTGCCGACTATATACATTTCTTCGGCATATACATTTTCCCTCACCATTTTAGAAATGATTTTCATATTTCCGCTGTTTGTATCAACTATATAAAAATTACCGTTTGATATATAATAAATATTCTTCCCATCTGTTTTGATTACGTCAGCTTCGTCAACCCCCTCTGCCTGCTGATGAGTCTGAGAATAGTCGCTCGAAGCTTTTGAAGTCACTCCCGCATCCTTTGCTCCGTTGCTTCCTTTGTCATTTGACGGTGTTGTTGGTGCTGCTCCATCGAGCAAACCATCCACTAGAAAATATTCGTGTGAAGTTATGTTGATTTTTTGTATCGCTTTATAAACCTCTGAATAATCCTTCGCCGCCGACAGCTCTGTCTTAAAGTCATAGGTTTTTGACTTGGTGATTTCAAAAAGCTTGCTATCGCTTCTTACCACTGCCGCTATACCAATTACAATCAAGGCGCAGGCAGCAAGGCTCGCGAGCATTCTTGTTCTTCCCTTGAATTTAAGCGTTGGAAGCGATTTTGTATCCTCCTCTTCTTGTTCTTTAAAGGTCGGACTTGCTTCATTTTCCGGCTTTTTTAGAGCCTCCTCCTTTAACATTTTTGCAATATTTTCAGGCAGGAGCTTTTTAGGTATAGGAGTATTCTCAAATATATCTTTTATTTCAAAATCCTTATCGTTCATAAATTATCTCCCTTCTAGTCTTGAGCCAATACTTTCTTCAGCTTTTCTCTCCCTCTTAGGAGGTGAGTCCGGACTGTCGATGATTTTATCCCGGTCAGCCTTGATATCTCATCACTTGAATACCCACTGATGATAGTGAGCGAGAACACAAGCCTTTCAGTCTCGCTTAACAAATTGAAATGCTCGTATATTTCAAGGATATAATATACATCCTCTGTCGACGGAATATTCTCGCCATTCTCTTCAGGCATTTCGGTGGTGTTCTGCTTGATATTAACATACTCCGCCTGTTTTTTCTTGATTTTAAAGGTCAGGATTTTAAACATCCACGACTTAAATGCTGAAATATCACGAAGCTTCCCTATACTCAAATACGCATCAAGAACAGCCTCGCTCACAGCATCCGCCGAGTCATGACTGTTCCCCAGATTGCATAGCGCTATATAATACATGTCCTTATAAACAAGAGAGTATAGCTCGGCGAAGGCATCAGCATCGCCGCCTCTTGCTCTTTCAACGTATTCAGAAAATTCAAGCTTCATTAAATCACCTCATCGAAATTTAAGCACGCATTCCCCCTTAAAAAGACCGGTCATGAATTTAGTGGAAAATAATCGTCCTTTTGTTGCATTATGGGAATATAAATTTTATTTTTTTTATTTTAAGTATAAGTATACTAATTTATTATATCATAGCATATTTTCTTAGACAATGAAACATTATGTTAGTTAAATTTAGATATTTTTAGTATTCTGGTGTTTTTGTAAAATTGTGTTGATTTTTCTTTACAAAGGATTATACTATATGCAATATGTAAATCATTTCCATTGTTGAAAACTTAATTTCTGTCCCTTTGTAAAATAAGGGTTTTTCAACACTTCTAACAGGGTTTTTAACAAAATTGTTGTATTATACAGTCTGTAGCATGAAAAATTTAACTAAATTCGACTTTTTTGTTGAAAATTTTGTTGAAAAGTTTAATTATTCTTTTTGCGTAAAATATAATCCCAACTGTTTAGTTTTACACAAAAATTACATATACTTAAAAGTCCTTTTACTTTTGCTCGGATTGATATATTTAAACATTTCCTGAACTTTGTTAAAAAAATACCAATTTGCTTCCTTTACTATTGACTTTATTTTTCAAAAGACTTATAATTATCCTATTATAATTTAATTGTGGAGGGTTCTTTATATGAGTCGAGTTTTCAATTTTAGCGCTGGTCCGGCAGTGCTTCCGGAGGAAGTTTTAAAGATTGCTGCCAGTGAAATGTTAGAGTATAAAACATCAGGTCAATCAGTAATGGAAATGTCGCACCGTTCTAAAGAATATGAGGCAATCATCAATGAATGTGAAGCCTTGTTAAGAGAAGTTATGTCTATCCCTGAAAACTATAAGGTTCTATTTTTGCAGGGTGGCGCTTCCACACAATTCGCAATGATTCCGCTGAATTTGATGAACAAGTCAAAGAAGGCAGACTTCGTTATTACCGGTCAATGGGCTAAAAAAGCATATCAGGAGGCACAAAAGTTCGGCACCTGTAATGTTGTCGCTTCTTCAGCCGACAAGACCTTCACATATATCCCTGAGCTTGACAGTTCAAAATTCACACCGGACGCTGATTATTTCCATATCTGCCAAAACAACACGATATACGGGACACGTTTCACTGACCTGCCAGAAACAGGTGAGGTTCCACTGGTTTCCGATATGTCCTCATGTATTCTATCTGAGCCTGTTGATGTTTCAAAGTTTGGTATTATTTATGCCGGCGCTCAAAAGAACATGGGTCCTGCCGGTCTTACCGTTGTCATCATCCGTGAGGATTTAATCGGGAATGCACAGGCTATTACTCCGACAATGCTTGACTATAAGACTCATGCTGAAAACGGCTCGATGTATAACACACCGCCAACCTACGGCATTTATATCCTAAAGCTTGTTCTTGATTGGATTAAGGGTATTGGCGGACTTGAAGCAATGAAGGCAGTAAACGAAAAGAAGGCAGCTGTCCTTTATGATTTCCTAGACAGCTCAAAAATGTTTAGTGCAACTGTTTTCGGGAAGGACCGTTCAATCATGAACATTCCTTTTGTAACAGGGAACGAGGATTTAGACAAGAAGTTCGTTTCTGAATCTAAGGCTTCGGGCTTCATTAACCTGAAGGGTCACCGTTCAGTCGGCGGAATGAGAGCCTCAATCTATAACGCAATGCCAATCGAGGGCGTTGAAAAGCTTGTTGAATTTATGAAGGCTTTCGAGGCTAATAACTAATATAACTTTTAGCGGACTTTGTTTTAAAAAACAAGGTCCACTTATTCCATATTTTAAGGGGGATTATTTTATGTATAATATTCAGACACTAAATAAAATTGCCGCTATCGGCACAGATAATTTTGACAAGTCACGCTATATCGTTTCAGACACTCCGGAAAATCCTGAGGCAATACTTGTTCGTTCGGCTTCAATGATTGATATGGCTTTTGGATCAAAGCTTGTTGCCATCGCTCGTGCCGGCGCCGGCGTTAATAATATCCCTGTTGAAAAATGCGTTGAACAGGGTATATGTGTTTTCAATACTCCCGGGGCTAATGCCAATGCCGTTAAAGAGCTTGTTATAGCCGGGCTTCTTCTTTCCTCAAGAAAGGTTCCTGACGCTATGCTTTGGGCTACTGGCCTAAAAGGGAAGGGCGCTGACGTCCCGAAGCTTGTTGAAAAAGGGAAGGGCGATTTCGTCGGCCCTGAAATAATGGGGAAAACGCTTGGTATTGTCGGTCTTGGCGCTATCGGCGTATTGGTTGCTAATGCCGCTCTTTCACTCGGCATGAAGGTAATCGGCTATGACCCGTTTTTATCCGTTAAGGCTGCCTGGGGGCTTTCACCTTCAGTAATAAATGCAAAATCCTTGACCGAGCTTTATGCTGATGCCGACTATATTACCCTTCACATCCCTTATAACGCTGAAACAAAAGGCTCAATCAATTCCGAAACAATCCGTTCAATGAAGGACGGCGTGAGAATATTGAATTTCGCTCGTGGCGAGCTTGTTAACAATTCCGATATGCTGGCTGCTCTTGAGGGCGGGAAGGTTTCTTGCTATGTGACCGATTTCCCTGATGATGAGGTTATCGGCGCTAAGGGCGTTGTAGCCATCCCTCATCTCGGCGCTTCAACACCGGAATCAGAGGATAACTGCGCTTATATGGCTGCTATTCAGCTGATAGATTATATCGAAAACGGAAATATCAAGAATTCTGTCAACCTCCCTGACGCTGAAATGTCAAAATCGGGGACAACTCGAATTTGTGTTATCCACAAAAACGTTCCGGCTGTTCTTTCTCAGCTTACCACCGTTGTTTCTTCTTTAAATATTAACATTGAAAATATGATTAATAAGTCGAAGAAGGACTATGCTTATACAATGCTCGATGTCAACAACAAGGTTGACGAAAAGGCTGTTTCTGAGCTTGAAGCTATCAACGGTGTCATTAAAATCAGAATTATATAATTTAAAACTGTATCAGAAAATTAAACGCTACGATAATCGTAGCGTTTTTCGCGGAAAATTGACCGATATCTTGCTAATTTTCTGACTTTGTGCTATTATTTAAGAAAAATAAAAGGAGACAACCTGTTTTATGAGCACTAAAGAGATTTTATATCTAGTTATTCCTTGTTATAATGAGGAGGAAATGCTCCCCATCGCCTGTGAACAACTTGTTGAAAAAATGAACACTCTTATATACAATGACAAAATTTCGGACAAGAGCCGAATTATGTTCGTCAATGACGGTTCAAAGGACAAAACCTGGGAAATTATCACTGACCTTCACGAAAAATATTCTCTTGTTACCGGTGTTAAGCTTTCCCGAAACAAAGGCCACCAAAACGCTCTGCTCGCCGGGCTGATTTCCGCTAAGGATAAATGCGACATCGCTATTTCTCTCGACGCTGATTTACAGGATGACATTAACGCTATCGACGGAATGCTCGAGAAAAGGGGAGAGGGCTGTGACATTGTCTATGGTGTCAGAAGCTCAAGGAAAAAGGATACCTTCTTTAAGCGTTCGACCGCCCAAGGGTATTATAAGTTTTTAAAAACCCTCGGCGTTGATATAACCTATAATCACGCTGACTATCGACTGATGAGCAAGAGGGCGATTGAGGGGCTTGAGCAATTCTCGGAGGTTAATCTTTTCCTTCGTGGGATTATCCCAATGATTGGTTATAAGTCGGACACTGTTGAATATGAGCGAAACGAGAGAGTTGCCGGCGAGTCAAAATACCCACTTAAAAAAATGCTCGCTTTCGCCTTTGAGGGGATAACCTCACTCAGCGTCAAGCCAATCCGCTTCATCACATCTCTTGGATTCATTATCTTTACCGTCAGTATAATTGTTATGATATATTTCTTATTGATATGGCTTTTAGGGAAGACTGTTCAGGGCTGGATGACTATTGTTTTGTCAGTGTGGGCAATCGGCGGGCTTCAGCTCCTCGCTATCGGTATTATCGGCGAGTATATCGGGAAGATTTATATGGAAACAAAGTCAAGACCGAAGTTCATTATTGAAACAGAATTGGATTAAATCAAAAAAAGGTGGAGAATTCTCCACCTTTTTTATATCTATAGTTTATACAAATAGTATATTTACCGCTGTATTATACGATTTTTACACCAAATAACCTCTTCGCATTCTCACAAGTCAGGTCCAAGACCTCTTGTGCGGACATTTTTTTTAGCTCGGCGACCCTTTCCGCCATGAAAGCAATCATCGACGAATCGCATCTCTTCCCCCTGTTCGGGACGGGCGCCATATAAGGGCAATCCGTTTCGAGAAGAAGCTTGTCGTCGTCAACCGCCAAAAGCGCCTCCTGTGCCTTGATTGATTTCGGGAAGGTAATCACCCCGGTGAAGCTGATATACATTCCGAGACGCATTACTTCTCTCGCTGTTTCAGCCGAACCGCTAAAGCAATGCACAACCCCCCTTGGCTTATACTTTTTCAAAAGCCTCATGCAATCCTCGGTCGCTTCACGGCAGTGAATTATTACAGGCAGCTCAAGCTTCTGCGCCAGCTTCAGCTGATTCTCAAAAACCTCAAGCTGAGCCGCCTTCGTTTCCTTCGTCCAGTAATAGTCAAGCCCGATTTCACCGATAGCGACGACCTTATCGTGCTTCGCAAGCATTTCAAGCTCGGCAATATAGTTTTCAGAAAGCCCTTCAACGCATTCAGGGTGAATGCCGACAGAGGTGTAGAAGTTTTTGAAGCTTCCAGCGTATTCAATCCCTTTTTTTGCGCTGATAATATCGGTCGAGGCATGAATTATCCCACAGACACCTTTTTCCTCCATTGAAGAAATCAGCTCGCCGCGGTCTTCATTAAATGCCTCAGCGTCATAATGCGAATGCGAGTCAAAAATATTTTTATACATATTAAGTCCATCCACTTTAGATTTTTTTAATGCAAAAACGGGCGCTTTTCACGCCCGTTATTTTTTATCGTATTTTTGCGCCCACCGGAATTGACTGGTCGGGGAAAATCACCATTGCGTCTCCGTTTGGCATATCGGCGGCACAAATCATCCCTTGACTTTCGACTCCTCGAAGCTTCACAGGCTTTAGATTAGCGACAACAATTACCTTTTTTCCGATTAAATCCTCGGGCTTATACCATTTCGCAATCCCGGACACAACCTGTCGCCCGCCCATTCCGTCGTCAAGCTGGAGGCATAAAAGCTTGTCGGATTTCGGGACAGCCTCGCATTTTAAAACCAATGCAACCCTAAGCTCAACCTTAAAAAAGTCATCAATGGTGATTTCATCTGCGAGAACAATCGGCTTCGCTTCTTCCGTTATTTCATTTTCAATATTTGGCTTAATCAGCGAATTAAGCTCCTCAATTTCTTTTTCGACATCAATTCGAGGGAAAAGCACTTCGCCCTTTTTCACTGTTACACTAGGCGAAAGGACATTGAATTCGCCGGCATTTTTATACGATATGTCAATATCCAAAGCGCCAATCTGTTCAAAAACCTTTGGCATTATCGTCGGCATGAAAGGGGATAAAAGCGTCGACACAATTCTGATGGTTTCAAGAAGATTATATAAAACGCAGGCCAGCCTCGGCTTGTTCTCATCATTTTTCGCTAAAACCCATGGCGCTGTTTCATCTATATACTTATTCGCTTTTGAAACCACCTTGAAGATTTCTATCAAAGCGTTATTGAGCTGTGTTTCTTCAATATACTTATCAACAATGCTTCTGAGTGATGTTGCCGCCTTTATCAGCTCGTCGTCGAATTCGCCCGACTGCTTATTACTCGGGAGACTCCCGCCGAAATACTTTTCAACCATGGCGACAGTCCTAGAAACAAGATTGCCTAGCCCGTTCGCGAGGTCGGTGTTAATCCTGTTAATCATTATCTCGTTTGAGAACGAGCTGTCAGCGCCCAAAGCCATTTCTCTTAAAATATGATATCTGATTGAATCGGCGCCATATCTGTCACCGAGGATAAAAGGGTCGACAACATTGCCGAGCGACTTGCTCATTTTTTGACCGTTGAAGGTTATCCAGCCGTGAACGGCTAAGTGCTTAGGCAAGGGTATTTCAAGTGCCATGAGCATTGCCGGCCAGATTATTGCGTGAAATCTCATAATATCCTTAGCCACCATGTGGACATCAGCGGGCCAGAATTTTTCAAAATCCTCAAAGGCTTCGTTTTTATAGCCCAGCGCCGTAATGTAGTTTGACAAAGCGTCAATCCAAACATACACCACATGCTTTTCGTCAAAGGAAACCGGAATACCCCACTTAAAGGTCGTCCGAGAAACGCAAAGGTCCTCAAGCCCCGGTTTAATGAAATTATTAACCAGCTCGACAGCTCTAGTTTTCGGCTGGAGAAAATCTGTATTTGTTAAAAGGTCTTCAATTCTGTCAGCGAACTGTGACATTTTAAAGAAATAGGATTCTTCCTTAGCTTCTATTACATCACGCCCGCATTCAGGGCATTTCCCGTCGTTTAGCTGACTTTCCGTCCAAAAGGATTCGCAAGGGGTGCAATACTTCCCTGAATATTCCCCTTTATAAATATACCCTCTGTCATAAAGCTCTTTGAATATTTTCTGGACTGATTCAACGTGAAAATCGTCTGTCGTCCTTATATATCGGTCATAGCTGATGTTCATATATCCCCAAAGCTTTTTGAAAATTTCGACAATTTCATCGACATACTGCTTTGGCGTAATGCCCTTTTCAGCGGCTTTTTGTTCAATTTTTTGTCCGTGCTCATCTGTGCCGGTGAGGAACATTACATCATAGCCCTGCATTCGCTTATACCTCGCGATTGAATCACAGGCAACAGTTGTATAACAGTGGCCTATATGCGGATTCCCCGACGGGTAATAAATCGGTGTTGTGATGTAAAATGTTTTTTCAGACATATTATTCCTCCTTAAAGAATATTTGCATTATTGCAACTATTATATGTTATCACAAAATGAGAATAATATCAATATTTTTGACATCAAAAAAGCAGGGTTTTATCCCCGCCGGCTTTTTTTATATTCATACAACAAAAAAAGAACAGGGAGCCATAAAAACCAGAACCACTTCGCAAACCCCATTCATTAATGGTGTGAGGAAATTCCAGCCCCCTATACTTTTTGTTAAATGCATTTCAACCCATTAAAGTATTTCTTATTCGGTTTTCCTATGTTTAATCATTTTCAAGAAGTCTTGTATGCTTGAAAAATAAAGAAATGCACCAAAGTGCTGAAATACCAACTAGAACAAAGACTATTCTGCTGATAACACTTTCTTGTCCACCGAAAAGCCATCCAACAAGGTCAAATTTGAATATTCCTATTAGTCCCCAGTTAATTCCCCCGATTATTACAAGAAACAGAGCAATCCTGTCTAACATTTTAACACCTCCTGCCGTAATAGCAAGTTTTTTTGCAAACCCAAACGCTTTTTGCGTCCTATACTATTATTATCTAAACTTTTAAGGATATTCATTTTTTAAAATTTTTTAATTCAGACTAAAATAAATTTCCCGACTATCATTAAAATTACTCCCGGAACTCCCAAAATCAAAGACACGCCGGTATTAAAAAACGACAAAGGGAGATTAATATTTATATAATGCCCAAAATAGCATACTATTAAAAACGCGACCGCTCCGCTTAGCATTCCCTTAAAAGCATTTTTTACCGGATTTTTTGATTTAATATAATAAATGCACATGATTATCCCCGTTAAAATTCCTGTCACTATCAAAAATGTCATTTTGAATTTTTCTCCCTTCAATATGAAGCTTGTTGCTTTTTAAAAAATTACGCCGTTTGTTTTCGCCAGTCTTAAAAGATATGCGTACTTCGCCTTTAACGCTCTTTCCTCATAAATAAGTGACTCAACCAAATCCGAATCGCTGGTCAGGTTATATCGGCTCTCGACGCATTCGAGCGACATTTTCACATCTCTTATATCCTCGATAACCTTTTTGTTATATTCCTGCTCCCTTGTCGTTTTTGGAAAATTTAAAAAACCTGACAGAAAGGGGATTTTAATTAATAATGCCTCCACTGCTAGTCCTCCTTTGACTCTCAATATAGTATATTAGTATAATTGGCAAATATTACTATAATATTCAGCGTATAAAATTAATACAATTACTTATACTATTTTGTACGATAGACAAGGAGGCCTGTATGGATAGATACAAAACTATTATTCACCAATATTGCCCCATTTTAGCCAAAAATGTGGCTATAGAAAAAATTCTCGACTTTAATGATACGGAAAAATATGATTGCCTGAATAAAAATAACTGCAACTGTGATAAAGGAATATGCAACAATTCGCTGATATCTTCATATAATATAAATAGTTATCATTAAAAGTGTAATAGAAATATTACACTTTTTTTATTATGTTAATTTAAAAAAAATAAAGACATTTTGTAATGTTTGTGATATAATATATTTAATGTTTATTTTTTAGAAAGGAAACGGATAGATGATAAATGAAAAATCCTGTGGTGCGATTGTGTTTCGAAAATTTCACGGGAATACTGAAATTCTGCTGATAAAGCATGTCAATAGCGGTCACTGGTCCTTCCCTAAAGGTCATGTTGAAGAAAATGAAACCGAGATAGAAACAGCAGTCCGAGAGATAAAAGAAGAAACCGGAATTGATGTGATTATTGACCCCACCTTCCGTGAAACCGTATCATATTCACCAAGAAAAGATACTCAAAAAATTGTCGTATACTTTATTGCCAAGGCTAGAAATTATGATTATTCTCCCCAGGAGGAGGAAATTGCTGAAATTCGCTGGGTTGAAATAGGGCGAGCATCTTCAATCCTCACCTATGAAAACGATAGAAGTATCGTCACGAAAGCAAAATCTGCGATAATTTAAAAGGGAAGCTAAAAAGCTTCCCTTTATTTTTTTGAGCAAAATTAAAGAGGGGAAAGCTCATCTTTCGATGGTCCCCCTCACGTTGAGGGATTACCCCCTCTCGTTGAGGGATTTCCCCCTCTCATTTTTATCTATTCGTTTTCTTCTGAGCTTTCGTCAATTTCTTCTATATCGTCAGCTTCCTCTATTTCATCAATTTCTTCTTCGAGAACGTCCTCAATGATTACCTCGTTTTGCTCTTCCTTTTGAGCGATTTCAAGCTCTGCCTTGATTTCGTCCTCGGACGGCTGTTCGATTTCAGCGATTTCGGCGTCCTCCTCATGCTCAGCTCTGGTGAAGGTGACAACATTGACGCCCTCATTAACTCTCATGACACGAACTCCGCTGGCATATCTTCCCATGACACGAACGTCACAGGCACGAATTCTTATTACAACACCGTCGTTTGAAATCAGGATAATGTCATCCTTTTCATCGACAACCTTAATTCCGCATACATATCCCTTTTCGTCAGAAACCTTATAGTTGAGCATTCCGAAGCCGCCACGATTCTGGACACGATAGCTGTCAAGTGATGAGCGTCGTCCAAGCCCTCTGTCAGTTACGGTCAGAACAGTCGCCCCGTCACGAACTCTAGCCATTGAAACAACCTTATCGCCATCTCGAAGCTTTATTGCTTTAACTCCGTGAGCCGAACGAGAAAGCGGCCTCATCTGATTTTCGTTAATTCTGATTACCATGCCCTTATAGGTCGCAACCATAACGTCACAGGTCCCGTCGGTCATTCTTACTCCGGCGATTTCGTCGTCGTCAGCCAGCCCGATAGCGATAAGCCCGTTCTTTCTCACGTTTTTGTATGCTGCGAGCGACGTCCTCTTGATTATTCCCTTTTTGGTAACAATAATAACATACTTTCCTTCGTCAAAGTTCGCCGTATTTATCATTGCCGCAATTTTTTCACCCTCGGAAAGGGGAAGAAGATTGATAACATTAACCCCTCTGGATGCCTTTGAGCCTTCAGGGATTTCATAGCATTTTAGCTTATACATTATGCCCTTGTTGGTTATGAATAAAATATTGTCGTGAGTCGAGCTGATAAACAGCTCGCTGACAAAATCCTCGTCACGCTGTTTCATTCCAGAAACGCCGCGTCCGCCACGCTTTTGAGTCTTGTATGAATCGACAGGCTGTCGCTTGATATATCCGATATTGGTATAGGTCACAACACAATCCTCGACAGGGATTAAATCCTCGATATCGACTTCGCCGCTTATTGCCTCAATATCTGTTCTTCTGTCATCATTGAAGCGTCGTTTTATTTCATTGATTTCGTCAATAATTATTTTCAAAATCTTGTCGTGATTAGCGAGAATGTCCTCAAGCTCGGCAATTTTTGCTTCAAGAGCCGCCATCTCATCGAGAATTTTTTGTCTTTCAAGTCCGGTGAGCTGAATTAATCTCATTTGGGCGATAGCCTCAGCCTGAATCTCAGAAAGCTCAAAGCGCTCAACAAGCCTTCCCTTAGCTTCCGCCGGGGTTTTTGACGAACGAATTATGTTTATTACCTCGTCGATAAAATCCAGCGCAATAACAAGCCCGGCTAGAATGTGCGCCCTATCCTTCGCCTTCTTTAAATCATAAAGCGTTCTCTTTGTAATAATTTCAACCTGAAAATCAAGATATTCCTCAAGCATTTGTTTCAACGTCAGGATTTTCGGGATGCCGTTGACCAAAGATAGCATTATAACCCCGACGGTGTCCTGAAGCTGTGTGAACGAATACAGCTTGTTCAAAACAACCTGAGGAATAGCGTCCTTTTTTAGCTCGATAACAATTCGCATTCCGTCGCGGTCGGATTCGTCACGAAGGTCATGTATCCCCTCAAGACGCTTTTCCTTAACAAGATTAGCTATATTCTCTATCAGCCTAGCCTTGTTAACCATATAAGGAATTTCATTTATTATTATGCAGTTTCTGCCCTTGATTTCTTCAATACACGATTTCCCTCTTAGGGTGATTTTCCCACGGCCTGTTGCATAAGCCGCACGAATCCCAACCTTCCCCATTATTGTTCCGCCGGTCGGGAAGTCAGGGCCCTTGATATGCTCCATCAGCTCATCAAGAGTAATGTCTGGGTTTTCAACCAGTGCCGAAAGCCCGTCGATAACCTCGCCTAAATTATGAGGTGGGATATTCGTCGCCATTCCGACAGCAATACCAGTCGAGCCGTTCACCAAAAGGTTCGGGAAACGTGAGGGGAGAACCTCCGGCTCTTTTAAACGGTCGTCATAGTTTGAAACATAGGGGACTGTTTCTTTATTTATATCAGTGAGCATTTCTATTGCGATTTTGCCCATCTTCGCTTCTGTGTAACGATAAGCGGCAGGGGGGTCACCGTCAACGCTTCCGAAATTTCCGTGGCCGTCAACCAAAGGATATCTCAGCGAAAAATCCTGTGCCATACGAACCAGCGCGTCATAAACAGACGAGTCGCCGTGAGGGTGATACTTACCCAAAACGTCACCGACAGTTGCCGCACATTTTAAGTATTTCTTGTCCGGTGTCAGCCCCGCCTCGAACATTGTATATAAAATTCTTCTGTGAACCGGCTTTAATCCGTCACGAACGTCAGGCAAGGCACGCGCCACTATTACCGACATTGAATATTCAAGAAATGACTTTTTCATTTCATTTCCGATATCAACAGGAATAATTTTAGTATTATCATTAAACAATTTTTATCACGCCTTTTCTTATACAAGTTGTATATTAAGCTTTAAAATATACAATCCCTAATCTTCTATTTTAAAATAGAATTCATTTATCTTTTCAGTGAAGGTATCCTCTAAAACCTTTATTTCATCATCGGTCATACAACGCTTCGGCAAGGTATATATCGTTTGCTTTTTCAAAATGATTATAAATTGCTTATGGTGGTTTATTACCTCAACAGGCTCTTTATAAAAATATACTAGCCTCGGCGGGATTTCATTTGATTCTTCTTCAGCCTTTTCTCCGTTTAGGTTTTCGTCAAGAGCTTCTTCCTCTGTTTTATTGTCAGGGAGAATTGTCCTTATCGAGAAAAAGTCCTCAAATAGCTCGAATTCATATCTGTCATCTTCAATTTCTTTTAATGCGAGCAAAAGGTTTTTTCTGATTTTATACGGATTATACCATATGAAAGCAATGAACGCCAGACATATCCCGAACAGTCCCCACGCCAAAGTATAGTCAGGCTTTGTTATCGCCTGAAAAAGAAAAACACAAGCAAGAAGAGCGAAAATTATGCTTTTTATAACCGTCCCTTTAAAAACATATTTTTTCTGATATGTCAAAAAAGCAACCTCTTCTTCATCATTTGAAATATTATAAGTGAATTTCGCCTTGATTGCTGGATTATTAACGTCCATATTCTCTCCTTTAATATACACACAGTAATGTTAATATGATAAATTACATCTAGACATCAAGGTTTTTGACATATCTCGCATTTTTCTCGATAAATTCACGTCGTGGCTGAACCTTGTCGCCCATTAGTATGGTGAAAATCTCGTCAGCTTTAATTGCATCTTCCAGCTCGATTTTAACTATAGTTCTTGTTTCTGGATTCATAGTTGTTTCCCAAAGCTGTTCAGGGTCCATCTCGCCAAGACCTTTATATCTCTGGACCTCGACCCTTGAAGCATTATCCCCGGCAAGCTCTTTTATATAAACATCTCTTTCCTCATCGGAGAAAGCATAGCGAACCTGCTTCCCTTTATACACCTTGAAAAGGGGAGGCTGAGCGATATAGATATGACCGTTTTCAACGAGCTTTCGCATAAATCTGAAAAAGAAGGTGAGAAGAAGCGTTCTGATATGCGAGCCGTCAACGTCAGCATCCGCCATTATTATTACCTTCCCATAGCGGAGTCTGGTGAGGTCAAAATCCTCTCCGATGCTTGTCCCAAGAGCGGTAACAATCGGGATAAGCTTTTCGTTGCCATACACCTTGTCTATACGGGCTTTTTCAACGTTCAGCATTTTCCCCCATAGCGGGAGGATAGCCTGATATTTTCTGTCACGGCCGGATTTCGCTGAGCCACCCGCTGAATCTCCCTCAACGATATAGACCTCGGTGAAATTCGGGTCCCTTTCAGAGCAGTCAGCTAGCTTCCCCGGGAGGGATGCGCTTTCGAGCGCCGATTTTCTTCTTGTGAGTTCTCTGGCTCTCTTCGCTGCCTCTCTCGCTTTTTGTGCATTTATAGCTTTGTCGAAAATCAGTCGTGCGTTCGCTGGATTTTCTTCAAAATAATTCATCAGCTTTTCTTGAACGATTGCTTCAATAAGTGGTCTGACCTCGGGGTTGCCGAGCTTTCCTTTTGTCTGCCCCTCAAATTCACAGTCAGTGAGCTTCACGCTGATAATAGCGGTTATTCCCTCACGAACATCATCGCCGAGAAGATTTTTGTCGCTTTCCTTTATGAGATTGAATTTCTTCCCATACTCATTAAATACCTTTGTGATTGCATTTTTAAAGCCTGTTTCATGGGTTCCGCCGTCAACAGTATGAATGTTGTTGGCGAAGGATAAAATCAGCTCGTTATAGCTGTCATTATATTGAAGAGCGATTTCGGCGGTCGACGTCCCGACCTTTCCGTGGATATATATTACCTCTTCGTGAAGGCATTCAAGCCCGCGGGTTTTATGGATATGCTCGACGAAGCTCTTTATGCCGCCTTCATAGTGAAGGGTTTCATTCATTTCCTCACTGTCTTCTCTTTTATCTGAAAAAACAATTTTAATCCCTGCATTTAAAAATGCCTGTTCACGAAGTCTTTTTAAAAGAACCTCTGAATCGTATTTCACAAGCTCAAAAATTTCAGGGTCGGCTTTAAAGGTGACCTCTGTTCCTGTTTTATCAGTGTCGCCGATAATTTTTAAAGGTTCGCTGTATGCCCCTCTTTCAAAACGCTGAAAATGAATATGCTTACCGTCAAAAACCCTAATCTCAAGCCATTCGGATAAGGCATTAACAACAGAAGCGCCAACACCGTGAAGCCCGCCAGAAACCTTATAGCCGCCGCCTCCGAACTTACCGCCCGCATGAAGTATTGTATAAACAACAGTAGCGGCGGAAATGCCTTCCTTAGGGTGAATACCGGTTGGGATACCACGCCCGTCATCAAGCACTCTGATAATTTCGCCTGGGAGAATTTCAACATCAATTTGTGTGCAGTATCCGGCTAAGGCCTCGTCAATTGAGTTATCCACAATTTCATAAACAAGGTGATGCAAGCCCCTCGGACCTGTTGAGCCGATATACATTCCCGGTCGCTTTCTAACTGCCTCAAGTCCCTCAAGAACCTGAATCTGATTTTCATCATAATTATTACTCTGGTCAACCTGAGTATCATTTTCAAATATGTTATCCAAAATTTTTCCTCCCTCCACGTCCCCGTGGCAGCAATCTTTAAATTCACAGCAAGCTTTTTAAAAATCACTTTCAAATCTTTTTTTTAGTGTTGAGGCTGAAATATTCGTTATATACAATATCTCCCGGTCATCTTTATCAAAGCATACAACAAAGGCTTTCGGCATTTCGTAGCTGACGTTCACAACCTTCTTTTCGGAAATGTTGCTGAGAAAAGCCTTTGTGAATTTACTGGTCGAAGTATTTTCAATATCAAAAATCCCGATTATGCTTTTATTATTTACTATAACGTCATTTCCAAGATGAAGATACATCAGCAACCTCCAATAAGTTTTTGTTCTATGCTATAAAATACTCCCGTTTCTGACAACAAAAAGCTTCCCGTCTTTTTTTAGCTGAAAGCTATCCGCGTTACAACAGGTAATAATAACCTGCATTTTTTCAATAGATGACATAATGAAGCTCTGTCTGCTTTTATCAAGCTCGCTTAAGACATCATCAAGGAGGATGACAGGGGCTTCCCCAGTTTCCTCTAAAAGAATATATGCCTGCGATAGCTTTAAAATCAAAGCAATTGAACGATTTTGCCCTTGTGAGCCGAAATCACGCGAATTCATCTCATTGATTTTTGTGACTAAATCGTCCCTGTGTATTCCGACCCCGGTGAAGCCCGATTTTATATCCTCTTTCGCTGTCTTTTTCAAAAGCTTTAAATATTCATCAGCCATTTCGCCGTTATAATCATCCCGTCCCTCAAGCTTTTTAAAAACAGTTGAGTTATATATTATTTCAAGCTGTTCCTTCCCTTGAGAAATTTCGCTATAAAGCTTTTTAGATAAAATATTCAGCTTTTTTGTGTAGTTATATCTTAAAAATGAAATATACGAGCCGAGCCTTGAAAGCTGTTCGTCCCAAACGTCAAGCTCATGTTTATCTGAAACACCCTGCAAAATGCTTTTTAAAAGTGAGTTTCGCTGAGCAATAATATTATCATATTTATTTATCACTGATGCATAGCCAAGCTTAATCTGTGAAATACAAAGGTCAATATAAGAACGCCTGTTTTCCGGAGAGCCTTTCGCTAAATCCAAATCCTCTGGCGTGAAAATGACGCACTGAAAATTCCCGAAAAGCTTCGACATCATTTTTAAGGGGACACCGTTGAGCGTGATATTTTTGTCCTTAATATTGCTTTTTGACATTGCTATTGAAATATCCTGTTCTCGAAGCTTGTTTTTAAAGGAAAGGCTAATCCTCGCAATATTTTCATTAATATTAATGAAATCCTTATCCTTAGTCCCTCTGAAGCTCCTGCACCCTGTGCAAAGCCATAAGGCCTCAATTATATTTGTTTTTCCCTGTGCATTTTCGCCGCTGATTATATTTAAAACAGGGTCAAATTCAATTTCAACAGTCTTTAGATTTTTAAACCCATCAGCACTGACCTTTGTAATAATCAAAATAATCCCTCTTATTTTCCTCTTATATTACAATTAATTCAATATCTTCAAGAGAAATTCTGTCGCCCTTTCGGATTTTTTTCCCTCTTTGAGTGCAAATTTCTCCGTTGACAAAAACCTCACCGTTTTGGACAATCTCTTTTGCAATCCCGCCGGTTTCAACCAAGCCGGAAAACTTCAAAAGCTGGTCAAGCTTAATGAACTCTGTGGTTATTTCAATCTCGTGAATTTCCTTATTCATTTTTTAACCTCACCGGCAAAACTAAAAATGTATAGCCATCACCCTTGACAGGGACAATTTTCATAGGGAGATTTCCGCCATTCATCTGAAGCTTGATTTTATCCTCTTCAATTGCCTTTAATGGGTCGAGAAGATATTTGTTGTTAAATCCAATTTCAATCATAGGACCGGTAATATCAGCTTCAAGCTCGTCATTGATTTTCCCTATCGAAGTTGAACAGGAAAGTTTAATTAGATTGTTCTCAAAAATACATTTAACCGGGCTTTTAATTCTTTCATTAATTAAAAGTGACGCTCTTTCAAGGCAGTTTATAAGGTCTTTGGTTTTCACTATGACCTCGGTCGTGCTAGTTGTTGGGATTGAGCCTTTATAGTTATGAAATTCGCCTTCCAATAATCGTGATATAACCTGATAGCCTGAAATTTCAAAAATAATATGCTTTTTGCAGGTATGCACTGTGCATATTAATTCATCATCGTCTTTTAAAAGCTTCGACACTTCATTAAGTGCCTTTGAAGGAACAACAAATTTCATGATTGAATTTGTTTGAAGCTTTTCATTTCTGACAGCAAGTCTATAGCCGTCGATTGCAACCATATTGAACTTTCCGTTATCTATATCGAATAGCTCGCCGGTCAGAATCGGCTTAGTGTCATTTGTAGCAACAGCAAAAACTGTTTGGTTAATCATGTTTTTGAGAACAGCCTGCGATATTGTGAAATTTTCACCCTCATCAAATTCAGGAATGTCAGGATATTCTTCAGCCGAGGTTGCTGAAATTGTATACTGTGTCGCTCCGCCCTTTATTGTTACTGCTAAATTTTCAGTTATGTCAATAAGAATTTCATCAGACGGCATTCTTTTAATAATATCATTAAAAAGCCTTGCGTTAACGATAAATTCGCCGCTGTCCTGAGATTTCACGGATATTTGTGTTTTAATGCCTATCTCTAAATCATAGCCGGTAAGAAATAGGGTTTGATTTAGAAGCTTTATTTTAATTCCCTCAAGAGCTAAAATAGTTGATTTTAGTGCGACAGCCTTTGAAACATTGCTTATCGCTTCATATAGGCTGACTTTATTGCAGATTAGTTTCATTGTATGCCTCCTTAATTTTAAAAAAGTATTTTTAACAATAAAAAATTTTAGGTTTTATATTTAATAATAAAAAGCTGACTAAATAAAAATAATAATATATATATAAATTAGTAGTAGTAGTAGTAGTGTTAAAACCGTTATAAATCCCGTCAACTTCTTTTTAATACTAGCGTGACGGGTTTTTTATTTTGTTGCTTCCATGTTATAAAAAAGTGTGAAGATTTTGAAGAATTTTTAACTGTTAAAAAGCTTGTGTTGAAAGTTAAAAGATGTTTAAAAGTTTTGTTAAAAAGCCTTTCATGAAAATGTTTTTAACTTTTTGGCGTTGATTAAAGCTTTTTCTTTATGTTAGCTTTATTTAATAAATCTTCAATAACATTTAAACACCGAGCCTTTTATTTTTTTATTGTGTTGAAAATGTAGTTGAAAGTTATTTCTCCTTTAGGTTTTTCATGATGTCCTCAACAGTTTCTTTAAGGTCAGAATTTTTGTCAAGACTCTTTTTCACATCTCTGTAGGATATCGTCATTGTCGAGTGGTCTCTCTTTAATTCATCACCGATATTAGCATAAGACATTCCCTTGACCTCTCGAATGACAAAAATAGCAATTTTTCTGGCGAGCGAAATTTGTGCGTTTCTGTTTTGCGAGCGAATTTCTTCAGCGGTTACGTTAAAGGCATTCCCGACCTCATTAAGTATTTTTTCAACGGTGATTTCAGCGGGCTGATTGTCGATTAAATTTTCTTTTATAACCCGCTGTGCCATTGAAATTGAAGGGGTTTCATTTGAGAACATGGTCAGTCCCTTTATTTTGTTCACTGCCCCCTCAAGCTGTCTTATATTTGTTTTAATTTTTTCAGCAATAATCCTTGCCACTGAGTCAGGGAGGGTGAGGTCTAAAAGCTCTGCCTTTCTTTTGACTATCGCCATCCTTGTTTCAAAATCAGGCGGCTGAACGTCAACCTGAACGCCGAGAACAAATCGGCTTTTCATTCTGTCCTCAAGCTTTTTCATCTTGCTCGGGGGAATGTCTGAGGTGATGACAATCTGCTTCCCTAAATTATAAAGCTCGTTGAAGGTATGAAAGAATTCCTCCTGGGTCGATTCCTTTCCGGCGATAAACTGAACGTCATCGACTAAAAGAAAATCAGCATTTCTATACTTCTCATGAAAATACTGCGTGTCCTTCTCGGATATAGACTTAATCAGCTCGTTAGTGAAGTTTTCACCCGTCGTATAGATAACCTTCATTTCCGGCTTGTTGTTCGCTATTTCGTATGCTATGGCTTTTAGCAGATGAGTTTTCCCCAGCCCCGAATCACCATATATGAAAAGCGGATTGAATACGTCCTTGGTATAGGAGCCTTGAGCTGTTTCATTCTTCCCGGCGACAGCTGTGCAAAAGGCATATGCCAGCTCGTTCGACTTCCCCTTAATGAAATTGTCAAAGGTCAGGTCATAATTCGCTCTTGAATAGCTTTTCTTCAGCTCGTTCATTTTTTTAAGCTCATCGTCCAGTTCGTTTTGAAACTGTTGTTGACGGGTTGAGATTTCTATGTTAACATCAAAGCCGAGGTTCTCTAAAAAACCTCTTTTCAAAACGTTCATATAAACAGACATAGCTGTGTTTTTCGTAAATTCGTTCTCAGTGGTGAGAAAGGCAACCCCGTCCTCCAGCTTCACAGGCTCAAGTATTTTAATCCACTTGTTGTAGCCTATTTCGCTCACGTTTGGGTCGTTAAGACAATATTTTTTCACATTTTCAAATATTTCAGAAAATGACTCCATCGAAAAATAACCTCCTATTTGCATATATAAAATTATTGTTAAATGTATAAACTAATTATATATTTGTTGTTTTATTACATTAAACTTATAACGTGATTATAACACAAATTGTTGAAAAATACAAGCAGGTATATATATTTATAATAGTATAGGCACGATATTGTTTTTGACATAAAATTCATGGTTTAATCGCTATTATGACGTTTTTATTTTTTTTAGAGCGACTTTTTCAGGAGTCTTTTTGTTGTTTTTGTCTTGAAAAGCTCATAATTAATTTTAAATTTTTGTATAATTTTTAAAATTATATAATAATACTTGACATTGTATATGATAATAATATATACTGTTATATTGCAAGGGTATTATTTTTTTAAAGAATATCCGTTAATATGATTTTTACAGAGTTGTGTTAATTATAGATTTTCAGAGGATACACGCTCGTTGTTCGAAGGGAGGAAAACTAGATGAAAAGAACTTATCAACCAAAAAAGCTTCACAGAAAAAAGGAGCATGGTTTTCTAAAGAGAATGTCAACTAAAAACGGACGTAAAGTTTTAGCTCGCAGACGTGCAAAAGGAAGAGCTAGACTATCTCACTAATTGGCTGACCACATTCTTTGTGGTCTTTCTTTTTATTTTTATTTGATTTTTTAAAAAGGATTGAGGCAATGTTATTTACGATAAGCTTGACAGAGAATAAGCAGTTTTTAAGCTTATATAAGCGTGGCAAGACAGTTGGCTCAAAAAGTTGTATTTTTTATTACTTTCAGAATAAGCTCCCTTTTAACCGTCTGGGCATAACAACCAGCAAAAAGGTTGGGAATGCTGTTTGCAGGAATCGGGCGAGGCGGGTTATTCGTGCCGCATATCAACAAAACGAGGTCAATTTTCCTATCGGATATGATTTTGTGATTGTTGCCAGAGAGGCGGCTAGTCAGGTTAAAGCCGGTGAGATTTCAACTTTCTTCAAAAACAAGGTAATAAAAGATATCAACAAGTCTAAAACCGTTCAAATTAGTCAAAAATCAAATCAGGTTAAATAATATGAGAAAAATATTTATGCTTCTTGTTCGGGGTTATCAAAAACTTATTTCACCGTTAAAGCCGGCATGCTGTCGGTTTTATCCCTCTTGTTCGCAATATTCAATTCAGGCCTTTAGCAAGCACGGTGTAATTAAAGGCTTATACTTATCTATCAGAAGGGTTATCAGATGTAATCCTTATAACCCCGGGGGGATTGACTATGTCCCTGAGGAGTTTCATTTTTTAAAAAGACGAAAGATATAGCTTTTTGCTATGAATATAATCATATGCATAATGCAGGAGGATTTTAAATGTTTGATTTTATTACCGTCCCATTAGGTTGGATATTGAGATGGTGTTTTGTTTTGGTCAAGGACTATGGTGTTGCGTTAATACTGTTCACCCTTTTGACTAAGCTGCTTTTGTATCCGCTATCTGTTAAGCAGCAGATTAACACAGCGAGCATGGCGTCGTTTTCACCAAAGCTTGAACAGCTGAAGAAAAAGTATGGCAACAATAAAGAAAAGTATAATGAAGAAATGATGAAGCTTTATAGCGCAGAGGGCGTGAACCCAATGTCCAGCTGTCTTCCGTTATTAATTCAGATGCCTATTCTTTTCGGACTTATCGATGTTGTTTATAAGCCGTTAAAGCATATTTTGGGCATTTCTTCGGATGTTGTAAATAAAGCTGTTGATATCATTAACAATAATAAGGACGCTTTTAAAGGAATTGCTGATAATTCGAACTTCCATTCACGTCCTGAGCTTTTTGTTATGGATGCTGTTCATAAGTCACCTGATATGTTTTCCAGCCTTGGCTCTGGTTTTGTTGACAAGGTAACGAATTTCAACTATTCCTTCCTCGGCTTGCCGGTGGGCGATGTTCCTACATTTGCCAGCATTCTTGTATTGATTCCTATCATTTCATTTATCGCAAACCTAGGCTTAACAATATACACACAATACAAGTCAAAGAAAACTAATCCATCCGCTCAGCAAATGGGCGCTGGCATGAACGCAATGCTATATATCATGCCTATCTTCTCGGCAGTATTCGCTTTCCAGGTTCCGGCGGGAGTTGGTCTATACTGGATTTTCTCATCAGTTTTCTCACTTCTTCAATCAATCCTTCTGTACAGGATTTATACTCCGGAGAGAGTCGCATTAATTGTTGCAAAGAAAAAGAAGAAAAAGGCAAGCAAGCCAAGCTTCTATCAGCGTGCGCTTGATGCACAACAGGCTCAGAAAAATGGGACAAAGCCTGTGTCTGTGTCTTCAAAAGCTGTGGATGAAGACTTTGCAAATGTTGATAAGCTTTCAAAGTCAGAGGCTAAGGAAGCTCAACGTCAGAAGCTCAATGATGCGAGAAGACGTATGGCTGAAAAATACGGCGAAACTTATGACGATAATCTCGATTAATTTATTGGAGGGTTTTTAATGAAACAAGTTTTTGTTGGCAAAACCGTCGACGAGGCTAAGCAATTAGCTGTTATAGAATTTGGCATTGATGTTTCGAGAATTACTTTTAGTGTAATCGAAGAACCTAAAAAAACTTTGTTCGGAAAAAGTAAGGGCGATGCTAAGGTTGAGGCCTCCTATGAGCCGACAAAGCTCGAGCTTGCTGTGAACTATCTTAGAAATATTCTCGAAAAAATGGGTATTTCTGATTTTGATTTTAAAATTAGTGAAACTGAAAACGGCGCTTCAATTAATATTGTGGGGGATTCCTGCGATGCTATAATCGGGAAAAGGGGAGAGGCACTAGATTCACTTCAATACCTCACCTCACTCGTTTCTAACAAGGGCGATAAGGATTTTTTCAGAATCAGCCTTGATACCTGTAACTATCGCGAAAAGAGAAAAAGCCAGCTTGAAAGCCTCGCTGCAAAAATTGCGAAGAATGTTGTCAAGTCGGGTCGTTCAACTGCTCTTGAGCCAATGAATCCCTATGAGAGAAGAATTATTCATGCCGCCGTTTCTGAGATACAGGGTGTTTCATCACGTTCTACAGGCGAAGAGCCATACCGAAAGGTCATTATTTCATCAACGGTTAAAAGACCTGAAAGAAAGCCGGGCTTTAGCAATAACCGTGATAACAGCAGACAGCAGCAGCCGGAGCCAAAGAGAAAGACCTTTGATTTTAAAACGTCTTTCGAAAAGGATTATAAAAAGCCACGACCAGAGGATAACCTCACATCAGGGCTATACTCAAAGATTGAGTTTTAGTAATGCATTGCGAGCATACTGTGAGGTATGCTCGTTTTATTTGATTTTGGAGGAATTATGAGTACAATATGTGCTATATCAACCCCGAATGCTGTCGGCGGCTTGTCTGTGATAAGAATTTCCGGGGAAAAGTCAATTGAAATTGCAGCGAAAATCTTTCAACCTTTTTCGACAAAAGCTGTTGAAAAAATGGGCGGGTATACCTGTTGTTTTGGGAAGGTTGTTTTTAACGGTGAAGAAATCGACGAGGGTATACTCACTGTTTTTCGTGCGCCAAAAAGTTTCACCGGTGAGAATGTCTGTGAAATTTCCTGCCATGGCGGGTTGTATGTCACAAAGCAGGTTCTTCGTGCGATAATCTCAAGCGGTGCGAAGCCCGCCGAGGCCGGCGAATTCACAAAGCGAGCATTTTTAAACGGGAAGCTTTCGCTAACTCAGGCGGAGGCTGTCATGGATATGATAATGGCTCAGGGTGAGCAGTCTCACAGGAGCGCCGTTTCGGCTCATGAGGGGATTTTGTTTTCTCGAATTAAGGCAATGACGGATAAGCTTGTTTCTATCCTCGGTGAGCTGGCCGCGTGGGTTGATTATCCGGAGGAGGACCTCCCCGAAATCGAATACGAAACCTTTGAGAATTCCCTGCACGATGTCTTGGGACAACTCAACCTTTTGCTCGAGAGCTATGACACGGGGCGTATTCTCCGCGAGGGAATCAACACTGTAATTATCGGAAAGCCAAATGTTGGGAAATCTACATTAATGAATATGCTTCTGGGCTTTGAGCGAAGTATTGTAACCGATATCGCCGGAACGACAAGAGATATCGTCGAGGAGTCGGTGAGGCTCGGCGACCTCGTCCTCAGACTTTCTGACACAGCCGGAATTCATGAAACGACCGATACCGTCGAGGGCGTCGGTGTATCACTTGCCTTTAAAAAATTGAACGAGTCGGATTTGATTATCGCTGTTTTTGACAACTCGAGTGAGCTGTCAAAAGAGGATTTTGATATTGTCGAAAAAATCAAGGACAAGCCAAGCGTTGCTGTTATCAATAAGTCAGACCTTGAGCAAAAGCTCGACAAGGATTTTCTCAAAGACAAATTTAAGCTTGTGATAGAAATTTCAGCTAAGGAAAATTTTGGACAGGGTGAGTTGATTTCTTCCCTTGAGGAGCTTTTTAAAATCAATCAGTTTGACGCGAATGCCGGAGTGATAACAAACGAGAGACAGCGCGGCTGTATTGAGAACGCTAAGGCTTCACTCGAAAAAGCACTAGTGACTTTGACGAGCGGCGAAACCTATGACGCCGTGACGGTTTTAATAGACGAGGGGGCGAACGCTCTATTAGAGCTGACAGGCGAAAAAGCAACTGAGGCAGTGGTAAACGATGTTTTCTCTCGCTTTTGTGTGGGCAAGTAATGTTCCACGTGGAACAATTTTTAAGGAATGATGATAATGAACGAATATTTAGGTGAATATGACGTTGCGGTAATAGGTGCCGGTCATGCCGGAGTCGAGGCTGCACTCGCCAGCGCACGACTGGGATGCCGGACTGTGCTGTTCACTATTACACTCGACGGGATTTCAAATATGCCCTGCAACCCTTCAATCGGCGGGACAGCGAAGGGTCACCTTGTCCGTGAGATTGATGCACTCGGCGGCGAAATGGGGAAGGCGGCTGACAGGACTTTTCTTCAGAGCCGAATTCTGAACAGGGGCAAAGGTCCCGCCGTTCACTCGCTCCGAGTTCAGGCGGACAGGATGAGGTTTCACACTTATATGAAGCAGGTTGTCGAGGGTCAGAGCAATCTCGATGTTAAGCAGGCTGAAATTGTTGAAATAAAAGCTGAGGCGGGCGCTGTATGTGAAGTTGTGACACGAATCAATGCACGATATAAAGTGCGCTCTGTCGTTATCGCCTCGGGGACATATCTAAACGGGCTGATTCACGTTGGAAATGTGAATTATCAGAGCGGACCCGATTCAACCAATCCAGCCTTATTTTTATCAGACAGCATTAGAAAGCTGGGCGTCACTTTAAGACGGTTTAAAACGGGAACGCCGGCTCGAGTTCACAAAAGGAGCATTGACTTCGACCTTCTCGAAAAACAGGAGGGCGATGATGAGATTGTTGCTTTTTCCTTTGACAACAAAGAGAAGCTTGAGAACAAGGTTTCCTGCTACATTGCGTATACCAATGAAAACACACATAGGGTTATAAAAGAAAATATTCACCGCTCCGCAATGTATTCTGGAAATATAGAGGGAGTTGGGCCACGATATTGTCCAAGCATTGAGGATAAAATTGTTCGCTTCGCAGACAAGCCTCGTCACCAGCTTTTTATTGAGCCGATGGGACTTGACACCGATGAATATTACTTACAGGGGATGTCGACCTCCTTGCCCGAGGATGTTCAGATTAAATTCTTGAGGACAATCAAGGGGCTTGAGCGTGTTGAAATAATGCGAAACGCCTATGCCATTGAATATGATTGCTGTGACCCGACCGAGCTTTTGCCGACCTTGGAATTCAAGGCGGTTTCTGGTTTGTACGGCGCCGGACAATTCAACGGAACCTCGGGATATGAGGAAGCTGCGGCTCAGGGGCTTGTCGCCGGAATAAATGCCGCCTTGAAAATTCAGGGGAAGGGGAGCTTGATTCTCGACAGAGCGTCATCTTATATCGGGACGCTAATCGACGACCTTGTCACGAAAGGCTGTTCCGACCCGTATCGAATGCTCACCTCTCGAAGCGAATACCGTCTTCTTCTCCGTCAGGACAATGCTGACGAGAGGCTGACGCCGATTGGATATAGAATCGGGCTGATTAGCGAAGAGCGTTATCAGCATCTTCTGACTAAGCAGGAGGAAATCAAGGCGGAGGTATCACGCCTCTGGAAGCTTAATATGTCGCCGACAAATGAGCTGAATGATTATCTTGAATGTGTCGGGACATCACGACTTTCAACAGGGATAAAGCTCGCCGAGCTGATTCGGCGACCGCAGGTTTCCTATGACGCAACCGCTCGCTTTGACCCGGCTCGCCCTGAGCTTTCATTCGAAGTTCGGGAACAGGTTGAGCTGACGATTAAGTATGAGGGGTATATCGCCATCCAGCTTGACTCGGTGAATGCGATGAAAAAGCTTGAGGTTAAAAAGCTCGAGGACAATATTGAATATAAGCTGATTAAGGGGCTTCGTCTTGAGGCAATTGAAAAGCTGAATAAAATAAAACCGCTCAGCGTCGGTCAAGCTTCGAGAATTTCGGGGGTGACCCCGGCGGATATTTCCGTTTTATTAATCTGGCTTGAACAAAGGGGGAGAAACAGATGATTTTAGAAAAACAGGAGTTTCTTTCGCTTTTCTCCGATAACGGCATGAGCATAAGCGACGCACAGTACGATAAGCTATCAGCCTATTCAAAATTGCTGGTGGAATGGAACGAGCGCTGCAACCTAACTGCGATTTTGGACCCTTACGGCATTTCGGTCAAGCATTTTTTCGACAGTATTTATCCTTTTATATCTCTTGAAATTCCCGACGGGGCGAAAATTATTGATGTCGGGACGGGGGCTGGCTTCCCGGCTATTCCGCTGAAAATTATCAAAGAGGGGATTGAAATTACCCTCCTCGATAGCCTTAACAAAAGAGTGAATTTTCTAAAAAAGGTTTCCGACACGCTGGAGCTGAATGCAGATTGTGTCCATGCAAGAGCTGAGGAGGCGGGGCAGCTTTCTCAGTATCGCGAGAAATTCGATGTTGCTACCGCTCGTGCTGTCGCTGCTCTCCCCGAGCTATGCGAATATTGCCTGCCTTTTGTTAAGGTTGGTGGCATTTTCGTTTCATTAAAAGGCTCAAACGGACTTGAGGAGGTTGAAAAAGCAACCGGTGCAATTTCAATTTTAGGGGGGAAGCTTATAAAAAGCGAAAGCTATAAGCTCCCCAACGGTGACGGCAGAACACTTGTGGTAGTAAAAAAGATATCGCAATCTCCTTTAAAATACCCAAGGAATAAAGGCCAAATGACAAAAAAGCCACTATAAAATATTTTATGGTGTAAGATAATAAGTTAGATTGTCAAAAAAGGAGCTTGAAAAGCTGTGGAAATAATTTCCTAGAGGTGCTATACTTAGTATATATTAAGGACAAGCACAGAAAGGAGAGTTTTCATGGCTGCTTTTTTTGGTATGACAAAGGAAAAAACTGTGAACAAGGTTCTTGAAATCCCAATCAACGAAATTTACCCTAATCCAAATCAGCCACGCAAAAATTTCGACGATAGGCAGCTTCGCCTTCTTGCTGAAAGCATTAAGCAAAACGGCGTCCTCCAACCGCTCACAGTCAGGCGAAGCGATAATTGCTATGAGCTGATTTCGGGGGAGAGAAGGCTAAGGGCGTGTCGGCTTCTCGGCTTGCCGGTTGTTCCGTGCATAGTTATTGATGTCAACGAGAGAAATTCCGCGCTTCTCGCACTCGTCGAAAATATTCAGCGTGAGGACTTATCCTATTTTGATGAAGCCTTTGCGATTTCACAGCTGATTGAGCTTTATGGAATGACGCAGGAGGATGCTGCGCTTCGGCTCGGAATGGCTCAGTCAACAATAGCGAACAAGCTGAGGCTTTTAAAGCTGTCTGAAGAAGAACGGGAACAGATAATTAGCTTTAAGCTGACTGAACGTCACGCCAGGGCGCTTCTTAGGGTAAAGGATGTTGACCAGAGGCTGGAGGTAATAGAAAAGGTCGGGAAGCACCAGCTTAACGTTGAGAAAACCGAAGGATATATCGAGCATGTCATTTCAACGGAGAAGGAGAGGGAGAATTTCAAGAAGCGAGCCGTCTTGCTTCGCGACGTGAAGCTTTTCATGAATACGATTAACCGAGCGGTTGAAACTGTGAAAATGGCGGGCGTTCCCGCTGACGCAAGGAAAATACAAAACGATGAGTACATAGAATATGTAATCCGCATACCCGTCAACACTCCAAATAATTAAAATTAAACTACTTGCAGGTGAAAATCTGCAAGTTTTTTTGTTCCACGTGGAACATTTTTTAAAAACTATTTGCTTTTTCCATTTTTAATGTTATAATAAAAACATCACATTATTACCGAACGGAGGATATTATGGGGAAAGTAATAGCTATTTCGAATCAAAAGGGTGGCGTTGGGAAGTCAACAACCTGTGTGAACCTTGCGGCTTCCTTGGGAGCTAGGGGTTTTAAGGTTTTGGTTATAGACATTGACGCACAGGGGAACACGACTACAGGGCTAGGAATCCGCAAGAAAACAGTGGTAAACACGGTTTATGAGACAATAATCGGCTCATGCAGGATTCACGAGGCAATTATACAAACGGCCTTTAAAAATCTTGACATTGTCACCTCTGCTCAGAAGCTGGCTGGTGCTGAAATCGAGCTTTCTACTCTCGACAACAGGATTCAAAGGCTGAAAATGCAGGTTCTCGCGATAAAGCAGAATTATGATTATATATTAATCGACTGCCCGCCATCGCTCAGTATGTTAACATTGAATGCACTCGCTTCATGTGACAGTGTGCTTATTCCGCTTCAATGCGAGTTCTATTCACTTGAGGGGCTGACACAGCTCAACGACACGATTAAAAGAGTTCGTGACCATTATAGTCCGAACATTGATGTTGAGGGCATTCTTTTCACAATGTTCGTGGGTAGATACAATCTCACCTCGCACGTTGTTTCTGAGGTGAAAAAGCACTTCCCGAAGAAAATTTATGACACAGTTATACCGAGAAATGTTACGCTCTCAGAGGCGCCAAGCTTCGGGAAGCCTGTAATATATTATGATTCAAATTCAAAGGGCGCGGAAGCATATGAGCAATTCTGCGAAGAATTTTTAGCTCGTGAAAACAAATTAAAGAAGAAGCTGATAGGGGGATTAGTTTAATGGCAAAAAAACTAGGGCTTGGAATGGGTATGGACGCACTGTTTTTTGACAATTCGGCTGAATCAAGCTCATCACTGACTTTAAGAATATCCGAAATTGAACCAAATAAATCTCAGCCGCGTATGGATTTTGACGACGAAGCGATTACAACGCTGGCGGATTCTATTAAACAGCACGGCTTGCTGCAACCTTTGCTGGTCAGACCTTTACCGAATGGGAATTATCAGATTGTCGCCGGAGAGAGAAGATGGCGTGCTTGCAGAATGCTCGGGCTTGAAGAGGTTCCTGTTAATATCAGGGAGCTTTCAGACAGCGAAACGATGCAGGTTGCCTTAATCGAAAACCTCCAAAGAGAAAATCTCAACCCGATTGAGGAGGCGCTTGGCTATCAGGAGCTTATTGACACATACGACATGACCCAGGAGCAGGTTTCGAAAATTGTCGGGAAGTCACGTTCGGTTGTCGCGAACTGCCTAAGAGCATTAAAGCTTCAGCAGCCTATCAAGGAAATGCTCAGAAAGGGCGAAATCACGATAGGACATGCCAAGGTTCTCGCCGGAATAGAAAATGAGGAGCTAAGGCTTGAAATAGCAAACGAGTGCAAGGACGATATGCTGACTGTTCGAAATCTTGAAAAGCTATGCGCTAAGCTTGTGAACAATCCCGAGAAGAAAAAGTCTGACGGGAAGAAAAAAGCCGAGCTGACTGACTCATATTATAAAGAGGTTGAGCTGGCGCTCAATCAGGAGCTGGGCCGAAAGGTCACCGTCAGCCAGTCAAGGAACAAGGGGATTATCCAAATTGAGTTTTATAACAGAGATGATTTAACAGCGCTCGCAAAGCTGTTTGAAAAGGATGTATAAATTGTTCCACGTGGAACAAAAATAGCTAAAGGGGAATATAAATGTTAGATATTAAGTTAATCAGAACAAATCCAGAATTAGTCAAAGAGAATATGAAGAAAAAATTTCAACATGGGAAGCTTCAGCTTGTTGACGAGGTTGTAGAGCTTGACACCAAATATAGGGAAACAAAAACTCGCTGTGACGATTTAAGAGGTCAGAGAAATTCAATTTCCAAAGAAATCGGCGGGCTGATGAGCAAGGGCTTGAAGGACGAGGCAATGCAGGTCAAGCTAAAGGTTGAGGCCATAGGCAAGGAGCTTTCTGAGCTTGAGCTTTTAGAGGGCGAGCTTGAGGCAAAGGTTCGTGAAATCATGCTGGTTATCCCAAACATTATCGACGAAACTGTCCCGATAGGGAAGGATGACAGCGAGAATGTTGAGGTTGAACGTTTTGGCGAGCCTGTTGTTCCCGATTTTGAAGTCCCATACCATGTTGCTATCATGGAAAAGCTCAATGGCATTGATATCGAAAGTGCAAGAAAGACAAGCGGAAACGGCTTTTATTATATGATGGGGGATATCGCCCGTCTCCATTCGGGTATTTTATCCTATGCGCGTGACTTTATGATTGACAGGGGGTTCACCTACTGCATTCCTCCTTTTATGATTAGAAGCGATGTTGTTACCGGAGTAATGAGCTTTTCTGAAATGGAAAACATGATGTATAAAATCGAGGGCGAGGACTTGTATTTAATCGGGACAAGTGAGCACTCAATGATAGGGAAGTTTATCGATACAATTCTGCCTGAAGAAGAACTTCCAAAAACGCTGACGAGCTATTCGCCTTGCTTTAGAAAAGAGGTTGGCGCTCACGGGATTGAGGAGCGTGGCGTATATCGAATTCACCAGTTTGAAAAGCAGGAAATGATTGTTGTGTGCAAGCCGGAGGAAAGTGCTGAGTGGTTCACAAGGCTTTATAAAAACACGGTTGATTTTTTCCGCACGCTTGATATTCCGGTGAGGACGCTCGAATGCTGTTCTGGGGATTTAGCAGATTTAAAGGTAAAGAGCATTGATGTTGAGGCATGGTCACCACGTCAGCAGAAGTATTTTGAAGTGGGGAGCTGTTCAAACCTCGGTGATGCACAGGCTCGACGACTTGGGATTAGAGTTAAGAATGCCGACGGCGAGAAGTATTTTGCACACACACTTAACAATACAGTTGTTGCGCCACCTCGTATGCTGATTGCTTTTCTTGAAAATAATCTTAACGAAGACGGCACAGTGAACATTCCGAAGGCGCTTCAGATGTATATGGGCGGAAAGACAATTATAAAATAATGCTAGTGAGGTTAGTTAAAAGTGGACGTAGAAAACAAGGCAATATGCACTGTCGAAGAACGGGTTAATTTTTATGGATGCGATTATAAGGGGAGAATGAAAATCTCAACAATGCTCGAGATTGCGGCTGAGCTGGCCGGCTATGATTATACAAAAAAGGGCTATGGTCATCAGGAGCTTCTCGACAAGCAGATGGTTTTTCTTCTTTCCCGAATCAGCCTGAAAATCAATCACTATCCGACAAGTCAGAATACTCTCAAAAACTCAACATGGGAATGCGGGAAGCAGGGTGCGCTTTTTTTAAGAGGCACTGAAATGGTTTTTGAAAGCGGCGAAATTGCAGTAAGTATGAAAAGTGGGTGGGTTCTGGCGAATCCTGTCACCAGAAGTATTTATAAGCCTTCAGTTTATAATTTTAATATGCCTCAGCTTTTAGATAAGGAAATTACCGCAAACGACTTGACAAAAATATCCAGCAATAATTTGAAGCTGGTGGGAAACAGGCAGGTCAGAATATCCGACCTTGACGAAAACGGTCATGTCTATAATGCGAGATATGCTGACATGGCGAGTGACGTCATGACTCAAGAGGTTTTTGAAAAGGATGTTGACAACTTTCGTATAAACTATATTAATGAAGCCAGACTGGGTGACACGATTGATTTGTATGCCGACATCACAGACAGCGGCGCTGTCATTATCGGCATGGTTTTAGAAACGATATGCTTTCAGACCGAATTTATATTTAAATAACAAAAATCCTACTTTAAAAAGTAGGATTTTCCGCTTATAACATTTTCGTTTAAAATATAGAATTTTCATTGACAAAATACAGCATAATATAGTATGATTATAAGAATATAATGTGAAATAGATGGTGGGAGGATGGTTTGATGTTTGAAAATAAAGAAAACAGCAAATTCGTGAAGGAGGGTTTGACCTTTGATGATGTTTTGCTAATTCCGGCGAAATCTGAGGTCACACCTAATATGGTTAAGATAGGGACAAGGCTTGCCGGCGAGGTTATGCTTAACACGCCGATAATGACAGCGGCAATGGATACGGTGACAGAAGCGAGAATGGCAATAGCTATCGCTCGTGAAGGCGGTATAGGCGTAATTCACAAAAACATGACTATTGAGCAACAGGTTGACGAAGTGGATAAGGTTAAGCGTTCAGAAAACGGAGTAATAGTTAATCCGTTCTCTTTGACTGCCGACCATTATGTATATGACGCGAACGACCTGATGGCTAAATATAAAATTTCCGGCGTCCCTATTGTTGACAAGAAGGGGAAGCTGGTCGGGATTCTGACCAACCGTGATTTAAGATTTCTCACTGATTTTAACATAAAAATTTCAGAGGTAATGACCTGTGAAAATCTTGTAACTGGCTCTGTCGGAACAACCCTGAAAGAGGCTCAGGAAATTTTAAGAAAGCATAAAATTGAAAAGCTACCTCTTGTTGACGATAAGGGGAACCTTAAAGGGCTTATTACAATAAAGGATATTGAAAAAGCTGTTCAGTATCCGAATTCAGCAAGGGATAAAAACGGAAGACTGGTTTGCGGGGCAGCAATAGGAGTTACAACCGACGTTCTCGAAAGAGCTAAGGCACTGATTGACGCACAGGTTGATGTCCTTGTTCTTGACAGCGCGCACGGACACAGTGCAAACATCATGAACTGCGTCAGAAAAATTAAGGAAGCTTTCCCAAACACACCGGTAATCGCCGGGAACATTGCAACAGCTGAAGCGGCTGAGGATTTAATCAAGGCTGGTGCTAATGCTTTGAAGGTTGGTATTGGGCCAGGCTCAATTTGTACAACTCGAGTTGTTGCCGGAATTGGAGTGCCACAGATTACAGCAATTTATGACGTTGCCTGTGTTGCAAAAAAATATGACATCCCCGTTATTGCTGACGGCGGGATAAAATATTCAGGGGATATTGTGAAGGCATTGGCGGCTGGAGCAAATGCAGTAATGCTCGGCTCACTTCTTGCCGGCTGTGATGAAGCGCCCGGTGCGACTGAAATTTATCAAGGAAGAAGCTTTAAGGTTTATCGCGGAATGGGCAGTATCGGCGCAATGAATTGCGGAAGCAAGGACAGATACTTTCAGGAGGATAATAAAAAGCTTGTGCCGGAGGGTGTTGAGGGACGTGTTCCGTATAAGGGAATGCTTTCAGACAGCATTTACCAGCTGGTGGGCGGTATCCGTTCAGGAATGGGATATTGCGGCTCGGCGACAATTTCCGATCTTCAGGACAATGGAAGATTCATGAAGATAACCGGTGCCGGCTTAAAAGAGAGCCATCCGCATGATATTTATATCACTAAGGAAGCTCCGAATTACAGCACACAAATATAATTCACCAAATATAAAGCAGAAAAAAGGACAACAAATTAATGTTGTCCTTTTTTTCAGTGATTGTTAGTTGAAATCACCGAAGGAGAAAAACCCACCCATACTAAATTTCATACTTGTTCATGTGTTGAAAAATAGCCTGCTCTGTCCAGCATGATTGTGGATTTTCTTCATAAAAATTCAGGTCTGAAAGGAGAGTATGTATAAAACCGGCAATTCTCTCTCTTTCACGAATCTCATCGTAACGGATGAACAAATCCTTCAAAACCCTAATGAGTTCAGCGCCGGATAATACAGAAGTATGTGTTGCTGCATAGTCAATTATTTCGTCAAAAGTCAAATCATTCATATCTCATCTTCCTTTTTATATTTTCTTTGAAAAATCAAGCTGTTATATAAATTATGCACTAAATTAAAATAAAAGTCAAAGTCAATATAAGCCAAAAAAAAACACTAGAAAATCTAGTGTTTTTGGTGACCCGTACGGGAATTGAACCCATGATTTCGCCGTGAAAGGGCGATGTCTTAACCTCTTGACCAACGGGCCTGATATGGTAGCGGCAGTGGGATTTGAACCTACGACCCTCCGGGTATGAACCGAATGCTCTAGCCAGCTGAGCTATACCGCCACAGGTGACGCCTCAATTAGCGACTTAATTATTATATAACAATTAAATAAAAATGTCAACACCTTTTTAGAATAAAAACTTAATTTATTAATTTAAAACAAATTAAGCTGTAACCACACATATATAAAATATATAAATTAGATAACAATATAAGCAAAATCACTTAATATTACTCAAAAATTCAACAGTTTCATTATAGGGGAGGCATCTAATCCTGTGAAATTTTGTGTGCTCTGCATTATTATAAATAAATAAATCGCAATTATTTGAATTTCTTTGAAAAATTGTCTGCCGAATCTCATACATACAAATTTTGTCGACATGGAGCATGACAGTATGAAAGGAATACCTATCGCTGTATTTCAAGGTTAGGACTTCCTCCTCAAGGCCTATACTGGTTGTAAAGGTTGATACTGCTTTAACTATCAGTAGCCACACGAAAGGGATTTCAAAAATAATAGAAGCAAAAATAATCAGAGACATCCAGCCGTTAAAAAGCGATATGAAGATATATGCCAGGACAGGGACAATAAAACAATAAACCAAGGGGAAGCCGACGAATCTTCTTAGCTGTGTCCAGTCGGGTTTTATTATCCGACGCGGATGAGGGAAATTCATGAGAAGATTGTCGAGCGTTTTTGTTGCCTGATATTGAGTTGTAATAGGAATAAGAACAGCGACCGAGCGTTTTTCCTTTCCATAACCTGTGCAATGAACGTGGACAGAAAAAATTTTGAAAATAAGCGTGAAGAGATTCTGCCTGAAATCAGTATAGTTAATTTTTGAAGTCGTCAGAAAATACATTCGTTCAGTTGCAAAACCGTTGTTCACGACAATATTATCCCCGCATCTTTTGACGCTAAACCGCCAGTATCTTAACAAATTCATTGAAAATGACAAAAGCCATCCGAATAGAATGAGAGAAGCCAAGGCGACTCCGGCGGGAGGAATAGCTGAAGTAATCCGCTGAGCCATAGAATTAAACTGGTTTAAAAATTTTGATTCAATTTCCTTGCCTAAAATATTCCCGCCCTGGTTGATAAGGGTTGAAACAAGAATAACACCTGAAAGAGTATTCGAAAATATAAAGGAGAAAAAAACGAGCTGCCATCTTTTTGGCTTATATACATAAGAAACCTCGGCAAGCTTATTGAAGTTTTTCAAATCAACGAGAAAGTCCTCGACCGATTGTCTTTTTAACAGAAGAAGGACATCCGGTTTTATTCTTGAGCCGCTGTTTGTATCGACATGAATACCACTCGCCTTAATCGGACGGAAGAAGAATTTCTTTTCAATCCGAACGGAAGTAATATCCCTATAAAAAACCGTCATGTCAGCATGATAAATGAAGCCCTTTCGAACGGTTATAGAGTCACCGTTAAATATAACGGAAACCTGAAGCCATCTGATTATTGCAAAGGTCAGTATTAATAAAATCACAGCAATGTCGAGCCAAGCACCCCTAGCCCATGTTGCGAAATCAAATTTCAACAAATAAAGTCCTCGCACAAGAGGTATCGACAAAAGCCAGAAATACTTATTCATATAAGAAAAAATTCTGAGCGGATGCTGTCGCGCTGACTTATGCGTCATCAAAATTCCCCCCGAACGTCGCCCTTAATACAGGAGTTAATAAAGTCGGTTATCTCGTCAATATCGCTAAGCGATAAATACATTAAGGTCAAATGCCCGCCCAAGGCATGGATGCCAAGAAAATTAAACCCTGTGAATTTCGAAAAAGGGGTTTTAATCCGAGTCAGATATTGAATCGAGCTCATTTTCATAATTTGCCTGGACTGAAAAATTACCCCAGTCTGCTTTGTAATTTCTTCAGGCGAAATCTCGAAAAAAGACCTTGAGAAATAAAAGGGTAGGACAATTAATGGGATAAGAAAAAAACCGACCCAGAATAAAGCAAAGGCAGTCCACATAATTATAGGAAAAGGGGATAAAAATATTCGAGCAAGTGAGCTTAAAAGAATACTGCCGACAAAAGATATAACTAAGAGTAAATCTAATGTTTCTCTAAACGGATAGTATTTTTTCATAGCACATTCACCTCTCTCAAATATTACAGCCCGTAACTTATTATGCCACAAAACTGCAAAATTTAAATATTCAGTGAGTAAATAATGTAAATAATTAAAGAGGATGACATGGATAAATTGATTGACATTATCACAAGAGTAAACAAAGAGGTTAATACTATTGTCTGGGGCGCGCCGATGCTTATTCTTATTTTGGGCATTGGTTTATATTTCACGCTGGCGACGAGATTTTTTCAGCTTTTTAAAATCAAAGAAATATGCAAGAAAACCATTGTCGCGATTTTTAAAAACAAGTCGGTGACAAAATCCAAGGATAAAAAAGCAATCTCACAGTTTCAGGCGATTTCGACTGCTTTGGCTGCAACAATAGGGACCGGGAGCATCGCCGGGGTTGCTACCGCTATAACAATCGGCGGGGCGGGCGCCGTCTTCTGGATGTGGGTTTCATCCATACTTGGTATGATGACGGTTTATGCCGAGAACGTTCTCGGGATATTTTTCAGAAAAAAGAATAAAAAAAAGGAATGGCAAGGCGGTGCGATGTATTATATTGAGCACGGGCTGAACAGCAAGTGGCTCGCGGTAATTTTCGCAATTTTCTGTATTTTCGCATCCTTTGGGATGGGGAATATGGCACAGGCGAATTCTATATCAGCCGCAATGCAAACAACCTTTTCAATCGACCCGAAAATGACGGGGATAGTTGTTTCTACGATAGTTGGGCTGGTAATAATAGGCGGGATAAAAAGAATCGGGAAGGTGACTGAGCGGCTAATCCCGATTGTTTCCATCGCTTATATACTCGGCTGTCTGGCAATAATGCTGGCGAATTTTCAACAGCTCCCGTGGGTTTTTGAAAGCATTTTTAAACAAGCCTTTGGGATAGGGCCGGTCGCCGGCGGAATAAGCGGAGCAATGCTCAAAAATGCAATAACAATCGGAGTTAAGCGTGGGGTTTTTTCAAATGAGGCGGGGCTTGGCAGCTCGGTAATGGTGAATGCGGCAGCCGATGTCAAGGAGCCTGTCGTTCAGGGGATGTGGGGGATTTTTGAGGTTTTTATTGACACAATGGTCGTCTGCACACTTTCGGCGGTAGTTGTCCTGTCGAGCGGAGTTATAGGTACGTTCACAAATACAGGGGAGGAAGCGGATGGCTCATCGCTGATTATTATTGCATTTCAAAAGGTATTTGGCGGGTTCGCCGGTCAATTCGTATCGATATCGATATTGATTTTCGCACTGGCGACGATAATCGGCTGGTCATACTTTGGTGAAAAGGCGATTGAATACCTCCTCGGGGCGAAGTCAACCTTTTTATATAAGGCACTCTATATAGCCTTTGTATTCATTGGCGCGAATCTAGAGCTGAAGCTGGTTTGGGATATTTCAGACACCTTGAACGGCTTGATGGCGATACCGAATATAACTGCGCTGATTTTGCTGTCGGGAACGGTTATAAAAATCACGAACAACTATCTCAGAAGGAATAAAAAGAAAAATTCTTCAAAAGAAAAGCCGATGCTTTCAGCCTTTGAAGATATTCAAGCAGAACAGGAGAAGCTCCCCGACGATTAGTAATATATACGGTGAATATTACAAATAGTTATGAAAATAAAAGAACGATGGAATTTTATAACCATCGTTCTTTGTCTTTTATTTAGAAATTCTTCTCTCCATAATTTCCGGGTTAGAAGAAAACTCAATAGCTGTTTCAAGTGAAATCTTCCCATCCTTATAAAGCTGCATAATGCTCAAATCCATTGACTGCATTCCGTCGCTTGATTGGATAACAGTATCAATCTGATGAGTTTTTGATTCACGAATCATGGTTTTGATTGCATTATTAACCAGCATAATTTCAAAGGCAGGAATCAGTGTCCCGTCGGTTGCAGGGAGAAGCTGTTGTGAAACGACTGCCTGAAGAACCATTGAGAGCTGAACTCTTATCTGATGCTGCTGGTTTGGTGGGAAAACGTCAATAATTCTGTCAATAGTGTTAGCGGCGCCTGTTGTGTGAAGCGTTGAAAGGATAAGCTGGCCGGTCTCGGCGGCAGTCATCGCTGTATTAATCGTGTCATAGTCGCGCATCTCGCCAAGGAGAATAACATTCGGCGACTGTCTTAAAGCGGCACGAAGCGCGGTAATATAATTCTTTGTGTCGATATTGATTTCACGCTGACTGATTATGCTCTTTTTATGCCTGTGCAAAAACTCGATAGGGTCTTCAATGGTGATAATATGACAGTTCCTTGAGGAATTTATATGGTCGATGATACAAGAAAGAGTGGTTGACTTTCCGCTTCCGGCGGCGCCGGTAATAAGAACAATCCCCTTTGAAATGTCGCCCAGCTCGATTACCTCTTGAGGGATATTAAGGGATTTGTAATCAGGGAGGTCAAACATAACGTATCTCAAAACAATGGCGAGCGAGCCGCGCTGGCGGTAAACATTAGCTCGAAAGCGGCCTATTCCGGCGAGTGAGAATGAAAAATCAACCTCGCCCTCGTCCTTCACATTATATATTTCAGGGAGGTCAGCCAGCTCAAAAACTTCCCTTATATAGCTTTCAGCATCAGCGGAGGTGAGAGTTTTTTCCCCCTCGGAAACAATTCGCCCAGAAATGCGAAGTCCCATTTTTGCGCCTGAAATGATGAATATGTCAGAAGCCTTTTTAGCCACGGCATTCTCTAAAATTTCTTTAATTGTCATATTAATAACCTCACTTTAAATTATTTGAAAAAGAAAAGCTAGTTGCCAACCCATATATTTTGCTGCCCGTTTTGGTTATAGTTCAGGTCAACAGAGGTGGAAGCCCATTTTGTAATCTTATAGCGTTCATCAGAGGGCTTTAAGGGGACCCTCAGCTCGACGGAAATAACCTGATTGTCAGAAATTTTTGTTTCATAGCTCACAGTGAAGGAATCCTTTTTTTGAACAACCTTAATACCGCTAAAATTCTGAAGCCCAAAAATATAGTTGTTGTAGCCGGAGGGGTCGCTGGAGGCAGCGTATAAGGTTGTGTCAATCTGGCTTAAAACCTCGGTGGCTCGAAGCTGTGCATCATAAAACATCTGGGTATGCTCCTTTGACTTCTGAGCGAAATTATACCCGACATTTGAAGAGACAAAAGAAAGAATAGAAAAAGTAGTCAAACAAAGGACAATAAATATCATAATAATTGAAGTCGAGCCGACTCCAAAGCCGGAGAATTTTTTCTTTCGCATTTATACTCCCCCTTTCAGAGGATTATAAATTGAGGAGGTTGCCTCATATAAAATTTTCGAATTTTCAATAACGGTAAATTTGGCCATAATCATATTACCGGCGGGGCAGGGCTTTTGAGAGAGGGAAACAGTGAAAATGAAATTCCCGTTTGGGGTAACCTCCCACTTGTCGTTGATAGGGATAGAAATACTCTTATCGGAAAGATATGTATCAGCCGACTCACCGAAAAGCCCCCTCAAGGCTGAATTGATATCGCCGCTTGAAGAAAAGCTTTCGCAAACCGTTTGAGTTTTTAAAATGCTGGTATTAAGCGTATCAGTCTGATTATTCCTTTGATAGGCACAGGCGAAAATCTGAATTATCACAGCTGAGGAAATAGTGAAAAAGAAAATGACAATAATTATTTCGATGAAAAAGCTGTTGACCGACTTGAATGAGGTAACGCGTTTAAGTTTTTGCATCAGACGCCACCTCCGTTATTTTAAGGCATTTTAAGGTTACAGTAGTAGAAAGCACTTCATTATTTGAGTTTGAAGTAGTTATTGAGATAGAGCCGTCAGTGTTCAAGCTGAACGAAAAGCTTTCAAGAGGGAGAACCTTTTGACCGCTCGCGGGCTTAAAAGCCATATTCTTATGCTTAAAAAGCTCACAGACATAGCCGTCATAAAAATAAATCAGAGTATGATAGCCGCTCGGGGCATCGTCCTCATTTAAAACAATAACATCAACATCACCGATTTTTGAAACGCTGACACCGTTCACCTTGTCATAGGAGTGAAGCTTGTTAGTCACATAATGCAGTGATGCATTCACATTAAAGCTCTTGTCAGCCTGCCCGAGAACGCCCTTATAGTTGTTCGCCCCGATAGCGATGAGGAGTAATGAACAAATAGAAAACAGAAGAAAAAGGGATAACGCACAAAGAATCTGAAGTGAAAAGCCGTTGTTTTTGAATTTAAGCATTAGGTCCCTTCTTTCAAAACATTTATGATAAAGCTCTCTACTTTTTTAGAACAACAATGCTGGGAAGCATATTTGAGGCGAAAACATTATATTCAACGGCGAATCTGTTTTCGTCAATAGTAAGACCATAATTCTTTTTAAGATAGTCAATACTTGGCGGATATGAGCCTTCGATAGAATAACAAAGGACAACAGCTTTATTTATTGTTGCGTTTGTTTCGTTTAGCTGTTCTGAGCTGTTTGAAATCCTCACGCTGTTAAAGGAGATATTCAGCCAGATAAGGAGAGCAATAAATATAATAATAGCAAGAATAAGCTCAACAGAGCTAAAAAGCCTTTGCCTTGGTCTAAAAATATTACGCATATATGCTCCGCCCTCTCAAAAAAGTTATCCGATTGATGACATAACACCCATTAAAGGCAACATAACCGAAATCAGGATGACGCCGATTATTACAGAAAGAACTCCAATCAATAAAGGCTCAATGAAAGAAACAATATTGTTGAGAGATTCGGTCACATCGTCATCATAGGTTGAAGCAATCCGGCTCCACACAGTGTCCAGCGAACCTGTTTTATATGAGATTTTAATCATCTGTGAGTATAATGTGGGGAAAATATTAACCTCTGTAATAGCCTGAGCGAAGGGCTGATGGTTGTTGACCTTTTCCTGAAGCTCCGCTATTTTTAAGGCGAGCTTCTTGTTAGAAATAACTCCCTCGCCCAGCTCAAGAGCCTCGGAGGTTTCAATTCCGCTTGAAATCATCAGGGACATTGCCGAGCTAAAACGGCAGATTGACATCTTATCTAAAATGCTCTTGAAAATTATGAAGTCCGAAAAAGCCGACATTATAAAAACTCTTCCCCTTGTCCACCTTGAAGCAATATATAATAATACAGACAAAATGAGTATGATAGCAACAATAACAAGAATAACAACGCCGGTTGAAGAAGCGAATTCGATAGAAGCCGCAGAGGTGGAGTTCATTTGAGTGCCGAGCTGAACAAAAACCTGTCTGAAAATAGGGAGAACCTTTACAATCAGTATCCCGACAACAGCGGACATCATAAACAAGAGAATAAGCGGGTGCATAATAGCGCCTCTTATCGAGGATTTCAGATTTGTTTCACGTTCATAAAATCCAGCCAGCCCCTCAAGAACATTGTCAAGATGGCCGGTCATTTCGCCGATTTTAACCATAGAAACAAAATATTTAGGGAAGGCGCCGGTTTCTTCAAGAGCGATATAAAACTTCTTTTCCTGCTCAACCACGTCAATAATTTTAGCGACAAGCTCCATAGCCTCGGTATCGGTTGTGTCGTCAAGCAACATCAGCAAGCCGTCGTTTAAGGTCACCCCTGATTTTAAAATAAGAGCAAGCTGTGTGCAGAAGTATGTAAGCTCTTCAGACTTCAATGGCTTTGAATGGGTTTGCATTTTCATACGGTCACTCCTTAATAAATGAAATCAGTGCGATAATAACCGGGGCTTGAAAAATTTTTGACTGTTGCCGCCTTGTTCCCTGAGCTGGCATAAAAGGTAGTATCAAGAACATTAAAGCCGCCTTTTAGCTGTATTTCAACGGTAATCCAACCAGCCGAAGGGACATAAACCTCGTTCCATGCGTGATAAAGATTATCGGGTGAAGCATAGCCGACAATTAATTTTGTGGGAATGCCCTGTGCCCTTGCCATTGCGGCGAATAGCGAGGCATAATCATAGCAGATACCGGTTTTTCGGTTCAGGGTATTATCGGGATTCGGGGTATATACTTTAATTGAACCATTCAGAATGGCAGCGGCGGTTGCTTTATCATAGGTTATATTTGAGGTAATATATGTAAAAATAGCGCCGATTTTTTCATAGATAGTATTCTTCCCGGCGCATACCTCAGCGGATTTAGCAACAACCAAGGAGTTCTGATTAAAATCGACCTTTTGGTTCGGGTATAAGAAGCATGAATTTGTGTTCGGCATTGATACAGAAATATTCTGGTCAAGAGCATAGGCGAGCTTTGAGCCGACCAGCTCACCGAGATAAACATGATAATCGCCATTCCCCTGTGTCAGCGGGAGAGTAACAAAAACTCCGGCTGAAGGAAGATTGTATTGATACTGCTTCCCGTCCTTGACAACAAGGGCGAGGATATTCGTTGCGGAACCGGTATATTTAACGGTGATATAGCCTTGCGATTTATTAGAAGCGTCGATAACGCCAAGCTCGTTTGCATATGCCTCAGTCCCGGGGCTGGTTGTCTTTAAAACAGTCGGGATAATGATTTTGGGAGGGGGTTGGGCTTGAGTCGCGGTTGTTGAAGCGGGCTTTGTGATTGCCTTTGGTGTCGTCTGAGCTTGAATAGCTTGTGTCGTCTGAGAGGTTGTTGCCTCAGTGGTCAGAGAAGTAGTGGTTTCAACAGAAGAGGAGGTTGTCTCCGAGAGTGAAGAAAGGCCGGTATCAGAAGAAGTATTGGTGTCAATCCTCGAGCAGCTTGAAAAAACGAAAAGATAAGCAATTAGTATAGCAAAAATTTTAAAGCGTTTAGTCATGGATATCACCACCATTCCCATATGTATGTCTTAAATTATAGCATATTATATAATATAGTCAATGAAAAAAGAGAATTTTACTAAAAAATTGCAAAGACATGATTGAATTATTGAAAATAAATACAAAGAAATATAAAAGCCAGTTAATTAAGCAGCCGATAACCGTCAACAATAATTGGAGAAAAACCTGACAAATTAAGCTAGGCTTATTTACAAAAGCATATTAATAATGTATAATAAGAAAAAAATGAAAGGCGGAGCTAATATGGAAAAAGAATCAACTAAGGTGGCGTCAAAAAAATCTGCCCTTACTGTAATAGGAGCATTAGTTTTAGTTGTCGCATCAGTTGGCTATATCGTATACAGAATTGCGAGTGAAAAATCATATAATGAAAAGTGGAAAGATTACGACGAGTGCGGAATAGTTTAATATAATAAAAATTAAAATAACGGTTGCAAAACAGCAGCCGTTATTGTTTCTTATCCAATAAGTGAGGTAATATCCTCGATACTCATATCGGGCTGAAAAGCCTTGTTTATTCCATAGGCAATCAGCTTCGACGTGTGCTCAAGGAGCTTGTCGACCGAACGGGGAGTGACCATCATATCGCGGTATTCGCTTTTTTCAATTTCCTGTCCTGTGATAGCTTCGGCGATTGTCTGCATATCGACCACGGTCGGAACGCCGAGAGATATAACCGGTGCGTTCAAGGTTTTCTGAGAAAGCTCTTTTCGACTGTTTTTCACGCCGGAACCGGGGGAGATACCTGTGTTTGAAATCTGAATAGTTTTCCCTAAACGTGAAATTTCGGAACAAGCCAGAGCGTCAATAGCGATAACGACCGAGGGCTTGATTTTGTCACAAACGGCTCTCGCCACCTCAGCGACCTCTATTCCGGTTTTCCCAAGCACTCCGGGGGCGAGGGCGGAAACGGAACGAAGTCCCGCGAAATCCTCGAAGCCCGGCATTTCCTTCGGGATATGGCGAGTTGCAAAGACCTGGTTTGCGACCATTGGGCCGAGTGCATCGGGTGTGATATCGTCATTACCGAGTCCTATGACCAAAACATCCCCGTCAGGGGTTGAAAGCCTTGAAATTTCGTGAGCGAGCATATCAACCTGCTCATCAAAATCGTCAGGGAAGGAATCGAAGCCGGCGTGACCCTTTGTTTCGATGGTGACATATTCGCCCGTCGGCTTCCCGAGTGCTTTTGAAGCCTCATCCGTCTCGACGACAATATGTGTAACAATACAGCCTGCCTTTTCGAATTCCTTTTGAGAAATTCCGGGATAGGGCTTAGTTATGGTGGCGTTAATTGCCTGTGCGCTTTCAAGTGCGAGGTCTGTTCTTAATCCCATATTTTTAATGCCTTTCTATAATTTATTTAAAATCGGAATGAATTTTTGCCGGTTGTATGCTTTGAACAAAAAACACAAATAATAAATTGAAAATTTTTTTAAAAAATCTATTGCAATTTTGCTTAGTTAGTGATATGATAAGCATTAAGACTTGTTGTATGAGAACGGGTGTATTCTGCCCGAAATTGCAAACACTAACCCATTTGCAATTATCTTGTCCAAAAAATTCAGTTTTATGAGATATTTCATGAGGAGGTGTCTATATGCCAAATATTAAATCCGCTAAGAAGAGAGTTAAGGTTATTCAAACTAAAACTATGCAGAACAAAGCTAACAAATCAGCGCTTAAGACAATACTAAAGAAAGCTGATATCGCTTGTGCTGATAATGCTGCTGATAAAGATGTTGTTGTTAAAGCTGCTATAAAGAAGGTTGACCAAGCTGCTGCCAAGGGACTGATGCACAAAAACTGTGCCGCTAGAAAGAAATCTCAGCTTGCTGTTAAGCTCAACTCTTCAAACGTATAATTTTAATTAGTATTCGTTAAAAGCTGCGGGATATATTCCTGTGGCTTTTTATTTTTTTTAAAACAAGCATTTCCGGAAATATTATCGCATATAAATTAAGTATAAAACCAGCAAGGATGTGATAATATGAAAAAATCAAAGGGCAAAGGGACAATAGGGCTAATATTGTCAGTTGCACTTGTCCCGACAATTGCTTTTGTTGCAATCAGCAACATTCCGGCTGTCAATCAGCTTTCAAAGCAGCTGACGGTGGCATCGGCGGGGATGACAATGTGGAGCGCAAAATCGCAGAACACGAATCAGGCAAATGCAGTCAATGTAAACACAGAGAACACGAATGGGGTTAATGCGGGCGGTCAAGAAAATTCAGAGGTATCGACCGGCTCTCTATGGAGTCTTGATATGGCGCCGGCAGAGGTTGAAACCACAGGCAACCCAGACCAGCAGGCGGCACCGACGCCGCAGACGAGCCAGAATGTCCAGACTCAGCAGGTGACCAACAATATAATCCAGCTTTGTTCGTCGCCGAGCAATATTTTAAACGCAAAGCCATATCCAGTGTCAATGGAAGCAAAAAGCGGAGCAATAAAACAAATGGCGTATAAGCCATACACAGGGGCACAGATAATTAATCTATCGGCGGGGGGACAGGTCAGAAACTGCACTTCTATTTCAAATGACGCGCTTATAGCAGAAAGCAAAAAACAGCCCGAATTCAAGATTGAGCTGAATGGTCAGCCACAGGTGCTGATTATGCACACTCACACGACCGAGAGCTATGAGCCGACAGCCAGAGATTTTTATGACGCAAGCTTCAACTCAAGGTCAACAGACAACACAAAAAATGTCGTAGCGGTGGGCGACGCAATAGCGAAAGAGCTTCAGGCATCAGGGGTGGCTGTTATCCACGACACAACAATCCACGATTATCCTCAATACGATTTTTCATACGACAGAAGCAGGGTGACGGTTCAGCAGATTTTAGCGAAATACCCGTCAATCAAGGTCGTTTTAGATGTACATAGAGATGCAATTCAGACAGCGGATGGAGTAAGAACCGCTCCGGTCACAACAATAGACGGGAAGCAGGCGGCACAAATAATGATAATATCAGGCTGTGACGACGGAAAAATGAATATGCCAAACTATATGAAAAATTTCAGACTGTCAAGCGCACTTCAAAGCCAGATGGAAACGAGCTATAAAGGGCTGACCAGACCTGTGCTATTTGATTATAGAAAGTATAATCAGGATTTGACGACAGGCTCAATACTTCTTGAAATGGGAAGCAACGGGAATTCTTATGACGAGGCTATTTATAGCGGGCAGCTTTTAGGGAAATCACTTTCACAGGTATTGTTAAAGCTTAAATAAATTAAAGACGTATAGAAAAGTACAAAAGACGTACATTTTCTGTACGTCTTATCTATTGTATCGGTTCATATTTCTTCTTAGTGAGGATTTTCGAAGCATAGATTTTCTGACAACCGAGTTTTTAGCCAGCTCAAGCATCTCCTCATGGAATTTCTGGCGTCTTAAAAATCGTTCTGTTTCTATTTTTGAAATTTTCCTGATTAATTTAATCTGGCGGGGTGTGTTTAAGAAAACATCGGTTATCTCGATCTTGTCACGCAGAACGCTTGAATTATAGTTGAACCACCAGGTATCAAAGGAAATCCCTCTCTCGCTAAGGACATAATAAAGCCAGCTGGATTTTTCATAAAATTCTCTTACAGGGGCGACCAGGACGATATTCCCCTTGACTATAGAAATACTTTTGAGCTTCGTGAGGTCAGTGACATAAAGCTTTTTATAATACTCCCGCTTCAAGCCGTTATTCACAGTCTGGGCATGGCGGCTAATCACCAGCGTCCTGTTGAAAATTTCGATAAAGGTGTTTTTCTTATGAGCTTTTATTAAATGAACAGAAATAAGGATAGCTATTATAAGGAATAAAGCAAAGGAAACAAACCCCCATACAAGAATTTCCTTAACAAAGGAATAATACGAAGGCTGCTGCGGGGTTTTTGAGTTAAGCCATACGATGAAAATAACAACTGCTTCAAATTGAACAAAAGGAATACTCAACACAAGAATTCGTGACATGTATCGCTTCCACAATTTTTTAACATCAACAAAAATGAATTTGTCCATAAAGCTCCTCATGCATAAAAGAAATTAAAATGGCATTGGTATTATGAAACAATTATACAATTTAAAAAAACAAAAGTATACACAAAAGCTTAAAATGTTTTTAATTGCACAAAAAAGCGCAAAGGTTTTTATTAACAATAACAATCCTTTGAATAAATATTGCAATAATTTAAGTAATGATATATAATAAAGTAGTATCTAAATTAAAAAAGTGTGACTCAGACTTTTCAAATACTTCGCATGATTATCAATCAAGGAGGCACGAGGTTAGATGTTGGACAAAAGAAAGATTATTAAGGTTGAAGTATATACCTTTAAAAAGGGCTTGATTCTGTCGTCATATGTTTTTAATGTTTATAAAGAGGAATTACATAACAAAATGCAGTATCAGATTGTTATAAAAGGTATTGATATACCGAGTATAGACAAGGGGACTCAGGTTCAGGTTGTATTTTATTATATTAATGGGGATAGAGTAAAGTATGACACAACCGTTGATGTATGCACAGAATTCCAGCTTAACGTAACAGTCGGCGAGAATAGCACGCTTTTAGAGGAAAGACGACGTTATTATAAAATTGATACAGACCTTAATGCGACAATAGCGCTAATGACTAGAAATGGCGAGGTCACAGTTTTTGAACAAACTGTTTTCGCCCGTTTTAAAAATATAAATATCGGCGGCGTTTTTATGGAATGCAACTATGAATTTGAGGTCAACGATATTATTGTTCTCAGCTTCAAGGTTTTAAAAAAGGAGCTTAATCTTAATACGAAAATTTTGAGAATACATAAAAACGAGAAGGAAATAGAAGGCTACGGGTGCAGCTTTCTTTCCCTCAAGCCAACTCAGGAAGAATTGCTTGCGAGGTATGTCCAGCAGACACAGCTGGATAGAATCGACAACATAAAGAAAACGATAAATACTCGTTAAAAAGGCTAAAACGGAGGAAGTATGGCGAAGGTAATTGCTTTTACAAATCAAAAGGGCGGGGTGGGGAAGACCACGACGGCAAGCGCCTTTTGCGGCGGATTAGTTTCAAAAGGGAAAAAAGTTCTCGCGATTGATTTAGATCCACAGGGGAATCTCAGCTTCAGCCTCGGCGCTGAGGATGATGACTATACAATTCACGATGTTCTCATCGGGAAAATATCAATTCATGAAGCGATTCAGACAACAAAAAACTGTGACATAATTCCATCTAATATACTTCTTAGCGGGCTGGAGCTTGAGCTTTCATTTGTCGGTCGTGAGTATGTTTTAAGAGAGAAGCTGTCGGCTATATTAAAGTTCTATGATTATATAATAATCGACACTCCGCCGGCGCTCAGTATTCTCACGATAAATGCCTATACAGCCTGCAACGACCTTATTATCCCGATGACTCCGGAGATACTGAGTCTTCAGGGGATATCACAGCTAAAGGACACAATCCTCGCTGTTAAGAAATATTATAACACCTCATTGAATTTAAGAGGTATTCTTCTGACAAAATATAACGACCGAATTCTTTTGACAAAAGAGGTTGAGGAGCTGGCATCAATTGTTGCCGAACAGCTCGGCTCCTATGTATTAAAAAATAAAATCTCTATCAGCGTTGCGATAGCCGAAGCTCCCGCTCACCAGATGAGCATCGTGAAATACGCTCCTCGCTCACAGGCCTGCAAGGATTATTTAAAGGTAATTGATGAGCTTTATAAGGGGGAATTAATGTGAACAAGAAAACGAACAAGACTGCTCACGTCTTAAAGCTTCTGACCAACAATGATGAAGCAATAAGAGAGAACCCTATTCTGAATGAAGAGTTCAAGGACGAGATGATACACAGAAGACCTCATGAGGAGAAAAAAGCTGAAATAAAGCCCGTGGCGAAAAGCGAGACACTCAGCGTCCCTAAAGCAGTCGGGATTAATATTATTTCCGAGCTGGTTTCTGAAAATCTCTTGCCTGTGCTTGAGCGTTTCAGATGCTGCACCTGTGAAATTTGCAAGGCTGAAATAACCGTTGCGGCATTGAATCAGATTCCGCCGCAGTATGCGTATCTCACAAACGGTTCATTCGATGAGGTCAATGCTCTCAAGGAGGCTAACAGACCGAAGGTTGTCCCTGTACTAATTAAGCTGGCTATCCAGTTAAAGAACAAACCCATTCATAAATAATTTGACACCACAGAAAAAGCTGTGGTGTTTTTTATACTATAGAAAAAATTATAAAATATAATTATATCATTTATCCTATTAATACAATATATGCCAATTTTATATGAGAAATTAATGGGTAAAAACAGAAAAGACTTGAAATTAATTAATAAATAGTTTATACTGATGATAAATATAGTAATATAGGCTAATTGCGACAAAAAACGCTAAAAATCAAGCAAGGATGCTGGTTTTCCAAAAAAAGGAGGGAAATATATGGCATTATTCAATAATACAAGCTTTAGACTATTAGAGCAGGGGCTGGACGCTGTCTGGTTAAAACAAAAGGTAATCAGCCAGAACATTGCCAACGCAGACACACCGGGATATAAAGCTAAAACTGTTAATTTTTCTACTGTCTTGAAAGAAAAATGCAAATCTCCTTATCACAGAAATCAAAGCGGACAGGATGGGGTTATCCTCAAAACAACGATAGCAGAGGAAAAATCCACGAATCAGCTTGCGGATGGAAATAATGTTGATATGGAAAAAGAAACAGTAGCACTTGCGGATGCACAGCTTCAATACGATGTATTATCAGGGAAGATAAGCAACGAATTTTCAATGCTTCGCACGGCTATATCAAGATAAGGGGGATAAAAAATGTCTTTTTTAGCATCACTTGATATCGGGAAGAATGCCCTTTCGGCACAACGCTTGAGAATGGACGTCATTACTCAGAACATTGCGAACGCCGAAACAACAAAAACTCTGGACGGCGGGCCATACAGAAGACAGGTTGTTGTCTTTGAAGAGAAAAAGAGCTTTAAGAATATTTTAGGGAAGAAAACCAATCAGGAAGCTTATCAGGGCGTCGCTGTAACAAAGGTTGTCAAGGATGAATCACCGTTCACTCCTGTATATGACCCGACTCATCCGGACGCAGACGCAAGCGGCTATGTAATGATGCCGAATGTTGACAGAACAAAAGAAACTCTTGATTTAATGGCGGCGACACGCTCGTATGAAGCGAATGTGACAGCGATGAACGCGGTTAAGGCGATGGCTAGTCGTGCGCTCCAAATCGGGAAGTAACATAATAAAAGGTTAATTAACACCGAAACGATGGAAAGAAGGATTTAAAATGTACATAATTCCGATGAGTGGTATTACCCCCATTGAAACAATATCAAATGCGACAAAGCCAAGCGAAAGCCAAGGCTCACAGGCTTCCTTTGCCGATATATTCAAACAGGCAATTCAGAATGTTGAGGATACACAGAAGGTATGCGATGATGACAGTGCGAAGGTTGCGCTGGGTCAGGTTGATGACCTCCATACGGTTCAGGTTAATATGCAAAAAGCATCAATGGCACTAGAGGTTCTTGTTAATATGAAGAATACTGCCATTGACTCATACAATGAAGTTATGAGAATGTCTATTTAACTTTTTTTAACTTGAAAATACGGAGGACTATTAAATGAAGGAACAGGCGAGCAATGTTTTAAAAGCAATTGTGCAGTTCTGGAAATCTCAGTCTAAAAAGAATAAAATCCTTTATATAAGCGTCCTTGCTGGAATAGTAGTAATAGCAATAGTTTTAAGTTTGGTTTTAAATCAGAAGAACTATGTTGTTTTATATACAGGATTGGATTCGGCGGAGGCGGGCCAGATTTTGACTGAAATTCAGGCGATGAAAATTGATGCCCAGATTCAGGCAAACGGGACAATAACAGTCCCGAAGGACCAGGAGAATTCACTGCGAATGCAGCTGGCGACAAAGGGGTATCCCAAAAGCGCTTTAAGCTATGATATATGGAATAATGGCGTGAATATGTTCACGACCGATTCACAGAAGAAGGAAATCGCAAAAATGCAGCTTCAGGAGAGGTTGCAGGCAACAATTAAAACTCTCTCATGCGTTGAGGACGCTATTGTCACTCTCGACATCCCTGAAACAAGCAACACGGTTATTTCAACAAATACAAAAAAACCATCGGCGTCTGTTGTTGTTCATATAAAAGACGGAGAAAGTCTTTCTGCCTCTCAGATAAAAGGAATATCAACAATTGTCTTAAAATCCATCTCCGGGCTTGAAATGGATAACGTTTCTATTACCGACGGCGACGGGAGACCTTTGACGACATCAGATGCAGGCTCTTCTGACTCTGTTTCGACAGACAAAGACAGGCTTAAGTTCAAGCAAGACTTTGAGGGGACAATAAAAAAGGAAATACTCGGGCTTTTACAGCCGGCATATGGCGCTAACGGCGTCAACGTATCGGTCAATGCGGTATTCAACTATGACAAAAAGGTTACAGATCACACACAATACACTCCGTCGGTCGGCGACAAGGGCATGGTTGAGCATGAGGATACCAGCTCATCAACGGGGAATAACGGCAGCTCGGGCGGCGTCCCAGGCGTTGACTCAAACGCCGATGAAACCTATCCGACCGGTAATTCAAGCTCAAACGGCTCATGGTCTGAATCAAGCAACAACACATCATACCTAGTTAACACTTTAAAAGAACAAACCGAAAAGCAAGGGTATTATGTTGACAAGGTTAATGTGTCACTGACGGTTTATTCAAATGACCTTAGCGCCACCGACAAGGCAAAGCTAATTAACACAGTGGCAAAAGCTGCGGGGACCCCGCCGGAATTAATTTCGGTTGAAAACTTCCCGTTGTTTAACACAAAGCCGGGCGAAATCCCGACTATCACTCCAAACAAGTATTTCGGCTATACTTTTGAGCAGATACTTTTGATGCTTGCTGTTATTTTTGTTGTTGTGCTGATACTGATTATAATAATTGTTGCGGCATCAAGAGGGAAGAAAAAGCCGAAGAATCAGCTTACATACGTAAAGGCAGGGGGAGGACAAGCCCCTGTCATAAATGAACAGCCGCAGGTTGATATAAGGAAGCTAACGGACAGACCACCAGATACAAAGGAAGCTGCAATTAGGCATGAAATCGGTGATTTTTCTAAAAACAGTCCGGAAATTGCAGCGCAACTTTTAAAAAGCTGGCTTCGTGAGGATGGTGATTAATCGTGGCAAATTCAGAGGAATTAACTGGTGCTCAGAGAGCGGCTACGGTTATTGCCGCTATGGGTGCTGAAAATGCGGCAAGTGTATATAGATTCCTTTCAGAGGATGATATAGAAAAATTAACCTATGAAGTATCAAGACTTGCATATATAGACATAAAAACCGTTGACCAAATACTCACGGAGTATTATGAGCTTTGCCTGACTCAAAAGGTAATAACTGAGGGCGGGGTCAACTATGCCCGACAGATTCTCGAAAAGGCTTTCGGCGACAATGCGGCACAAAACCTGATGGACAAGGTGACAAAATCGCTGAAGGTTAAGGCTTTTGATTTTATGCGAAAAGCTGACGCAAAGAATATGCTGGCAATTGTTCAGAATGAGCATCCTCAGACAATAGCGCTGATTTTATCCTATGTCAGGTCTGACCAGGCTTCAATGGTTCTGGCAGAGCTGCCAAAAGAAAAGCGTGTTGACGTTGTTGAAAGAATAGCGAAAATGGACAGTGCTTCGCCGGAGATAATAAAGTCGCTTGAAGAAACGCTTGAGAAAAAATTCTCAACAATAGTTACGACAGACATGGCTGAGGTCGGCGGGGTCAACTATATAGCGGATGTTCTGAACCACGTTGACAGAGCGACGGAGAAATCAATTTTTGACGAGCTGACATTAAGAGACCAACAGCTTGTTAATGAAATCAGACAGAAGATGTTCGTGTTCGAGGATATTCTCACCCTCGACGAAATGGCTATCCAGAGATTCATCAGGGATGTCGATTCAAAGGACATTGCTGTCGCCATCAAAGGCTCAAATCAGGATGTTACGGCAGTTTTATATGCGAATATGCCACAAAGAATGCGAGAGTCTATTCAGGCTGATATCGAATTTCTTCACAATGTCCGTATGCGTGATGTTGAAGAAGCACAGCAGAGGATTGTTGCTATCATTCGTCGCCTAGAGGAAGAGGGCGAGCTTGTTATAGGAAAGGGCGGAAAGGATGAGATTATTGCATAAGGTAGTAAAATCATCTGATTTTGTCAGCTATGACGGGGTTGTTTCAATAGACAACACTGTTATAATAAAACCAAAGCAAGTGCAAAAGAGAGTTGAAACAGGGACTAACAGCGATGATGTTGAACAGCTCAATAAAACTCAACAGGAAATGTCACTTCAGATTGAAAACGAAGTGAAGCTTCGTGAGGCATATTTAAATCAGGAGTATAGAAAGAAGGAGCAAAAGCTCCGTGACGAATCAGAAGCAGAAAAGCAGAAAATTATTTCCAGGGCAATAGACGAGGGCGAAAGAATTAAATATCGGGCAAGGCAGGAGGGCTTTGAGCAAGGGAGGCAGGATGCACTTAATGAGATGCAAAATCAGCTGAAGGCTTGCCGTGGCTTGTTAGCCGAAATTAATGCCAGAAAAGACTCGATATATATTTCCCAGGAAAACGAGCTGATTGACCTTCTATATGATATGGTTAAAAAGGTGACCAATCACGAGCTTTTGACTGACAGAGAGATTATATTTTCAACAATAAAGCACGCTTGCAAAAGCTTCAGGAATTCAGATTATGTTAAAATCAGCGTTGCGAAATGTGATGTTTCTGAAACGGTTATTACTGACAGGCAGATGATTAAAAAAATAGCGGGCAATATCCCCGACGTTGAAATTGAGCTTCTTCCTGACGCAGAAACAGGAACAATTATTCTTGACAACGATAAGGAAATAATCGACGCATCTATCCCGACTCAGCTGGACTTTTTAAAGGAAATACTGAATGCGGGGAAAAAGCCGACAGATATATAGCGTAATCAGAAAGATGTGATAAATTTGGATTTTTCCGCAATCAGAGCGAAGGTGATGCAAGCGGACACCTATCGGTATATGGGCAAGATAGAGAAAATCATAGGGACAACAATTCAATCGACAGGTCCAACCTGTAATATAGGTGATGTATGCCGCATTTATCACAAGGGTGAGCATGGGCATATTTTCGCCGAGGTTGTTGGCTTTAATCAAAACAAGGTTCTCCTCATGCCTTATTCGGATATCGAGGGGGTCGGCCCTGGAAGTATTGTTGACAACACCGGCGACAAGCTGACTGTTGGCGTTGGTGAAGGGCTGATAGGGCGAATTATCGACGCAATAGGGAACCCAATCGACGGGAAGAGCGAGCTTTTCACGAGCGAAGCTGTTTCAATAGCGGGGATACCGGTGAACCCTTTGACACGACCGCCAATCAAGGAAATTATTCCGATGGGGGTTAAAGCGATTGACGGACTTCTCACCATAGGGCGAGGTCAGAGAATGGGGATTTTCGCGGGCTCCGGCGTCGGGAAGTCAACCCTCCTTGGCATGATAGCCAAAGAAGTCGAGGCAGATATAAATGTAATCGCACTGGTCGGCGAGCGAGGACGAGAGGTCAGGGAATTCATTGACAGAGATTTGGGCGAAAAGGGGATGTCACGCTCGATTCTTGTTGTCGCAACCTCAGACCAGCCCGCAATGATGAGGAGCAAGTGCTGTCTGACAGCAACGGCAATAGCCGAGCATTTCAGCAAAAAGGGGAAGAATGTACTTCTCATGATGGACTCGCTCACTCGTTTTGCTATGGCACAAAGAGAAATCGGGCTGTCAATCGGTGAGCCGCCGATAGCTAGAGGCTATACACCGTCAATATATTCGATAATGCCGAAGCTTTTAGAAAGAGCCGGGAATTTCGAAGAAGGCTCAATTACAGGTATTTATACGGTTCTTGTTGAGGGCGACGACACGAACGAGCCGATATCCGATACGGTTCGTGGAATTATCGACGGGCATATTGTTCTTTCGAGGAAGGTTGCCATGCGAAATCATTATCCGGCAATCGATATTCTTGAAAGTATCAGCCGACTAATGTCAGAAATAACGGATAAAAAGCAACAGGTGATAGCGTCAAAGCTTCGCAACCTGCTTTCTATATATAACTCAAATTATGACCTTGTATCAATCGGCGCATATAAAAGCGGGACGAACCCTCAGCTTGATGAGGCGCTGACAAAAATTCAGAAAATCAATGAATTTTTGACTCAGGAGGTTAATCAGGCATTCAGCTATGACGAAACAGTCAAAATGATGGAAAAGGCAATTTCATAAGAAGGGGGTATTTTTTTGAAAAGGTTTGAATTTTCGCTAAAGAAGCTTCTGGCATATAAGCAACAGATTTTAAAAAGAGAAAAAAATGACCTCGCTAATTTAAGAAAGCAGCAGCTTCTCCTTCTTGACGAAAGAAAGGCCATAATCGAGCTTGCCAAAAATAAAAATAACGAGCTTAATCAAAAAATCAACTCCGGACTTTCGGCACAGCATATTGCTATCCATAAGCATTTTTTAAGCAGCCTTAATGAAACGGCGATATCGCTGGCTCATGCTCTTGAGAGACTTGAAGAGGATATCCAAAAACAGCTGAATGTCATTATTGAAATAACGAAGGAAATTGACTCGCTCGAAAAGCTCGAGAAAAAACAGCTCGAGGAATACACCAAAAAAGAGATAAAGGTGAACGAGCTTTTTATTGAGGAATTTGTTTCGCACAAGAATTTTCACAGCGTAAGATAGCTTTTAGCGGGGCAACCCGTTAAAATATAATTATTTATCAAGGAGGTGAAAATAAGTGAATGCAGTATCAGTTCAGACAGCAATAGTTCAGGCGTCAGCCAACGCGAAGCCGTCAGCACAAAAAACCGAAAGCATTAATGCGATAGGCTCATCAAGCTTTCAAAGTATTTTGGGCGAAGTGGCAAAAACAGCTCCGGCTTCCGCTAAAACCGACGCAGGTGCAAAGGTGACATCGGGGAAAGAGCTTTTGGCTCAGATAATTGACAAAATCAATTCAGGTGCCTCAGGTGAAGAAATCGCTCAGCTTCTGTCAGGGCTGTCAGATGACCAGAAAGCAGGCCTCGGCGAGCTTTTAAAAAAGCTAATGACCATTATTTCAAATGCAATTGACAGCACAAAGCAGGGTGAAGGCAAAAGCCAAAGTGAAAAGCTCACATCCGCATTATCCGATTTAGTTAAGGAAAACAGCGACAACAAAGAGAATCAGGATATGCTGGAGCTTCTAGTAGCAATGCTTTTCTCAGCGCCGACCGAGCTAAGCACAAAGCCAAATTCTGAACAGTCAGCGACTTCTCAAAATGCAACACCGTCGACAAGCGTTTCAAGCATCAGCAATACTCAGGTTATATCGGCGACAGAATTGCAGGTGATTAAGAACATTCTTGCTTCGTCAAATCCACAGGAGCTTTTAAGCCAGCTGGCACAAATTCCAGCAACGGACGACGTGACAAAAGCGACGACATCGCCATTGACTGAAATCATTCAAAGCATATCTCAGGCGCAACCAAAGCTTGAAGACTTACAGGGAATGCAGACAAAACTGAACAAGCTTCTCGAGGCTGTATCTCAAAAAACAGGTATTCCGGCTGAGGAAGTAAAAGCTGTCACAAGCACAATGACCTCAGAGAACAGCGGAGTTAAGCTGACAGCAGAGGGCCAAAGCACAAAGCTCGCCGCACTCAGCAATAAGGTCGTGAAAAACACGTCGGAATTTGACGAAATAATGGCGGCAGCTCAAGGGGTTAAGCCTCAGGCAGTTCAAACAGCACAGACTCCGGAACAGACTCAGCCGGTCGAAATCCCAGTCGAGAAACAGGTTTCGCAAGCCGTTCTTAACCAGCTATCCTCAAAGCTTGAAGCGAATAATGTTCAGGAAATGACCTTGAAGCTAAATCCGAAGGAGTTGGGCGAGGTTTCAATCAAGCTCGTTAAAGCTGGCGGCGAAATTACAATCAGCATTGCCGCACAGAATCTGACCACACAAAAGCTTTTGCAGGAAAAGCTCCCGACTCTCGTTTCAAACCTTCAGTCAACAAACAGCGAGGTCAAGGACGTTCAGATTGTCAGCCCGAATCAGAATGCCTCGGCATTTATGAGCGGCTTCAGTCTTTCAGACTCGAATTCAAGCAATCAATACAAGGCGAGTCAATCGCAGAGCAGTTATAATTATGACGCAACACCGACTGAGGAAGTCGAGAAGCCAAAGGAATTTGTAGGGGAGGCGAAATTATGGCAGACAGCGTAACAGGAACAAGCTCGTCAGCACAGGTAAGCAGCAACTATGAAAAGTATAAAGACTTTTTTGCCAAAAGCGATACAAACAATCTAGGTCAGTCAGATTTCTTAAAGCTGATGACAGAACAGATGAAGAATCAGGATTTTATGAACCCGACGGACAACGCGCAGTATATCGCTCAGCTTGCACAGTTCAGCTCACTTCAGCAGATGCAGCAGATAACATATTATTCAAACGCTTCCTTTGCGACATCGCTAGTTGGGAAGACGGTAACAATGGCGAGCATGGACGGCGCGGGGGCAATGGATAAGGTCACTGACGTTGTATCTTCAATTAGGTTTAACGGCCAGGCATTTGAAATAATGGTCGGAGGGAAGGCATATACAACCTCAAATCTAATGGAAATTGTTTCAGGGAAGACAGATACAAAGCCGGAAGAAACCAAGGATGAAACACCATCCACATAAAGAAGGAATCTTAAAGGGGAAAGTGGTGAACAAAGGATGCTGATAAATGAATTAAGGCTTAAAAATCTTCAGGTGAACCCTAGTGCTTCGCCGAGTACAAGCCCGAAAGTTTCTCAGAGCACAAACCCACAGGGAAGTCCCTTTGCTCAGGCACTGAAAGAACAGCTCGAGAAAAAGTCTCAGGGTGTTGAATTTTCAAAGCACGCTATTGACAGGATTAATGAAAGAAGCATTGACCTAAGCGATGGTAACACACTTGAAAGATTGAACAAGGCTGTTGAAATTGCACAGCAGAAGGGCGCAAACGAAACCCTAGTGCTCGTTGACCAGACAGCGTTCGTTGTAAACGTTAAAAACAATAAGGTTATAACAACAATGTCGCAACAGGATATGATGGGGAACATATTTACAAACATTGATTCAACTGTAATTATTTAATGCTGGACCGAAAGGGAGCTTATTTACTCTGAATGCTTGATGAGTAAAATTTACGGTTGACATTTAAGAAGGAGTGTTATTGAATGTTAAGATCTCTATATTCAGGCGTATCCGGACTAACCGCGCATCAGTCAAAAATGGACGTTATCGGTAATAATATCGCAAACGTTAATACATACGGCTTTAAGTCAAGCCGTGTTACCTTCAGCGACGTATACTATCAGAATCTAAGAAATGCAACAGCCGGTGGCTCAACATCGGGCGGAAACAATCCGTCACAGGTTGGTTATGGTGTAACAGTCGGCTCAATCGACACTGTTATGTCACGTTCCGGCTTCCAGATGACAGACAGCGGTCTTGACCTTGCTATCGCCGGCGAAGGCTTCTTCCAGGTTCAGGATAAGGTTGGGAATAAATTTTATACAAGAGCCGGTATCCTTGCAGTCGACAACTACGGGAACCTAGTTGACGCAAAGGGCAACTTTGTTCTTGGTATTACAGGCAATCCGACAGGACAGACAGCGGCGGCGGACAGAATTCAAATCATCGTTCCGCCGGTAACAGATGCAGCGGCAAGCGGGTCAAAAAATCTTCTTGGCTCAAAAGTATCAGTCAGTGCAACAGACGTTGGCGCTGAAGGAAATATTACAATAAACTTTGTTCACGGGACACCTCCAAACGCAACATTATCAGGACAGAATCTGACAGTAACCTTTGACCAGGGGGCAAAATATCCTGACCTTGCTTCATTACAGGCTGCTATTGACCAGGCGATAAGAAATGGCGGTGTTACACTTCCATCCGGCGATTTAAAACTCGCTGTTGAGCCAGCTCCGCTTAATACAGCGGCACCTGCAACAAACTATGTTGACTTTGGCGCTGACAAGCTGACAATAACAGCGGGCGATGACGGAACGGCCGGTAATTCGATTCAAATTAAATATAAGTCAATCACAGCTCCGGCTACAGCCTCAGCCGAATGGGACGGTAATACATTAGTATTTTCACTTGATGAGTCACAAACCTATACTCAAGCCTCACTTAACGCGCTTGTAACAGCGGCAAATACAACAGCGGGCGTGACAGCTGGAAGCGTGAAGGACATTAATCTTACACTTACAGGCACAGGTGTGTCAGGGGCAACTCTTGTGAAGTTCCCAATTAAGCTTGGCGGCGGAGACAATACATTTTTTGAAAATATCGCCGGAACTTTGGGGACAATCAAGCTGGACGGTGGTCGAACAGCCGCTGAACAGACTGTTGGAAACCTTTCAAGCCTTTCAATCGGGAACGATGGCGTTATCACAGCGACACACAGCGTTCACGGACAAATGATTCTCGGCCGACTTGACCTTGTTACCTTTGACAATCCATCAGGACTTCAGGAGTCGGGGAACACTTATTTTACTCAGACAGCCGCATCGGGTGACCCAAGGCTTTGTCAGGCTGGATATAACGGCTCAGGCGACATAGTATCAAATGCGCTTGAAATGTCAAACGTTGACCTCGCTCAGGAATTTGCCGACATGATTACCACACAAAGAGGCTTTCAGGCGAACTCAAGAGTAATAACCACCTCTGACGAAATTCTTCAGGAGCTTGTTAATCTAAAAAGATAATTTTATATTGTATGGGGGGCTGGCTTTCAGCTTCCCATACAAATAATTTAGGAGGAAAAAATGATTAAGCTAACCCGCCTTGACGGAAATATAATTGCGATTAATGAAGATTTTATCGATAACATCTATCAGGCTCCGGATACAATAATAATGATGCAGAACGGGCGAACCCATGTCGTTAAGGAAACAATTGACGAAATAATTTCTCTTTGCGTTGAATATAAAAAAACTTGCTTTGAAAAATAACAATAACTTATTATTGATGATATAAAAGAAACTTCTAATAAAATGGAGGTCACATATGAATTTAACTGGCATTTTAGGCTTGCTGATGGGGATAGGCTTGATAATATATGGTATGGTTGGAAACGGCGACTCGGCGATGAACTTTTTTGATGTCCCGTCCATTGCGATTGTTTTGGGTGGGACCTTGGGTGCATTAATGCTGTCGTTCCCTTTTAAAACCATAAAAAATGTTCCTCGAATGATAGGCATGGTATTCATGCCCAAAAAGTACAAGCCTGAAAAATACATAAAAGAAATGGTTGAATACGCAAAAATAGCCAGGTCAAAAAGTCTTCTCGCACTTGAGGAAAGTGCAAATGTATGCGAAGAGCCTTTTATGAAATCGAGTCTGCTGTTAATTGTTGACGCTAACGACAGCGACAGAGTTAAGGCGATGCTAGATGATGCGATTGACTTTATATGCGAAAGGCACGAGGCGAACTGGTCATTTTTCGAAAGAGCATCGGCTGTTGCTCCTGCTTTTGGAATGATAGGGACACTGGTCGGGCTGATTAATATGCTTCAGAATCTGACAGGCAATGCTGATGGCTTAGGGGCAGGGATGTCGACGGCGCTTATTACCACCTTTTATGGCTGTATAATTGCTCATCTTATATGCAGCCCGATTGCGAACCGATTAAAATCAATTCATGCACAGGAAATTTTGTGTATGCAGATAATTGAAGAAGGCTCGCTGGCAATAATATCCGGAGCTAATCCAAGATATATAGAGGAAAAACTAGAATTTATGCTTCCTAAGGGAAAGGGTAAATCTAAAATATATAACAAAAACAGCAAGAATAATAATTAAAAAAATGGAAGCAACAAATAAAACTAAAATAGTAGCATTTAGTCGAAAAATGTGCTAAACTAATAATAAAAAAGCGGGTGAACATAATGGCTGGTCGCAGGAAGAGAACCTTAAAACCTGACGAAGGTGGAAACTGGATGGATACATACGGTGATATGGTTACGCTTTTGTTGACTTTTTTCGTTATGCTGTATGCCAGCTCGTCCTTTGACTCAAAAAAATGGCAGTATATCGTCCAGGCATTCACCTCACGCGGCGATGTGATTAACCCGATTGTTTCGCCAAATGACCCGGACACTAGCTCTGAGCTTCCATACACCAGCGGCGAAGAGTTAAAGGATGGAGAAAGCCCAAAAACTTTTGACCAGCTTTTTCAATACCTCACCAATTATGTTGAAAAGAACAATTTAAGCGGCGGTATTGAGCTGAAAAAGGGCGTTTCTAATATTTATATAAAATTCAGAGACAGCATCTTTTTTAATGGGGACAGCGATGTGCTTTTAGACACGGGGAAAGCAGTATTAAAGCCTATGAGCGATGGGATACATTCGGTTGAGGATAAAATATTATCAATAAGAGTGGCGGGACATACGGCGGTCGGTCAATATTCAGTTGTTGACGACACAGAGCTATCATCCGGAAGAGCTGTTAATGTTGTTAATTATTTAAAGGGGTTACAGGTCGCAAGCCCGGAAAAATTCGTTTCAATGGGCTACGGCTCATACAGGCCGATAGCCCCGAATGATACGGAACAAAACAAAAGGCTCAACCGACGCGTTGAAATAATACTTGTGAGAAATGATGCGGACTTCACTGACCCCGCCGTAGTAGATGAGTATCTGAAGATGGAATTCGGCGCCGATTATGTTGATGCGGATAATAAAAAGTAATCAAGCAAAAGCAGTCCTTGAAAGCAAAATATAGGGATAGAATAAAATGTCCTGAAGTGGGGTGAAATATAGATGGCTGACGTTTTGTCGCAAAATCAGATTGATGATTTATTGCGAAGCATAAACACGGGTGGAGATAAGGTAATAAAAGAGATAGAGGTTCAAAAGGGTGAAAAGAAGTCGAAGGTCTATGACTTTAGGATGCCTAAAAAATTCACGAAGGAACGACTAAGGATACTGGACAGAATTTTTGAAAACTATGCTCGGCTTCTTTCCTCGTATTTCACGGGGTTGCTAAGACTGTATTGCAAGGTTAATGTTTTAGAGATAGAAGAACAAAGATATTATGAATTCAGCAACGCCCTCCCCGAATTTATTCTTGTGGGGACACTTGATTTAGGAATAGTTGACGAGGATATTCCAGACACTATAATATTAATGCAGATGTCAAATCCCATTTCCTTCACAATGATAGACAGGCTTCTTGGCGGGAACGGGAATTATGTTGACATATTAAGAGACTTCACAGAAATTGAAATAGGGCTGATGTCAAAAATATTCGCGAAAATGTGTTCGATGCAAAAGGAATCGTGGAGCACCTTTATCGATATTAATCCTTCAATTTTAAGTGTTGAAACAAACTCAAGAGTAATTCAGTCAATAGCGCCCGAGGATGTAATTATCCTTGTTACGTTTGAGGTTGAAATCAGGAATATAAAGAATGCGATTACACTTTGCATTCCGGCGATGAATCTTGAACAGATAATGACAAAATTCAATGAGCGACAAAGCAAAAGCGCAAAGCGACCGGACGCTGTCAAGGAAAGCGAAAGAAAAACGGAAATACTATCAGGCATAAAGGATACACCTCTTGAGCTAACGGCAGTTTTATGTGAAACGCAGATTGACCTTCAGGATATTTTGCATCTTCAGGTTGATGATATTATTCCGCTTAATAAGAATATAGATGAAAATATAACGGTTAGAGTCGGTCAAACAACATGGTTTGACGGGAAATTAGGCGCGAAGAATAATAAAAAGGCTGTTAAGCTGGATAATATATTAAAGAATTGAGGACGAGGACGAGTATGATAAATGATACAGAGAAAATCCCAAGAAACGTCAATTTTTCCGAAATGCAATTAAGTGCTGTCTCAGAAATACAGAACATCAGCATGGGCGCGGCGGCGACAGCAGTATCAAATCTTCTCAATGCAAAGGTATGGATTACCACGCCGCAAGTCAAGATTATTCGGTATAAGGAAGTGAAATATCCGAATCTTGAGCCGTCAATATATGTTGAAATTAACTATATTAGAGGTGTCGCCGGCTCGAACACAATGATTTTAAAACAGACAGATGTCCAGATGATGCTCAATCAACTAATGGGACTTCCGCTTGTTCTTTCTGATAATTTTGTTTTCGACGAGCTGAATATTTCAGCGGTATGCGAGGTAATGAATCAGATGATGGGTGCCGCCGCTACTGCACTATCTGAATTTTTGGGTGTGGCAATAGATATTTCGACCCCAAAGGCTCATGTCAAAGAATCGGATGCCGAATATTTTTTAAGCAAGATGTCGCCGGATGATTATGTTATCGCAATTCAATTTAACCTTACAATTGACGGAGTAATTAACAGTGAGTTTGTTTCAATTATTGAAATTGACCTGGCGCGTTCGCTGGCGTCAAGTATGCTGATGGGATATGACGAGCCGGTGAAGGAAGTTCAGGCAGCTCCGCAGCCTACTCCGCAACCAGCCCCGCAGCCAATTCCGCAGCCAATCCCGCAACAGCCTCTGCAATATCAGCAGCCGGACCCACAGCAGCAATATCAGCAGCAAGTATATCAGCAGCAATATCCGCAGTATCAACAGCCTATGTATAACCAACAGGCATATCAAAGCCCTCAGCAACAGCAGCCAATCCCGCAGAAGCCAATAAATGTTCAAAGCATTAAGCTTCATCCATTTGAGAGTTTTGATTCGCCTCAGCTTTCAGGCGACCAACAGGATAATCTAAGGCTTCTGATGTCCGTCCCGCTTGACGTTTCAGTTGAGATAGGGAAGGCTAAGAAAAAGGTTAAAGAAATCCTGGAATTTAATCAGGGAACAATAATTGAGCTTGACAGACAAGCAGGAGCACCTGTTGATGTTATTGTAAACGGGCATTTAATCGCCAGAGGTGATGTTGTCGTTATCGATGATAACTTCGCTGTCAGAATAACAGAAATAGTCAAATCTAAGTTTTTAGATACATTAGGTAATAAGGAGTAAAAGTATGGACAAGAAAATTCTTTTAGTTGATGACGCAGCATTCATGAGAATGATGATTAAAGACACATTGACAAAAAACGGGTATACAAGCATTGTTGAAGCAGAGGACGGGGAAAAGGCTGTCGAGCAGTTTAAGGCTGAAAAACCTGATTTAATAATTATGGATATCACAATGCCAAATAAGACAGGGATTGAAGCATTAAAAGAGATAAAAGCAATAGACGGCTCTGCGAAAATTGTTATGTGCTCAGCCATGGGTCAGGAATCAATGGTAGTTGAGGCAATTAAGCTCGGCGCACTTGATTTTATCGTTAAGCCATTTAAGCCTGACAGAATTGTTCAGACTGTTTCAAAAATACTAGGCTAAATATGAAAGAGATTATTACGATAATAATGTCGCTTGCGGGCGTAATATTTCTGATTTTCCTCACGTATTATGCCGCAAACTGGCTAAACAAAAGAGTTCGGTTTAGCGGGAACACGACTGTTAAGGTGGTTGAAAAAATCAATTTAGGCCCGGACAGAGCCATAATGATTATTTCAATTGGTGAGAAATATATGCTTATCGGGGTTACAAGTCAGCATATTGAAAAAATCTCCGACCTCGACAAGACTGATATGGAGAAAATAATGGCTGATAAAATACAAAAAACACCACAGCCTTTTGCCATGACATTATTTAACGCTATTACAGCGAAAAAGCAATCAAAGGGCGGTGACAACAATGACAAAGAGTGATGTATTTTCAAGGCTCAAAAAGCCTCTCCTAGTTTTCGCTATAGCATTAGTTGTATTTCTGATTTCTGTATTTTGCCTCTGCTCAATTACAGCAAATGCGACAACCGCCGGCAATACGGCAACAACAGCGACTCAGACAGCAGCTCAGACAGCGACTAACAACAACGGCTTGCTCAATAACTTTCTAAACGCTAAGGATAATAACGGGACGCTTGAGCTGGTTTTATTGGTGACAGTTTTATCTCTTGCGCCGTCTATTTTAATTCTGATGACAAGCTTCACGAGAATAATTATTGTTCTTTCACTTTTAAGGAATGCAATAGGAACACAGCAGACGCCGCCGAATCAGGTTTTAGTGGGACTGGCGCTGTTCATAACCTTTTTCATAATGGCCCCTGTTATTGGTCAGATTAATGACATCGCGTACAAGCCCTATACAGAAGGGAAGTATTCGGCGGTTGAGGCGGCACAAAAAGCGACAGTTCCGCTAAAGGAATTCATGCTAAAGCAAACCTCAAATGACAGCATGCAGTTTTTCATGGATTTAGCGAAGAAGGAAATGCCAAAGGAAAATATAGCCGAGAGCATTCCTCTTCAGATTGTTGTTCCGGCATTTATTGTCAGCGAGCTAAAAAGAGCATTTATTATCGGATTTTTGTTATTTATACCATTCTTGGTAATAGATATAATAGTTTCATCCACGCTTATGTCAATGGGTATGATTATGCTTCCGCCGTCGATGATTTCGCTTCCGTTTAAATTGTTGTTGTTTATAATGATTAACGGGTGGGAGCTTCTGGTTGGTTCATTGATAGCAGGCTTCAACTAGCAATATTAAAAAAGCATATCAAAGGAGGACGGGAAGGTGTCACAGGATCAGGCTTTATCAGTTTTCAAGGATGCACTTCTCTTAGTGCTCAAGGTCGGCGGGCCTATTCTCGTTGTCAGTATTGTGATTGGTCTAGTGGTTTCAATACTTCAGGCGGCGACACAGGTTCACGAGCAGACATTAACCTTCGTTCCGAAGCTTCTGGTGATAGGTTTAATTTTATTACTGGCCGGCGGATGGATGATGGATACGATATCAGATTTTGCTATAGGAATTTTCAAGCTGATGTCGACAATCGGCAAGTAGCAATGGCATGTTGCATTAGAAAACGGAAAGAGGCGATAGTTTGTTCTTTGAAGATTTAATGAATAACTATCAAGCGTATCTTCTTGTTTTCGCGCGAGTGCTTGGTATTTTTGCATTCAACCCATTGTTTTCAAGAAGAAATGTTCCGACAATTGTCAAGGTCGGCTCATCAATTGCTTTGACTATAATAATAGGAATGTCCTGCGTCAACGGCGTCAAGGTCGAAATGGACAGCACATTTATCCTAGCTATTGCCTTTTTAAAAGAAAGTATAGTCGGGCTGATTCTAGGATTTATCACACAGCTGTTTTTGTCAACACTTCTTGTTGCCGGCGAAGTGATGGATATGCAGTCGGGGCTTGGCATGGCAACGATATACGATCCTTCGAGCGGGGTTCAGATGCCGCTGTTTGGCTCAATCATGACATATATGTTTGTCATATACTTTTTTGTGACGAACAGTCATCTTTCATATATTAAGATTTTCGCGATATCCTATCAGTTCATTCCGATTGGATTTAACGGGATTAATGCGAATGTCGCGATGATAGTCGTCAATTATTTCGGGACGATATTGACGCTTGCGATGAAGCTCGCAATGCCGATGGTTGTTGCCCTTCTCATACTTGAATTCTGCACAGGTATATTAATGAAGGCCGTTCCTCAAATTCAGGTTATGCAGGTTAATATCCAGCTAAAGCTCCTTTTCGGTTTATTTATTCTTTTTATAATAGCAGGACCGCTTTCAGAATTCATCCAGAAGTATATGCAGATGATGATAGAAAGTCTGGTCGGGATACTCCCGAGTATCGTTTCAAGCTGACAAATTGACATAGGTCAATATAATATAATGACAATAATTTAATCGTGGAAACTAGGGGGGATTAATTTTGGCTGGTAATTCAGCGGGTGAAAAAACCGAACAGGCCACCCCCAAGCGAAAAAAGGACGAACGAAAGAAAGGTAACGTCTTCTCCAGCAAGGATTTAGTCGCCGCCTTTTATATGCTTATCACTTTTTTTACTATAAGCGCATTTTCACAGCCGATGTATAAAACTCTTTGTGAGTCGATGACCTATTGGCTGAATATCTCCGGTCGGGCATCAAGCATTACGACAGAAGATATGTCGAGCATTTTCAGATATGCGGCTGTCACGGTTCTCACGATTGCCGGTCCTATTTTCATAGTGGGGATACTGGTTCCGATTATTTTCACAGGGCTTCAGACAAGATTTATCTTCACATTTTCGTCGGTTTCGCCAAAATTCTCAAGGCTAAATCCTTTAGAAGGCATAAAAAAGCTCATTTCAATGAGGTCATTAGTTGAGCTTGTTAAAAATTTAATCAAGATAGCAATTATCTCAGCAATAATCTACTCCCAGATTAAGGACAGGCTGGTGGAGATTATTAAGCTGTTTGATATTGACATAAAAGTCAGCGTCGTTTACTTATGCTCTGCCGTTTACACAACTGTAATGACCATATCTGTTATCTTTGTATTTATTGGAATTCTTGACATTGCGTACCAATGGTGGGAATATGAAAAGAACCTCAAGATGACAAAGCAGGAGATTAAGGAAGAATATAAGCAAATGGAGGGTGACCCACAAATCAAGGGTCAGATTAAGCAGAAACAAAGGGAAATGTCTCAGGCAAGAATGATGCAGGAGGTTCCCAATGCCGATGTTGTCATCAGAAACCCGACTCACTTCGCTGTAGCAATCAAGTATGACCCGGACAAAAATAATGCCCCGACGGTCATAGCGAAGGGGATGGACTCTGTTGCACTAAAAATTATTGAAATAGCAACAGAAAACAACGTCATCCTACAAGAGGACAAGCCGCTGGCAAGAGCGCTTTATGACGCGGTTGAAATAGGTGATGAAATCCCGGAGGAATTTTATAATTCCGTCGCCGAGGTTCTGGCGTTTGTATATGAGCTAAAGCAGAAAAATCTCACAAAATAAAAAACACATTCAGTATAAAATCTATTAATAGAGGAGGAATAAAGGGAATGAAATTTCTTAACAATACCGTATCCATATTTGTTATACTCATTATATTGTTGATTATCATTCCGCTTCCGACATTTCTTCTCGATATGATGCTGATTATTAATATAGGGTTGTCGCTGGTTATTCTATTGACGACAATGTATATAAAAGAGCCGCTTCAGTTTTCCGTTTTCCCATCACTACTGCTTATCACAACGCTGTTTCGATTATCCTTGAATATTTCTTCAACAAGACTTATTCTCGGGAATCAGGGGAACGCGGGTCAGGTTATCAAAACCTTCGGTGAGTTTGTTATTCGAGGGAATGCGGTTGTCGGATTTATCATTTTCATAATTATAGTTATCGTTCAGTTCGTTGTTATCACAAAAGGTGCTGAGCGTGTCGCTGAAGTATCGGCGAGATTCACACTTGACGCTATGCCGGGGAAGCAGATGGCAATCGACGCCGACCTAAACACAGGAGTAATAGACGAAAAGGTTGCAAGACAAAGGCGAAGCAATGTTCAGCGTGAAGCGGATTTTTATGGCGCGATGGACGGTGCCTCCAAGTTTGTCAAGGGTGACGCAATCATCTCGATTATCGTTGCTTTCATTAACCTTATCGGCGGTGCTATTATCGGGCTTGTTGCCGGCGGGGATTTCGCCGGAGTTCTTTCGACCTATTCAATTGCAACAGTGGGTGACGGACTTGTATCTCAGCTTCCGGCATTATTGATATCGACCTCAATGGGTATGGTTGTTACACGTTCTGCGTCAGAATCAAGTCTTAATATGGACCTTAGGAATCAGTTTAAATCACAGCCGGTTGTCCTTATCATCGCCGGATGTGTAATGATAGCCATGCTTCTTATCCCGGGCTTCCCGAAGGTACAGCTTATTGTAATCGGAGGGACTTTGATTGCAATCGGTGTAGTTCTCATGAGAAACACAAGACAGGAGGAGGAAGCCGCTCATGTCGCCGAGCTTGCCGAGGGGCAGGAGGTCCTTTCCGAAATGGAATATTATAAGGACATTGACAATGTATACAAGCTTCTTGCCGTTGAACAGATTGAAATGGAATTCGGGTATAGCCTTATTCCTCTGGCTGACGAGAGCAGCGGGGGGACGCTAATTGAAAGAGTTGTTATTTTCAGAAAGCAGTTTGCGCTTGAAATGGGGATGGTTTTCCCTTCCATCAGAATGAGGGACAATCAGAATATTAACCCGAATCAGTATGTAATAAAGATAAAGGGTGAAGAAATCGCCCGGGCTGAAATTCTAGTCGACCACTTTCTGGCGCTTGACAGCGGCAATGTTGATGCCGAAATAGATGGGATTGACACTGTCGAGCCTGCATTCAACATACCGGCGAAATGGATTAGCGAGGACAAAAAGGTTGCCGCCGACGTTGCGGGATACACACTTATCGACCCGACATCGGTTATGATTACACATTTATCAGAAGTAATAAAAGCGCATGCTTTCGAGCTTTTAAGCCGACAGGATGTCAAGACAATGGTTGACAGAGTCAAGGAGAATAATCCGACGATAGTCGATGATATCATCCCAAACGTTGTCAGCATTGCGTATCTACAAAGGGTTCTGGCTTTGTTGCTAAAGGAAGGGGTCCCCATCCGTGACCTCCCGACTATACTCGAAACCCTGGGCGACTATTCATATACACTAAAGGATATTGACGTGACGACAGAATACGTCAGACAGGCGCTAAAGCGAACCATAACTAGGAAGTTCGCCGAAGCGGGGCAAATCAGAGTTTTCACACTGGACAATGAAATAGAGAACATGATAGTGAGCTCGGTCAAAAAATCCGAACAAGGCTCATATCTGGCAATGGACCCGGAGAATATTCAAAAGCTGGTGACGACATTCTCGGCTGAGATTGAAAAGGTTAAGGACGTTATTCCTTCGCCAATCGTTTTAACCTCTCCGATAATACGAGTATATTTCAAGAGGCTGATTGACCAGTTTGTCCCACACGTAACAGTCCTGTCTTTTAATGAGATAGATAACTCAGTTCAAATTCAAGCAATAGGTAACATTAAGCTTAATGAGTTTAATTATGAAGAGGCTTAAAAATACTTGTCCTTGAAAACCGAGGTGATATTAATGCCAATAAGCACAATAGAATCGACAGAGCTGATAACAAAATATAAGGAAACAGGGGATATTGCGCTTAGAAATGAGATTGTCCTAATGTATGGGAATCTTGTGAAATATATCGCGATTTCAACCCGAAACCTTTATCTAAAGTATGCTGAAACAGAGGATGTAATAAACGAGGGGATTATATCACTTATTTTTGCTATTGAAAGCTTTGACCTCTCAAAGAATGTCAAGTTTGAAACCTATGCTTCAATTAAAGTCAAGGGTGCAATCATCGATTTTATAAGGAAGCAGGATTTTATCCCGCGAAACATAAGACGGTTCTCAAAGGAGCTTGAAGGCGCATATTCAACCCTTTATGGCGAGCTTAACCGAGAGCCGACGAGTGAGGAGCTAAGCCGGTATCTCAACATATCGGAGGAAAAGCTTTCAAGACAGATGGGCGAGGCCGCTAGTGCTTCGACTCTATCCTTCGAGGAATTATTATTTGAAGATAACTTTGAGCTTCCCGACAAAAATTTCAATGCCGAATGGGAAGCTGAAAGAGAAATATTAAAAGCCGAAACAAAAGCAATTTTAACAAAAGCAATAGAAACCCTAAACGAAAAAGAACGTCACGTTGTATCGCTGTATTATTATGAAAAGCTTAAATTTTCAGATATTGCGAAGGTTTTAGAGGTGACAGAATCAAGAGTGTGTCAGATTCATTCAAAAGCAATGCTAAAGCTCAAGTATTTTATAAATCAAAGCTTAAACAACTGAAAGGATTGATTATATGTTCAGAGGATATTACATAGCGTCAAACGGAATTCTCAATCAGCAGAGAACGCTCAACACTATTTCAAACAATATAGCGAACTCGCAGACGCCCGGGTTCAAAGCCGACGTTTCGCTCCAGAACACCTTTAAGCGTCAGCTAATCCTTTTAGGAAAAGGGAAAAACAATTCAACCGGGACGATTGAGTATAAATACACCGACAAATCCTTCACGAGCCTATCTCAAGGGACGTTTGAATTCACGAAAAAGCCGCTTGATGTTGCCATCCAAGGTCCAGTGTATTTTAATGTTCAGACGCCAACGGGGGAAAAAAGGCTGACTAGAAACGGACAGTTTAAAATCGACGACGAGGGTTATTTGGCTGTTGCGGGTGCGGGGAGAGTCCTCGGTGAAAACGGGCCGATACAAGTCGGGAAGAGCGATTTTTCAATAACAAACGACGGTCAGATATATGTCGACGGGAATCGTATAGACAGGCTCTCGCTATCCTATGTTGACAGCACACAGAACGTCCAGAAATACGGAGACAACACCTTCACATTACTGAATGGTGCGACCGGCGAAATCCCACAGGGGACAGAATATTCAATAATTCAAGGGGCATATGAACGCTCTAATGTTGATATTTCAACGGAGATGACAAGGGCAATGTCAGCACAGCGTTCCTTTGAAGCAATGTCACAGGCATTAAAGCAGATAGACAGTATTAATCAGAGAACAGCGAATGAGCTGGCTAAAATATAGAGGGAGTGACTTAGAATGAATGTTGGATTTTATAGTGCAAGAACCGGACTCATTGCGACACAGCAAGGGCTTGACGTTATTTCAAACAATATTGCGAACGTTGAAACAATCGGCTTCAAGGCGCTAAGACCATCCTTTTCGGATTTATTATACACATCTCAACAGGCTCAGCATCCCGAGGCTCAGACCGGGCATGGGACAAAGCTTGAGAAAACCGACCTAATGTTTTCACAGGGCCAGCTGATGATGACAAAGCGCTCACTTGACTTTGCTATTCCAAACGACGGGCTTTTTGCCGTTCAGGACGCAGGCGGTCAGGTTAAATACACAAGGGACGGGACGTTTTTTATAAAACAGAACGGGACGCAGTGGAATTTAGTGAATTCTCAGGGGATGAATGTCCTTGATTATAACAAACAGCCGATAGCAATAACATACGGGGCCGACGGCGAAATTGATTACAACGCGGTGCATGATGCTGTCGGGGTTTTCAAGTTTGACAATCCATACGGACTAAGCCCTGTGGGGAGCAATCTTTTTTCACAGACCGCTGAATCAGGGGAAGCGATAGCGGACAGAAAGCAGGACAAGCTATCCGGTGCGCTCGAAATGTCAAGCGTTGAGGTCGGGGAACAGATGATTAAGGTAATAGAGCTTCAAAGAGCTTTTCAATTAAACTCCAAAATGGTTCAGACAGCAGATGAAATAGAAACTATAGTAAATAATCTCAGATAATCCGGAGGTGGCTTATGTCCCCAATTAACAATCTCGACGAACTAAATCCAATTCACATGGACGTGCTAAGGGAAATCGGCAATATCGGCTCAGGCAATGCGGCAACAGCACTATCAAGCCTTCTAAATGACATGGTTGATATTTCTGTCCCGAATGTTAGGACTCTTGATTTTGAGCAGACGATTAATTTCATAGGCGGGGCTGAAGAAATTGTAATAGGGCTGCTTATCCGCTTTTCAGGTCAGATTAACGGCTTGATTATGTATATTCTCCAAAAGGAATTTGCACAAAAAATTGTAAATGCGTTTTATTCGAAGGAGCTTGATGAGCTAATCAACCTTGACGAAATGGACAGGTCGGCAATATGTGAAATAGGGAACATTATGGCGGGGTCTTATGTAAATGCCATTTCGGGGCTGACCGGACTAGAAATCGACATAAGCGTTCCGGCGATATGCGTTGATATGGCGGGGGCGATACTAAGCGTTCCGGCTATTGAATATGCGACGCTCGGCGACAAGGTTTTGTTCATTGATGATAATTTTCAGATAACAAGCGGGGCAGTGAAAAGCAATATGCTTCTCATCCCCGAAATCGATTCGCTTTCAACGTTGTTTGGGAAATTGGGGATTGAATTATGAGTATGATAACGGTTGGAATTTCAGATCTTGCCGTTTCAAGTGCTCAGGACATTATTGCAACTTATGCATTAGGTTCATGCGTGGGAATATGTTTGTATGACAAGACGAAAGAGATTGGTGGTCTGGCTCATATAATGCTTCCAAGCAGTAAAGAGACAAGCAGTCAGCAAGACAACATGAAAAAATTCGCGGATACGGGTATATATTTATTACTTAAAGAGCTTGAAAGAACAGGGGCGAACCTTTCGGCGCTGACGGCTAAAATTGCCGGCGGGGCACAGATGTTCGCGGGGATTAATTCATTTAACATAGGCGAAAGAAATGTCAAGTCGGTTAAACAAATTCTTGAAGGCTATAAGATTCAGCTTATTGCAGAACAGACCGGCGACAAAATTGGGCGGACGATTTTTTTTGATACAAAAACAGGGCTGCTTGAGGTTAAATCAGCCATAAGAGGCACAATTGTGATATAATTTCGAAAAGGGGTGAGGTAATGAGCAAGGTTCTTAAAGAGTTGGAAAATCCCGCGGCGGAAGGACAAGAGGGAACTAAAGAGAAAACAAAGCATGAACAGGAACAAGCGATAGAGCAGGAACAAGAGGAAGAAGAAATTGTTCTTGAACCGGTTGACAGCAAGGTTAATGTTGAAGTGGCTTTAGGCGGAGTCTCGGCAAGAATTTTAATCGAACCTCCTCTTTTTGACGGGCTTGATATTACAAAAGAAAAAATTCTCGAGGCACTAAGCGAGGCGGGTATTGTTCACGGAATTAATCAAGCGATTCTTGCCATAACTGTGACCCTGAAAAAGTATAACGAATGGATTACCATAGCATCATGTACTCAGCCTGAAAACGGAATTGACGGGACTGTTGAGTTCCTTTTTAACGAAACGGTTGACGGAAGGCCGAAGGAGGACCATAAGGGCAACGTTAATTTCAAGGATTTAGGGACGGTCAGAGTTGTCCACGAAGGGACGGTAATAGCAAAAATAACGAAAGAAACCGAAGGCACACCGGGGACAAGCGTTCGGAACGAGCCGATGCCACAGCAGCCGGGGAAGCCGGCGAAGGTTTTTTTCGGCGACAACATCGTGCTTTCAGAAGACGGATTACTGCTGTCTGCGTCGGCGAGTGGGAATCTTGATTTTAAGAACGGGAGGTTTTCGGTTCAACCTGTTCTGAGGCTTGACGGAGATATTGATGTAACAACAGGGAACATCAGCTTTATCGGAGATATAATTATTCGCGGCGATGTCAGAGAGGGCTTCAGTGTCAGCTCAGAAAAAAACATAACCGTTCAGGGTGCCGCATTTAACGCAAACCTTATTGCCGGCCAGAAAATCGTTGTGAAAAATGGGGCGATAGGGAGTCATCTATCAGCTGGCGGGACAATAGAGGTTGAATTTGCCGAGAATTCGAGCATTACCTGCAGCGAGCTTTTAAAGACAAAGAGTATGTATTTCTGCGATGTATACTGCAAAGGGCAAATCGAGGTTAACACGGGCGTGGGGAGCATTGTCGGCGGGAAGATAATCAGCACAAATAACATCTATGCCACTAATATAGGCTCAAGAAACTATACCCCGACTGTTTTGATTGTCGGTGATAATGCAATCATGCTTCAGGAGAGGGTAACGCTCGTTCAAAAAATTGCGGCACTTAATCAGGATGAGGAGAAGTGCAACAAGATTATCAGCTTTTTAAGGCAGAAGGAGCAAATGCTTGGCGAATTGCCTGAGGAGAAGCTTCAGATAATTACATCAGCCGAGAATACAATAATACTTACAAAAAATGAAATAGAACAAGTGGTAAGCAGAATTAATGAAATTGATGAGTATATGAAAAACAAACAAAACCTCAGTATTTCTGTCAGAAAAGAGCTTTACCCCGGGTGCAAGCTTGTTATCAACGACAGCGTATATATTGTCAATAATTTGTTCCAGCATTGTCAGGCTGGACTGGGTGATGACGGAATAGAAATCCGATCATTATAGAAATAACCCTCGCCTAAAGGTGAGGGTTTTAAGCATCTATTCAGGGTTTTTAATCAGTTCTTTTGACGTATTCAATATTTCAACATAAATTCCGGCGATTAGTTCATATAAAGAAGGCGGGATTTCCTGACCGACGCTTAGCATAGTGAGGACAGCGGCTGTGCTGTCATCACGGAAAATGGGGACGCCGTTCTGGTCGGCGATTTCGATGATTTTTTCAGCGACAGCTCCATGCCCTGACGCAACAACTACTGGGGCATAGTCCTTGTCTGAATTGTATTTTATGGCGACGGCGGTATTTTGTGACGAGTTATTAGATTTTGACATTTAAGCCTGCCCTCCTTTCAGCAATCCTCGGGAAGATGTCAACCAGCGTCCGCACCTTTGAAAGCGGGGCGACGGTTGTTTTCTTAATTGAATAACCGCAGCTATCAGCTACGTCGGCGATTTTTCCTTTTAAAACGGAGAAGAAGGAAACTAGATTTTTAGGGCAAAAAAGTGAAACATTCAGCGAGCTGCCCTTTGAGAAAATTTCAAGCTCAAAAAGCCCAACCCTTTCAATATCAAAGCTAAGGAAAATATGCTGTGAATTTTCATCAGCGTCAGAGCCGGCAGAATTAGATTCGTTGTCAATCCATAGCTCGCCGAAAGCCCTTAAATCCTCAATCTGAACAGGGAGGATATAGTGAAGAAGGGGAGTGAAAACTCCGGGGGCGGTCAGCATGCTTTGAACAATAGTGTTCGGGTCGATTATTCCAAGATGAGAAATATTCTGATTGTTAATTGCTTTGGTGAGGAAGTTCACTAGGTTTTCCATCGAGGTGGGCGGCTGAAAAATTATGTCAGGCGAGGTTGACAGAGACGTCAGGACCTTGTTCATCACGCTCGCTAAGGAAGTCTTGACATCAACATTATCAATATTGTTTAAAATGAAGCTTAGCCTGTTGATGAGAACATTCAAGTCCTTCGATTGATTAAAGTCAGAAATGAATCTCGCGACTTCACCACCCGAATTTTTGGGAAGAATGGTTTTTAACAAGTCGGCTATTGCCTTTGAGCCTTCCTCAAGCGGCATTCCTGAAATATTACCGTCAGAATCAACAAGGCCGGAAAGCCTTTGTGATATAACATCAAGGTCATTATGAAAAGAAAGAGTGTTAATCTGTTTAACATTTTCGCCAGCCATTTTGGCGAGATTATATGCGAGATTTTCACCGGCTAAAAAGCTCTCGCTGTTTGACAAAAGAGCATTTTTAGAAATGGTCGGGATGCTGCTCCCTTGAATGAACTTGTCATAGCCATCGCTCAAAAGCTCCTTGAGATTTTGATTATTCACGAGGCTCAATATTGATTTAAAGCCGTTATCGACGGTATTCGGGTTATCGTTAAAACGTGAAAGATTATATTTAATGAGGGATACCATGTTTTTAATCTTGTCGGTCGCAATAAGACTGTTTAAAACAGAGTCGAGGAGCTTTAAAGCCTCAGACTTTAATTTCTGAAAATCATTCCCCGCATTCATTGACGAAAGCTTATTTGCCATTTCCTCCAGCGAGGCGGAAAGGCTTCGGCTTGGGGCCATACTCTCGGACAGGAACTTGAAGCTTGAGGATAATGATTTTAAAATGTCATTTTGTGACGAAAGAGAAAAAGCATTTTTTAAAAAAACGGCAATAGCATTTTTTAGCTCCTTTGAGCTGGTCAGCTCAGCAATTTCTCGAAGAAGGCTAAACAGCTCCCCGCTAAAAGCCGTCGTGCCCTTTTGCTGTGAAATCAAGTCGGAAACAATATTCCCGCTTGACAGGAATATATTCTTAGAAAATTCATTGAATTCATTTATTACATCGGGTGAGCCGCTTTGAACGAATTGTGAAACGACATTCTCGCCAAGTAAGTCCTTCATGAGCCTCACTGTATATGAAGGATTTTTGGCGATTTTAAGCTGAATATCTAAAAGCGCGTCGGAGTTGTTGCCGGTGAAGGAATTATCGTTTTGGCGGAATTCCTGCGTCTTATCATTTGTCTTGACAATTTTAGATAAATCGACTAAATCAAAAACCGCATCAGATTGAGCTAACGGCTTGCTTTGTAAAGTATAGTTTTTTGGATTGACGACAGAAGTTATACGAAGCAAATCAGCCAAAGTTAAATTCCCCCTATTTTTTCAATTTATTTATATAATATCCTATTTTTCTATTGTAGTAAAGCGATTTTTAGGTTATAATAATAAAAATAGCGAAAAGTATATATTTATTTAAATAATAGTGCGAAATAAATTAAACTAAGGGAATAATTTAAACAATATTAATTAAAGTAGGTGGCTGTATGGCAAGATTCGATTCAAGCATGGAAGCAATGCTCGACATGTATATTTTTGAAACCAGCACATTGCTAGAGCAGTTGGATGAAATTTTAATGAAAACGGAAAAGAAGAATGTTATGGGTGATGAGGATATCAATGAGATATTTAGAATCATGCATACCATAAAGGGCTCGTCTGCCATGATGGGGCTTGAGAATATGTCAACGCTGGCGCATGTTATTGAAGACATGTTTTATATTCTTCGTGAGAATAAGGGGCTGAGTGCGTCTATTTCTCATCTGTATGAAATTGTATTTAACGCATCTGACCTAATGAAGGCGGAAATTGAGCTGATTCAGATTGAGGACAGTGAGCCGACGGATTTTTCAGCGCTGAAGGAAACTATAAAGGATTACATAGAGGTGCTAAAAAATGGCGGCGGTGAGCCAACACAGAAGGCTGCCGCGAAAAAGTCAAAGGCACCGGCGAAATCGAAGGAAAAGCCTGAAGAAAAGGCATCGACAGAAACAGAAATACGAAAGGATGTCACATCAGTCAGAGTTTTCTTCGAGGACGGCTGTCTGATGGAAAATCTTCGTGCGCTTTTATTGATAAATACGATTAAAGATGATTGCTCATATTTAGAGTCCTTCCCATCCGACGTTGAAACGAATCCGGACACGGCGAAGATTATTGTTGAGGACGGTCTTGTTCTGAAATTCACTTCTCATACAACTCCTGAAGATATATTCAAGCATATTGAAAATGCACTTAACGTCAAGTCGTATGAAGTTATTGAAGAGGTTTTAATAAGTGAACGTCCGGCTGAAAGCCAGGTCATTGAAATTTCTCAAACAGAAGAAAAGGTACATATTGAGGCGGCTAGCCAGCCTCAGCATAACGATATTCCGGTGAGTAATGATGTCAAAGGCGACACTGCCGAAAGCTTAAGCAATGCTCTTTCGCAATCAAAGGGCGGGACAAAGCAAAGTCTGATTTCCGTTAATTTGAACAAGCTTGACCAGCTTCTTGACATGGTCGGCGAAATTGTTATAACAGAGGCAATGGTTATTTCAAGTCCTGATATAAAGGGGCTGAAGCTCGACAACTTCGCTAAGGCGTCAAGACAGCTGAGAAAGCTGACTGACGAGCTTCAGGATATAGTTATGTCAATCCGAATGGTTCCTCTTTCGGGCGTATTCAATAAGATGAGCCGAATTGTCCGTGATATGAAAATGAAGCTTAATAAGGACGTTGAACTTGTATTCGTCGGAGAAGAAACCGAGGTTGACAAAACCGTAATAGATAATCTTAACGACCCGCTGATGCATCTGGTCAGAAATGCAATGGACCATGGCATTGAAACACCTGAGGAATATGCGGCATCAGGGAAGACGGAAAAAAGCACAATCACACTTTCGGCTTTCAACTCATCAGGCGAGGTTGTAATTGTTGTATCTGATAACGGAAAGGGCATAAACCCCAAAAAGGTTCTTGAAAAGGCGAAGAAGAACGGTATCCTCAAAAAGCCGGAGAATGAATATACCGATAAAGAAATCTTCAATATGATTATGCAGCCGGGCTTTTCACTCAAGGAGCAGGTTACGGAATTTTCCGGTCGTGGCGTCGGCACTGATGTTGTTAAGCAGAATATTGAGAAAATCGGCGGAACTGTAACAGTTGACAGCAAGTTTGGCGAGGGCACAAACTTCATCATAAAAATCCCTCTGTCACTTGCAATTGTTGACGGGATGGAGGTTTCAGTCGGCGACTCAATCCTCACAATTCCAACCAGCACAATCAAGGAATCTTTTAAATTCACAGAAAAGCAGCTTATCCACGATACAGAGGACGATGAAATGATAATGATAAGAGGGAAGTGCTATCCGCTTATCAGACTGCATGAATTTTTTGATATAAAGAGCCGATATACAGACCTCAAGGACGGCATAATTATTCTTGTTGAAGCCGACGGGAAGCAGACCTGTCTTTTCGCAGACGAACTAATCGGAGAGCAACAGGTTGTTGTCAAGCCCTTCTCACCATTGCTGAATAAGTTTAATGTCAAGCGAAGCGGCATGGCTGGCTGTAGTATTCTGGGCGATGGAAGCATCACCATTATACTAGACATCAACAATATTTTGAATGAAAGCTAAGGGAGGGAATATTTCATGGAAGATATAAATGTAATTGAACAAGACTTAGCCCACAGGGATATAACTAAAACCGGCGGTGAATTATTAACTTTTTTTGTTGAGGGGCAAACCTATGGCCTTGAAATTCAATATGTGACAGACATTATTGAAATTCAGCCGATAACGGTAATTCCAAAAATCCCGAAGTATATAGAGGGAGTTATCAATCTTCGCGGAAAGGTTATCCCGGTTATGAACGTTCGCTCAAGATTCGGGAAGGACCATATTGATTATGACGAGAGAACCTGTATTATAGTTGTTGAGATGGATGACATCTCTGTTGGGCTTATTGTTGACAGAGTATCCGAGGTTATCAGCGTTTTGGCCAGTCAGCTTACCCCGCCGCCAAACAACAAAACAGTCAATGCGAATAAGTATATAAAGCATCTTGTGAATACCGATGACGATGTAATATTCATTTTAGACAGTAATAAAATCATAATAGACTAAATATTACTTTTTTGAAAGGCAATACTATGAAGCTGACTGACGATGATTTCAAACGAATTGTTACATTTGTTAAAGACAATTATGGGATTAACCTGATACAAAAGCGACTTCTCATTGAAGGGCGGCTTAGCTTCACCATTCAGGAGAAGGGTTATACAGACTTCAAGGAATATATCGATGCGGTTTTCTCTGATAAAACCGGTGAAGAAATGACCTTGTTTATGAATAAGCTGACGACAAATCACACGTATTTCATGCGTGAAAATGAGCATTTTGAATTTCTGAAAAGCACAGTTCTCCCTCAGCTTGAAAGAACAGTGAAGGACAGGGACATCCGGATATGGAGCGCCGGCTGTTCATACGGGAATGAGCCGTATAACCTCGCAATGTGCATAGATGAGTATTTTGGAGAGAATAAAAAGCTCTGGGACTGTAAGATTCTGGCGACAGATATTTCTCAAAAAGCATTACTAACCGCGAAAAACGGCGTGTATAAGGACAGCGACCTTCAGGATATCCCGCAGGAATGGCTAAAAAAGTATTTTGACAAGCTTGACGAGCATAATTATCAGGTTAAAAAAGCATTAAGAGATGAAGTGGTATTTAAGTATTTCAATCTTATGGACGAGGTTGTATATAAAAAGCCCTTTGACCTGATACTTTGCAGGAATGTAATGATATATTTTGACAGCATTACTCGCGAAGGCCTGGTTAATCGATTTTATGACGCAACAAAAGACGGCGGATATCTTTTTATAGGTCACGCCGAAAATATCAGCAAGAAGACTAACTATAAACTGGTCAAGCCGGCAATATATATTAAGTAAAGCTTATCATTAACTTTATGGAGGGCCTTTTGTGGAGACAAAAAGGATTAAGGTATTAATTGTCGATGATTCATTACTTTTCAGAGAAGTATTGTCGAAATTTGTCGGCGAGGATAAAAACATCGAAATAGTCGGGACGGCGGGCGACCCTTATGATGCGAGGGACAGGATTATTGAGCTTCGTCCTGACGTTCTCACTCTTGATATTGAAATGCCAAAAATGAACGGAATTGAATTTCTTAAAAAGCTGATGCCACAGTATCCTGTGCCGGTTGTTGTTGTCAGCTCTCTTCCCATCAATGCTTTTGAGGCGCTTGATGCCGGAGCGGTTGATTTCGTTAAAAAGCCTGTTGCAAAAGGGCTTGACGACCTTAAGGCTTTCGCGCTTGACCTAAGGGAAAAGATTAAAATTGCCAGCAATGCGAAGGTGTCAAAAACAGGGATTCAAGCTCAAAAGACAGTGGAGAAAAGCTCATTTAAGGCAATCAAGCAAAATGATAAGTCTATTATTGCAATCGGTGCGTCAACCGGCGGGACCGAGGCAATTCTTTCAGTCATTAAAAACCTCCCCAAAACCACTCCTCCAATTGTAATAACACAGCATATGCCGCCGAAGTTCACGAATATGTTCGCGGAAAGGCTTAACAGGCTTTGCGAAATGGAGGTTCGTGAGGCTCAGGACGGCGACCGGCTGAAGGAAGGCTTGGTCCTGATAGCGGCAGGCGACTATCACATGACATTGGCTCGTGATTCAGAAGGCTATTATGTCAATTCAACTCCGGGCGAAAAGGTCAGCGGGCATTGCCCGTCGGTTGATGTTCTATTTGATTCGGTGGCTGAGGTTGCAAAGGAGAATGCAATTGGTGTTATTCTCACCGGTATGGGCTCTGACGGGGCAAAGGGAATGCTTAAAATGAAAAAAGCGGGGGCGCACACAATAGGTCAGGATAAGGATAGCTGTGTCGTTTATGGTATGCCGATGGTTGCCTTTAATATCGGGGCGGTCGCAATCCAGTCCCCACTAGGTAATATCCCGCAGGAAATATACAAACAGCTTCAAGGCTAAAAATCTTAATAAGGAGTTTTGGACATGAATAATTATATAACAAGGTATAATGAAGAAGAGGCAGAGGTTGACCTTCAATACATGAAGTATCTGACCTTCATAATTGACAACAGAACATTTGCTTTTCCTATTAAAGATGTTCTTGAAATTATTGAGGTTCAAAAGGCGAAGCCTGTCCCTGAGTTCCCTGAATACGTTAAAGGGATAATCAATAATAAGGGGAAGGTTATTCCTGTAATTGATGTCAGACTTCGCTTCCATCTTGAGGAGGCTGAATACACAGAGAGAACCTGTATTATTGTTGTTTCAATCTGCTCGGTCGAGGTCGGCTTCATTGTTGACACAGTCAAGGCGGTTATCCAGCTTGAGGATGAAATGCTCTCTCCTCCACCGGCTATAACAACAGAAAGGTTGTCGTGGTATATTTCCGGTGTTGCAAAATATGAGGATGACCTGATTATCATTCTGGACGGGAAGAAAATGCTAGACGAAAAGGGACTAAACCTTATAACTCAAATATAATATAGATAACATTCACAAAAACTGCCACATAATTTGTTGCAGTTTTTTTGTTAATATAATTAAAGTTTTATGATTTTCTGCCGATATAACTAATAAGGTATTTTAAACACACTACGGGGAGGTTTCTATATGGAAATTAAAAAATGTGCCAATGCCATTTCTTCATATAAGGCACAGGCTTTTGAAGCGCAAAGCAAGGATATTCAAAAAGCTAAAAATGCCTCAAAAAATGTTGACAAGGTTGAATTTTCTTCAGTTAAGCTAAATTCATCGACTCAAATGAAAACAGCAATAGCGCAAAACGTTGAAAGCTCGACATCACCTGAAAGGATTTCTTCACTAAAAAATCTTATCAGCAACGGTCAATACAACATCTCGGCTGAATCTATTGCCAGCGCAATATACGAAATATAAAGAATTAATGTGGGGGAGAGCATATGCCAAATTATAATACAATAGTTTTAATTTTAGACGAGTGTATTGAACATTATAAGGAACTGCTGTCCTTTGAAAATGAGAAAATCGGGTATATCACTTCAAATAATGTTAGCGAGCTAAGCAACAGCCTAAGCCGCGAGCAGGCATTAATAATGAAGGGGAATTCGCTTGAAGCAAAAAGGCTTGCCGTTCTAAAAAAAGAGGGCGTGGGCGAGCTGAGATTTTCAGAGCTGATAGAACAGGCGCCCGACGGGTATTCGACGCTTTTGAATGCTAAGCATTCCGAGCTTTCTCAGTATATAAACGAGGTTAAGCGAATTAACGGCTTCGCTCTGGATATGGTTAAAGAAAAGCTAAGCTATATAGAAAACAGGATATCACAAAACCAGACTGATACCTATGACAAGAGCGGCGAAAAAAAGCATAAGGCGACGTCAGGCTCGACAATATTTAAGAATGTATAAAAGGGGGAAATGGCATGAGACCAACTTTTTTGGGCTTTGAAACAGCGAGAAAGGGAATAATGGCTTCTCAGAAGGCCCTTGACATAACAGGGAATAATATTTCAAACGTTAATACAACGGGGTATACAAGACAAAGAGTTGACGTTTTTTCAATGGTTACGACCGGCGGGGGGACGAGATATTCAGCGAGCAAAATCGGTTGTGCCGGTCAGGGTGTATATGCGGCTGGGATTTCTCAGATACGCGACCCGTTTTTAGATAAGCGCTATCGTGAGCTTAATTCGGATACTGCTGAGTCAGCGACAAAATCAAGCATCTTGACTGACATTGAAAATGTTCTTGACAATATTGATACAGACGGCGGACTTCAGAATGCTCTTTTGAGCTTTCAAAAATCGCTTTCAAGCTTCGCGACAGACGCGGCGGACAGAGTTGAAATGGCGAACATCGCTTCACAGTCAGCACAGCAGCTTGTCAATGTTGTTAATTCCTATGATTATAAGTTAAATCAGATAATGGACCAGACGACGTTCGAGCTTGACTCATCCATCGGTGACGTTAATTCAATCCTGAATAAAATCGCATCGCTTAATAAGCAGATTGCCGATACATATGTGAGCAACGGTGATATAACCTCATCCGCCTCAGCAGACTATACGGTTAATGCCAAATACGGTCCGAACGAGCTTTTAGACGCCAGAAATGTTTTGATAGATACTCTTTCTCAATACGGGAATATTGAGGTAAAAAATCAAAACGACGGGACTGTTACGATTAATTTCGCCGGCGCTGATGTAGTCACAGGCAATACAGCGACTCAGCTTTCCTACAGAGTTGATTCAACATCAGGGGCATTGGTTTTATCATATACAAACGGAGCTGAGTATAAGCCGACCAACGGCTCGCTAAAGGGCTATGTCGATTTATATAATGGTAACGGCTGTTATGCAACAGGCGCCCAGACAGGGATAGAGGGCATCCCATACTATAAGTCAGTGATAAACAAATTCGCCGAAGCATTTGCTTCAAGCATGAATAAAATGAACGTTGACACAAGTGCCCCCAATACACCAAGACCTTTGTTTGTATCTTCAGACGGTGGGCCAATTACTGCCGGGACACTTAGGATTTCTGATTCATGGCTTACAAATCCAATGTCACTCATTCCGACGAATCAGGATGGAAGTCTTGACAACACGCATATAAATAAGCTTTTAAGCGTATTTGACACAAAGCAGGTTTTTGGTGACAAACAGGATTTTTCAGGGACCTTTGAAGGATATATTTCATATTATACGAACAAGCTTTCACAGGATATAACCTTCCAGTCCGGGAAGAAGGAAGCATCACAAACCTTGACAACAAGCATTCTGAACCAAAGGGATGCAACCTCAGGGGTTTCGCTTGACGAAGAAGGAATCAATATGATGAACTTCCAAAAGTGGTTTAATGCCTCGGCGAGAATAATGACGACTCTTGACGAATCACTTGATACTATTATTAATAAGATGGGCGTAGTCGGAAGATAACGTAATTGAAGGGAGCGCCATTAAATGAGAGTTACACAAAACCAGCTGACAAGACAATATCTTCAAAACAGCAATGCTTCACTGAACAATATGAATAAAATAAATTCAAGAGTATTATCACAGAGAAAATTCCTCAGAGCTTCAGAGGACTCGGTTGCTGCTTCAAAGGCGCTGATAATAAGAAGAGGTCTTTCAAAAAACGAAATATATAACACGAATTTGGATACTGCCAACGGAATATATGAAGCAGGTGAAAAGGCACTGACAACAATCAGCTCAATCTCAACAACAGTTACCGATTCAATAACTCAGGGCACAAACGGAACCCAGAGTGACGATGAAAGAAAAATTATCGCTGCACAAATCAGAAATTTGGCTAAGGAAATGATTAGCCAGATTAATGTTGATTATGCCGACAGAAAATTGTTCGGCGGGACAAATAATACAACGACCCCTTATGCCTATGACGATGTGACAAAAACCCTCACATATAACGGGGTGGATATAACCAGCTCTGATTTAAGCGACTTCCCTCAGACAAAGGATATCTATATAGACGTTGGGCTGGGGATAAAATTCGATGCGGCAGGGAATGTTGATAAGCAGACAGCAATGAATATTTCGCTAAACGGCGCGAAATACTTAGGCTTTGGAACAGATACCGACGGGGACTCAAAAAATATTATCGCGCTGGCATATGATGCAGCTAATGCTATTGAGGCAAATGATACAGGGAAGGCGAACAGTCTTCTTGGGAAAATAGTTTCAGCCAAATCAAATCTGATGGTCGGGATTACAAATATCGGGAATCTTCAGCAATCAGTTGACATAAACAAGTCAAGGGTTGAGGATTCAACCTTTAGCCTGAAAACTGCACAGCAGGCAACAGAGGGGATTGACCTCACTGAAGAAATAACAAACTATAAGGTTGCCCAAATGGCATATAATGCAACGCTTTCAATGGGAAGCAATTTAATTCCAAAGAGTATTTTTGATTATATGAGATAAGCGATTAAAACCAGTTTTATAAGCTTTCGGGAGGGAGACCGGTGCAACAGCTACTGAGTATTAAATCTGTTCCTATTGCAATTGAATTTAAAGTTACGAATGCTCAATTGAATTACCAGACGAAAAATCCGTTTGTTGAGATTTCAAGACAGACGGGTGGCTTTGAAATGAAGTCAGAGCCGATTAAGGTGAGAATTGACTCGTTTGAGGTTCGCCAGAGTATCGGTCTAAAATCGAACGGAACGCTGGTGGCGGAATTCGGCGAAAGCGGCGTTTCAAGTGCGTATGAAGCAACAGCAGAAATAGCACAAAATGGGAATATGTATGTCAATCAAATGACAACCCCTCAGATAGCAGCGCAGCAGTCATCTAAAACGATAGAAACAGTGCTTGACTTTCTTCCGCACTCACAGCCTGAAATGAGGTGGGAGGGCGGCACGATAGATGTTAACTTTACAAAGGATAAGCTTGATTTTCAGTTTGATTCCAAGGACAGTATAAATTTCAATTATGTTCCGGCGAGCGTTCGGTTTGAAATAAAACAGCTCCCGTCGGTCGAAATTGAGTATCTCGGAGGGCCGATGTATGTTCCACCCAGTGCTCAGAAGCATTTCACGGGTGAGGCAATAGATGTTAAAGCATAGAAAAGAAAGTGAGTTTTTTATGGATAAAGCGATTAAGCAATTTGAAATTGATACAAGAGATTTCGGGAAACAACAGGTAAGCGAACAGGATATAATTAATTTCCCAAAGGGCTTGTTTGCTTTTGAGGAGTCAAAAAGGTTTGTCTTGCTTAGCCCATTGGGCGACGAAGCTTCACCGATGTGGCTTCAGAGCGCTGACGGTATCTCACCTTGCTTTATCGTTTTTAAACCAAAGGAGCTTTTGGAGAATTATCAGCCTGAGCCTTTGGAGGAGGATTTAAGTATTATATCTCTTGAAAAAGGTGAGGAAATCGAGATTCTTTCACTGGCTGTCATTCCCGAGGACTATAAGAATACAACCATCAATATAAAAAGCCCGATAATAATCAATCGAAACAAGAAAATTGCGGTTCAGGCGATTCTTCCACAGGATTATGAAATTAAGCTCCCGATTTATCAGATGAACGGAGAGGTTTAATATGTTAGTAATATCGCGAAAAACTGACGAAGGAATCGTCATTGACGACAATATAGAAATCACTATCCTTGAGATATCGAAGGATAGGATAAAAATCGGCATTAACGCGCCGAAGGAAATCAGAATAGTCAGAAATGAAATCTATTCAACAGAACAGGAGAATAAGCAAGCCTCCGAGGCATTGCCTCAAGATATTCTTCAGAAGCTGTTAAAAAATACCGAAAGAGGAGGGAACTGACATGGCAGTATCAAATGTTAGCAGTTCAAGTGCATCAAAGATAAACATGAATTCAAGCACAATCAAGTCATCGGGGCTTGTTTCAGGGCTTGATACAGAAACATTAGTTAAACAGATGTCAGCTTTGACAAAAAGCAAGATTAACGGACAGATGCAAAAGGTTCAGCTCCTGCAATGGAAGCAGGATGCCTATCGTTCAGCAATCACAAAGATTTCAACGCTGAAGGATACATACTTTAATTCGCTTAATCCGTCAACAAATCTAACATCAAATTCCCTTTTCGGGGCTATGACTGCGACTTCAACGAATTCCTCTGTGAAGGTGACTGCATCAGCTAATGCAGTAAAAACAACCTACAACGTTACTAATGTAATTAAAAAGGCAACAACGGCAAGCGTTCAAAGCTCATCAAGGGCAGTTGAAGGGATAAAGCTGGACTTTAGCGCTGCGGTTGACGGCCAGCAATACAAGGTTAATGTTACGCTTGACGGCTTAACTAAGGAAATTGCTTTCACAGGCGGAGCGGATTCAGCGTCAACACAGGCGAACCTTATAAACGCCTTGAATACGCAGTTTTCAACATCAACAGCGAAATTCAAAATGGTTGACAATCGACTTGTGACCACAGACGCTACATACACATCGATTACCCATACATTCAGCATTGCGGCAACAACAGCAAGCGCCGGAGACATAAAAGCAATCGGGCTTTCTTCAAATGTGAGCAGCAATATTTCTGTTGGAACAAAGCTTAGCGATATCGCTTTCGGTGAAAAATTAAGCGGGGATGGCTACACCTTCGAAATTAACAGCGTGAAATTCAGCTTTGATAAAAATTCAACGCTAAAAGATGTAATGGATACTATTAATAATAGCAGCGCCGGGGTTAAGGTGTCTTTTGAGAGCCTAAGCGGGAAGTTTAAGATAGAATCCACAAGCTCAGGGATTGCAAGTAATTTAGCAATTAAACAGACCTCGGGCAATCTTCTTTCATCAATGCTGGGTGAGAGCACAATCGGTCACTCATCATCCTTAAGCTCAGCGTCAATGATTTCAGGACAGATAACAGGCATTAAGCCTGATGCAGCCGATGCTTTTGTTTTTGCTGATGGAAGTGTCGATATGCTCGGAGCTGTGACGAATGCAAAGGTCAGCGTTACAGTGAATGGCGTGACTAAGGAAATCGGGCTTTGGGGCTATGATTCTTCAGGAGTTAAAAATAATTTCACAAAGGCAAGCGCGGTTACTACACAGCTGAATGCCGAGATGACAAAGCAATTCGGCAGCAATGCGCCGACCTTCACTTATGACAAGACTACCAAGACGTTTTCATTGTCAACAAATACAAGCGGCGATGTTGTTTCTATAAAAGCATCGACCGATACATCGGGTGCGAGCCAGAAGCTGGTGGCTGCACTTGGCTTCAATGCCACAAACAGCACAAACGACGTTGACACAAACGCCAAGCTCAGCGAGCTGATAAAAGGCGATTTAAGCGGGACAATTTCATTCGGCTCAAGCACAGTAACCCTTGACAATAACACAACAATAAAGGATTTAGTTGACGGCTCAAACGGTTATGTTACATTTGAAAACGGAAAGCTGACTCTGACAGGTGTTGATATTACAAACACAGATACTCAAGGTGAAGCAAGTCTTGTTAAGCTTTTTGGCTATCCGCCATACAACTATCCCGGTATCCCGCCGACGCAGATGACAACTGAGTTTTCATCAAAAGGCGAAAACGGCATTATCAGTGTCAACGGCGTTGATATTACAAGCTCCACGAACAGCTATACAATAGACGGGACGACTATTGATGTCAGCGCTCTCGGGGTTGGTGCGACAGATTTTTCAGTGACAACTTTAAATGACACCTCAAAGGCAATGGATGCTGTGAAGAAGTTTGTCGATGATTATAACAAGCTCATTTCTGACTTGAATACTGAAACATCTACGAAATACGACAAGGATTATCCACCTTTGACGGAAGAACAAAAGGCTGATATGTCCGAAAAGCAGATTAGCGACTGGGAAGCTAAGGCAAAAGTGGGAATGCTATATCAGGATTCAACAGTCGAGAATTTCCTGACCTCTATACGTTCTGCCTTAGTTGGGAAGAATAGCTCGGGGCTAAGCCTCGTTGATATCGGGATAACGACATCCTCAGTTTATCAGGACAACGGGAAGCTGATTATCGACCAGACGAAGCTTCAGAATGCTTTCAACACTAATCCTGAAGGGGTTCAAAAGCTTTTCACCAATCAAAATGACGGTATTTCTACCAAGGTGAATGCGGCAATAGACTATGCAGTTAAAACAACGGGGTCCACTAAAGGAACTCTTGTTAATATTGCCGGTGTTGCGAACACAACCTCAGCCGCAGAAAATTCAATAACAAAACAACTGGCACAATACAAGACTACGATAGAATCGCTTCAGACAAAATATGAGAATGAACAGGATAGATACTGGAAGCAGTTCACAAATCTAGAGACAACTCTGAGCAAGCTTAATTCTCAAAGCTCATGGCTTGCTTCACAATTTTCAACAGGGCAGTAACGAAAACTAAAGGGGGCGTTTTAAGTGGTTAATCCTTATCAGCAATATATGCAACAATCTGTTTCAACAATGACACCGGCACAATTACTTATTGCTCTGTATGACAAGGCCGAGCAAGAAACCACCAAGGCAATATATTTCATCGAGAATAATGATTTACAAAAAGCGAACGCGTCCTTATTAAAGGTTCAGGACATCGTGGCAATGCTAGACAGCTCATTAAAAATGAAATATGATGTATCCGATGGCTTGGCGGCTCTGTATGAATTTTTTATTCAGCAGCTTATTAAGGCGAATGTAACTAAGGATGTCGAAATTCTTAAGCCTTTAGTTCCATTTTTTGCCGACCTGAAGGATGCATTCACTCAAATTAGTCGAAAGGTATAGGCTTATGAAATTTAATGATTCTGCTTTTATTGTCAAAGGCTTGAATGAAAAAATCAAGCTGCTAAACGAGTATGAAGCTATAACTCAGAGGATGGTTGACACAGACCTTGACGAAATCACGAATCTTATCGCACTTCGACAAATAATAATCCAAAAAATCGATTCGATTATGAGCGACATAAATGAAGTAATCAGCAGGCAATCAAAAAAGGAACAAGCAATTCTTAACGATATCTTGAGCCATAAAGAGGCTGACAATAAAAATGAGTATAAGCTTATTCAAGAGGCAATGAGCGAGGTTGAGAGAATTTTAGTCAGAATTTCTTCTGAGGAACAAGGTGTTGTCAACACAATGGAGAAGATTAAGCTTGAGCTTGAGGATGAAATGCTTAAATCAAATAAGGGCAAGCAGGTGCTTGATTATTTTAGCTCCTTTGCATCATATAATATTAAAGGAAGAAAACTTGATTCAATAACATAAAATTGCATAACATAAAATTGCGGCACATTTGTTGCCGTAATTTTATTTTTGTGGTATAATAACTAGATTAATAATGTGTCCGTAGCTCAGTGGATAGAGCACTACGCTCCGACCGTAGGTTGTCGCAGGTTCAACTCCTGTCGGGCACACCATTTTTTTCAAAAAATATAATATTTTTAGTTGAATATTATTACAAAATGTGCTATAATTAGGCAATAAATCGACAAGAGGTATTATCATGACTATTAAAGATATTGCTAAGCTTTCGGGCTTCGGGATTGGAACTGTTTCAAGAGCATTGAATAACCACCCTGATATCAGTCAGGATACGAGCGAAAAAATTAAGGCAATCGCCAAGGAATACAATTTTGTTCCGAATGCGAATGCAAGACAGCTAAAGCAAAAGGTGAGCAAAAGTATTGTCGTAATTGTTAAAGGTAATGCTAACCTTTTCCTGTCCTCCTTGCTTGAGAACATTCAGCTCTATACATCGAAAATCGGATATGATATTATTGTCAATTATATCGGCACAAAGGATAACGAGGTTTTAATCGCGAAACAGCTTTTGAACGAAAGCAAGCCGGTCGGCATTTTATTTCTCGGTGCTCATAGCGAGCTTTTTACATCAGCATTTTTAGATATAAAAACGCCGTCGGTTATGTGCACGACGACGGGGATAGGTCTTGAATTTTCGAATCTTTCAAGCGTGAGCATCAACGACGAGAATGAGTCCTATAAGGCGATTAGCTTTCTTATTAAAAACGGGCATAAGCATTTCGGGGTTATCGGCGGCGAGCTTGAGCTTTCTAGCTCAACAAAGCTTAGAAATGCCGGTTGCTTAAAAGCATTTTCCGAGAACGGCATTAGTCTTTCGAATGTTCATTATTCCGATGCCGACTATAATATGTCCAGAGCGTACGATTGCACAAAAAAGCTTTTGAGCGAGCATCGCGAAATCACCGCATTTTTCTGTATGTCTGATATCATGGCGTTCGGGACAATCAGAGCGATTAACGACCTCGGGTATAAGGTCCCTGACGATATTTCGGTGATTGGCTTTGACGGGATTGAGCTTGCCGATTATTTCACCCCGCGTTTGACAACAATCCTCCAGCCGACTCAGGAAATTGTTAAAAAGAGCATTGAGCTTCTCGTCAATATGATTGAAAGAGGAGAAAGCAAGCAGCATATTTTGGTCGACGGTCAGCTTGTTGACAAAGGCTCGGTCAAGTCAATTTAATACAAAAGCTTCTGATGAAATTATAATTGTTTATAACTGGCTTGTGAGAACACAGCCAGTATTTTTATGATAAATATATCTTTGGATATAATAAACATAATAATATGTATATTAAGGGGGAAGGTATACGATATAGCCAAACCAAAAAAACTTTAAAAATACCCTTGACAAAGGGGAAGGAATTTGCT
>JAEZDD010000001.1 GCA_023429785.1 Bacillota bacterium | reverse complement strand
TAGAATGTGTATAAATCCATTTAGGTGAATAAATTTTCCCGTCTTTTTCAATAGCATTTTCACTTACAAAATATTTAGCAACAGCTTTGTCGTCTTTTGACAATAATAAGTCAATTTCTTTATCGGTTAAGTAGTACTCACTACCAATTTTTTGTGAAATTAAGAATTCACGCTGTTTAACAATAATATTTCTTACAGTTTCATCCGGAATATTAAAATGAATAATAAAAGAATATAGATTAGCATTTTCGCTGACTTTTACTAAGTCATTGTAATAAGTACTTGTAGCTTCTAACCATTTGTCAACTGTATCAGTTCCTACTAATTGTATGAATTGATTATCAAGATAATTTAAATCCTTTCCTAATGTTGAATAATATTCCATATTCTCATCTCCGCCGGTATCTGATTTCAAATCTCCAAAAGGCTTTGGCATGCCAGAGACCTGTGCCGGTGATACAGTGCTACTATCCTTTGGGTTTGAAATAGTATTATCAATTTGACTTGAATCAACTTGTGAAGGCAAGCTATTGTCAATAGAACTGCTTGATTGGTTTTTTTCGCTGCATGCTGACAATAAAAACATAGTAATTATTGTAAAAAATAGTATAATCTTTTTCCTCACAAATTCATCTCCCCATAAAATTAAGTATATATAATAAGTAATAACGTATTATATTTTGTTTCACTATTTCTTATATATTAACTTATTTTCTATAATATTACAATATTAATGTTAAAATTTAGCAAATTGTATAGTATTAAGGGATAAATTTGTATATAACTTATATTGACTCAATCGCAAAATCTTCCTCACTGTCATATTCAGCACTGCTTGCAACACGTTAACTACGAAGCTTGAATTTCCCAAGCTCCTGCTGAAGATTATGTGCCTGTGCCGCTAGCTCCTCACTGGCAGCAGAGCTTTCCTCCGCGGTTGCGGCATTTGTTTGAACCACTGTGGATACCTGTGAAAGCCCCTGGTTAATCTGTTCAATTGCCGATGCCTGTTCTGCGGAAGCTATTTCAATCTCCTTGATGGTGTTCACAACCAAGACTGTTTTTTCCGCAACATCGACCAGAAGCTTGCTTGTCATATCGGCGAGCTGCTCCCCCTCTAAAACTGTATCAACCGATTTCTGGATTAAATCTGAAGTTTGCTTTGCGGCGGAAGCGGACTTTTCGGCAAGATTGCGAACCTCCTCAGCTACAACAGCGAACCCTTTTCCGGCATTCCCGGCATGTGCTGCCTCAACGGCGGCGTTAAGTGCCAGAATATTTGTCTGGAAGGCGATATCCTCAACAAGCTTTGTTATCTTTGAAATTTCGTGTGAGGACTGTCCGATTTCCTGAATAGCTTTATTTAGCTTCTCCATGTATTCGTTGCTTGATGTTACACCTTGTCCGGCAAGCTTGATATATTCGCCAGCCATCTTAACGCTTTCGGAATTGAATACCGCCTGCTCTGAAATGCTCATGGAGGAAGCCGTTAATTCCTCAACAGTTGCAGCCTGCTCTGTTGCACCTGATGAAAGGGCTTGCGCACTATCGGAAACCTGACTGGCACCAATGCTAACCTGTGCCGATGTTGTCGATACAGAAGAAATCAAGCCATGGAGCCTATCGATTAGGTCAGTTAATGCTTTTCCAAGAATGTCTTCATCTGACCTGACAGTAATTTTGGCGGTCAAATCCCCACTTGCAACAATTTTTGCTTTTTGTGCCTGTTCATCAGTGCTGAGGATTAATGAATCAAACGCTCTGGCAAGCTCGCCGACCTCATCCTTTCGAACTGCCCATTTCCGTTCCTTTTCGCCTAATAAGGTATCAATTCTAAAGTCACCGACCGAAACCATGCTAGCGAATGCAGCATACACCTGTATTGGTCTGCCTATTATTTTGGATATGTAAAGACTCAGGAGGATTGAAATAGTAAGTGAGATGGCAACAATAGCAAGCATCACAAACATATCAATCCATACTGACTGCTTCTCTGCGGCAAGATTATCCTTTGCCAAAGTATCGTTATACACGATTAATGCATCAAATGCGGCGCCGGTGCTTTTCGCAGTGCTTTTCCATTCGGTATTCATCAGCTCAAATATACGGCTTTGAGGCGCGCCGGCTTTAGTGGCCTCCAAAATACGATTGCAGCATTCCTTGTATTCCTTATATGTAGTTTTACTTGCATTAAAAAGCTTCTGCTCCTCGCTGCTATTCCCCATTGTGTGAGTATAATTATCAAGCTGCTTCTCCACAGCGTCAAAGGAAGTCATAATAGTTTGAATTCTACTATCGTTATCTGTGCCATAGTTAATATACAAGTCTCTGACATTGTTTCTCAGCCTTTCAAAATCAATCCCCGCAGAGCCGGAATATTTAATTCCCAAGGTACACTCATCATATGTTTCCTGCTGGCTGCTCAACATATTAAACAAGCTAATAATACCAACCACACCAATTAACACTCCCAGAAATGCCGTGAACAAAAACCCAGCTCGCAATTTACCTGAGATTTTTAAATTTTCAAACCAATGCCTCATAATAATTACCTCCCACTTTCATTTTCAACTAAATAGAATATTCTCTTGCTATAATAAGTTATAGAAGCGTTGGCAGCAAAATAATTACCAAATTTAATACCATATTCGACATAAAAATGTTGATAATCACAGTTTACGACAAAAATATGTCAAAAATATGACTTAAATATTAAATAATAAAATATTAACAATTACGTAATACATTATAAACCAAAGAGTCGATTGTATATAGACTAAGAATACTATTATAAAAAAATAAAAAAAGAGCAATATATGTTGCTCTTTTTTTCATTATGCTTTGCTATTGCAAAAACAGAAATTGACGCCGGAAAAATTCAGACCAAATCCTTTAATACTTTTGTCGCTACCCCTTGAATTAAAAGCTCACTAACATAAAAGTCGTCCATAGAATTATTCTCAGGGTGAAGCCTTATCCTTGAATTCTCAGGCTCGGGGAAGAATCTTTTCAGCGTTGTGTCATTATCAATCAAAGCGACGACAATCTGACCCGCCGATGCTGTATTTTGCTGACGAATCAAAACCAAATCCCCGTCATTTATGCCAGCTTCTATCATTGAATCACCGCTGGCTCTCAGCAAAAAATACTCGCCCCTTCCGACCAGCGAGGTCGGGAGACGGAAGTACTCTTCGATATTTTCTTCGGCGAAAGCCGGCTGTCCGCATGAAATGGAACCGACCAAGCCGACTAAGGTTGAGTTTTCACTTTTCATTTTTCTCATTTTATCGGTTTCTATTCCGCGAAAGCCATTGTAATAAATCTCGCCGCTATCGCGCATTATTTCCAAATAACGCTGAACAGTAGCACGCGAAATTTTTGTTCCGGCTTCAATTTCACGAACAGTCGGGGACTTATCATATCTGCCGAAATAATCCTCGATGTAATCTTTAATTTTTCTGAAATATTCCCGGTTCAGAACTCTCATTTCTTCATTCACTCCAAATTTATTCGGATTTTTCAATTAATTCATTGCTATTAGAACAGAGCCTGTCATCCTCAAACTCCGTCAGGTTCGACCAAAATCTTTTCGGCATATGGTTTTGACGGCATTTTGGATTGTATCGCTCCTTAATTCCAATAGTTTTATAAAAGCATTTCCACAACGCTTTGATTGCCTCCTCGTCCTTATCAGTTTTCGGAAGGTCAATTTCTGAAAAGCTGAAAATCTCAGTCCTTTCATTCTCGTGTGCAAGTGCAGCATGATGGACAAGGTCGATTATTACGAAGTTCTCACCATAGAAGCGGTTGACAAAATGCGGCTGCAACAAAGGGAGAACGAAATTCTTCGGCTCAATTTTTGAAATATAATAGCCATTAATAAGCTCAAACCTGACGAAGCCCTTATAATTGTGAGATTCATTCAAAAGGCCCCTCACAGCCTTATCGAGAATGTGAACGCTAGGCTCGGTGATGCAATCCCTAGCCGCCCGTCCTTTTTTCATTGAAAAGTAGACAAAATCAAGCATATACATTTCTTTTTCCTTTAGCTCGGTCAGAAAGGACAGGCTCAAAAGCTCAAATGCGTCAGGTGAAACCTTTTCAATGATGCCTTTTTTAACGCGTTCTGCCTTAATGCTATCAGTGTCTATATATTTTTTTGAGAGTAAGGTGATTGGCTCATCAATCTCGCTAAAAATACCAAAAGGAAGCTCCTTGAATAAAAAGCTCTCAAAAACGCATGAAAGAAAGCCGTTGAAGGTCCCGTCATAAATATAAATTACATCTGACCGGTCAGACATTTGAATTCATCCTCCTGTGTTGGATTTGAGTCAAAAAAGCTAAGCTGTTGAAAGCTCTCACTTGTTGCACGCTCAAGGGCATTGTCTGACAGCATAGCCGCCACCGCCGCTTCACCGCTCAGCTTTAAGCCCGGCATTGCCTTGCCCTTGCAAAGAATGAAATACTGCGCCCTTTTCAATACCACTCCGATTTTTTTAAGGTCAGGGAAATCGAGTACGGAATGCTTTCGCGCTGTATTAATTTTTAACGCACTTTTCACTCCAACCCCCGGAATACGCAAAAGCATTTCATAAGCGACAGTATTAATTTCAACCGGAAAGAGATGGATATTATTTATCGCCCAGTTGCATTTCGGGTCAATCAGCGGATTAAAATTCTGATGCTTTTCATCGAGAAGCTCGCCCGCGTCAAAGCCATAAAACCGAAGCAGCCAGTCCGCCTGATAAAGCCTATGCTCCCTAAGCAATGCGGGCTTCGTATCAAGAGCAGGAAGATTTTTCCCGCTTTGCATAGGGACATAAGCGGAGTAAAAAACTCTTTTAAGCTGATAGCTTTTATACAAAGCGGCGGCAAGATTCAAAATTTTAAAGTCGGTCTCAGGTGTTGCCCCGACAATCATCTGAGTGCTTTGACCGGCGGGAACGAATTTCGGCGCGCTTTTGTAACGGATTATTTCATTCGAGCTTTCCTTAATTTTTTCTGTGATAAAACCCATTGGCTTGAAAATGGACGTTTTAGTTTTGTCTGGAGCGAGCAGCTTCAGACTGTCATTCGACGGGAACTCAATATTGACGCTCACTCTGTCGACGATTGTCCCGAGCAAATTTATAAGCTCCGGCGACGAACCGGGGATAATTTTAACGTGGATGTATCCCCTGAATTTATACTCATTTCTCAGGATAAGAATACATTCAGTCATAAGCTCTGTAGTTTTGTCAGGGCTGCCTATGACACCTGAGCTTAAAAAAAGCCCTTCAATATAATTTCTCTTATAAAAATTTATCGTCAGGTCGGCAAGCTCACGTGGGAGAAAGGTTGCGCGCGGAACGTCATTCGAGCGACGGTTCACACAATATTCACAATCATAAACGCACGCATTGCTGAAAAGAACTTTTAACAGTGAAATACACCGCCCGTCAGCAGCGAAGCTATGGCATATTCCGGCGCTGACAGTATTCCCGATATGCCCTTTCTTGTTGCCTCTGTCAACCCCGCTTGAGGTACAGGCGACATCATATTTTGCGGCGTCAGACAATATTCTCAGCTTTTCAAGAATATCCATTTTCTCACCTCAATGATAAAATCTAAATAAGACAAAAGTCCTATTTAGATTTTATCATTTTTTTATTATTATGTCAACTACTCTGATAATCAGCTATTAAGAAAAAAACAGACCGCCACTTTTTAGGTGACGGTCGAATTTCTATTTTCGCATTCTAGAATTATTAATAATTAGTGTAACCTAAGTTATCTACAGCATCTGCAGCATCTGTAACAGCAGCATGACCAGCATCTGCAACAAAAACTTCTACGACAGCACATAAGACCCCTCCTTTCATTAGGATATGTAATCTTAGCACTATCCAATAATATTGTATGCCGAAGGCTTTTTAGTTGTGATATCAAAATTATTATCACTATGAATCGAAAAATAGGAGTATAATTCTTCAAGCAAAACGACGATAGCAAATGTATTAAATGCATTAAAGATGTAACCAAAAACCAAATTAACCATATAATATAACAGGCAAAATACTAAAAAAGCACTTAATAATCAAAAATGGAGGTATATATATGCACGATTCAAATATTTATAGAAATGGCTGTATGAATGATTGTTGTAATTGGTGTATCGGACCGAGTGGCGCAACCGGAGCAACAGGACCAAGTGGCGCAACAGGACAGACAGGACCAAGCGGAGCAACAGGTCTCAGAGGACCATCTGGCGCAACAGGCATGACAGGCGCAACAGGCCCGACAGGCCCGACAGGACCAACCGGGGCTACCGGCCCAACCGGGCCAACAGGACCAACAGGCTTGACAGGTCCAAGTGGCGCTACAGGGCTAACAGGACCAAGCGGCGCAACAGGCTTGACCGGACCAACAGGCGACACAGGTCCAACCGGACCAACAGGCTTGACAGGCCCATCTGGCGCAACAGGCGTAATAGGACCGAGTGGCGCAACAGGGCTAACAGGACCAAGCGGTGCAACAGGCTTAACAGGGCCATCTGGCGCAACAGGGCTAACAGGCGCATCTGGCGCAACAGGCTTAACAGGTCCATCTGGCGCAACGGGCTTAACAGGACCAACAGGCCCGACATTGACATCAACCTTGGCAGTTGCACAATTATTAAATACAGCAACTCAAACGATAACAACAGTTGGTACTTTTGTCGCTTTCAATAACCCAACAGCATTTAAAAACTCAACTGTTTCTCCTACGTCAATTAATGTTACAAATGCAGGAACGTATCTAATTGAGTTTGGATACACAGCGTTAAGCACATCTGGTTCAGCTATGAGCTTGTATATCGATGGCGTAGAAAATGTTCTTACCAGACTTCTTTTACAAGATGTTGAAGGAGGCTCAGTATCAGGAAGCATAATCCTAACACTGGCAGCTGCCGATACTATCGCACTAGGCTCATCAGTTATAGTTACAAACTTAGTTTTACCGGCTGGGGTATTAAATGCTTATGTAACTTTGACACCGGTATATATTTCATAAGCTATTACCAGTCATTAAGAAATCACAGCTTATTAAATACAAAGTTTAATAAATACCTTTTGCTCCCCTGCAAAGGGTATTTTATTATCATCAAAAATTCTATATTAACAAAGGAGAGACAGAAATGGCGAAATTAAGATTTCATTTATTAGGGCTAGCTCATCTTGAAACACATAAGCGAAATTCATCCTGTGCATTCACTCAGAAAATAATCAAGCTGGCAAAAATGATAAAGCAGTATGGGCATACCGTCTATTTCTATGGGGTTGAAGGCTCAGAGGTGGACTGCGATGAATTTATAGAAGTATCAACACAGGAGGTTTTAAAGGAAAATTATGGCGAGTATGACAGGTCAACATCATTTTTTAAGGAAAATCAGGATGATGCGGCACATAAAATTTTTTGCAGCAACGCAATAAATGCAATCAATGAGCGAAAGCAAAGTGACGATATTCTGCTATGCCCGATGGGAGGCTATCAAAAATATATATCAGACGCAGTTGACCTTTTGACGGTTGAATCAGGGATAGGATATTACGGGGTTTTTTCACAGTATCGAATATTCGAATCCTACGCATGGATGCATTTTATATACGGGCTTAATAATATCAACGATGGGTGCTGGTATGATGCTGTCATCCCGAATTATTTCGAAATTGAGGCCTTTCCGTTTCAAGAAAAAAAGAAGGATTATCTCCTTTATTTCGGGCGGATAATAAGCAGAAAAGGGGTTCAGCTTGCATCTGATGTGGCTAAAGCGACCGGACATGAGCTATACATAGTAGGGCAGGGGAGCCTCGATAATCCGGATGAGCGTGTTTTTTTAAAAAATGAAAAGCATATAAACTATCGTCCGGCAGTCGGACCTGAGGAAAGGGCAGAGCTGATGGGGAACGCGAAGGCAGTCCTCATGCCGACATATTATCTTGAGCCGTTCGGGGGAGTTAATGTTGAGGCACAGCTTTGCGGGACCCCGGTAATAACAACGGACTGGGGCGCCTTCCCTGAAACAGTAATTCACGGAGTGACGGGATATCGGTGCAGAGTTTTTGAGGAGTTTTGCTGGGCTGTCAATAATATAGATAAAATCAGCCCCTTTAAATGTCGTGAATGGGCGGAAAAAAACTATTCAATGGAGCGTGTGGGGAAGATGTATGAGGAGTATTTCCAGAGGGTTCACAAGCTTCACAATATAGGCTGGTATGAGGCGAACGAAGAAAGAAGTGAGCTGAGCTGGCTCGAGAGATATTATCCAGAATAAAAAATAAAAACAGGAGTGGTGAAAGCCGCCCCTGTTTTTTTAAAAAAGAAAAATGTGGTTGAATAATTTTACTAATTATGGTACAATATTAAAATAAAATGCAACGGGGAATGTCAATGCTTTTTGGCTGTTGCACATAAAACGGCGGGAGTATTATTGACAAAAAGCTTAAAAGGACTAAGGAAAGGGTAATAATTATGAGAGTATTTTCAAAAATTAATCGTGGCATATTATTGACCGTGGCGGTAATTATTGCGGTAGCAATTTATCTGGTGGTGAATTACTTTTATCAGCAGGCACAAATTCCAGAAATCAAGGACATTTGTGAAAAATATGTTTCAGCACAAGTCAAGTATTCAATGCTTCCAGAAAAATACCGTGATATTGATTCAAAAATCTCACAGGCTGAGCTTGATACATACCTCAGTCAGATGGAAGCAGATGTGGGGGCATTTTATCCCTCAGATTTTAAAGGCAGCACCGCGCTTTTAAAGGAGGATTTAATTAATCAGAGCAAAGGTATTAAGCTGGTACACAACTTTAGCAAATCAATAAATTCATATAAAAAGTTTGAATTCATCGACAATTCTGTTTCTGTCACATTTGTTTCAGATACTGTCTATGATGGATATTCGATTATGACGGGGAAAAGTGATAAGCTTTTAAATCAGACTGAAGATAAAATTTCTCTTCAAAAAGTCGATGGGAAGTGGAAGGTTGTCTATTCAGATATTCAAAGGTATACGAATAAATATACTGAGGAACCATCCATGAGAAATAAATATAAATAAGGAGGGGTAAAAATGGAAGCTATTTTAAAAATAAATAATCTGACCAAGTATTTTGGGAAGAAAAAAATACTTGATAATGTTTCGATTGAGCTGTTCCCAGGTGAGGTTTTCGGGTTTTTAGGGCCAAACGGCGCCGGAAAAACCACCACAATAAAAATCGTAATGGGCTTTCTTCGTGCTGACAGCGGCGAAATATCAATTAACGGGCTTAGCTTAAAAAAGAATTATGAGGATGCAATGTCAAATCTCGGCGGTATAGTTGAAAACCCTGAAATGTATAAGGATTTAAGCGGGAAAACGAATCTTCAGATGTATGCAAGGCTTCATAAAGGGGTAACTAAGGAGAGAATTGACGAGGTTGTCAGCCTAGTGGGGATGCAAAACAGGATTAATACAAAGGTGAAAAAATATTCACTCGGCATGAAGCAGCGTGTCGGTCTTGCCCAAGCTATTCTTCACAGACCGAAGGTTCTCATATTGGACGAGCCAACAAATGGACTTGACCCGGCGGGGATAAGAGAGCTTAGGGATATTGTGACGAAGCTCGCCCATGAGGAGAATGTCGCCGTTTTGGTTTCAAGTCATCTATTATCGGAAATGCAATTAATGTGCGACAGGGTTGCTATCATTGATAAAGGGAGAGTACTTGGCGTCAAGCCTATTAAGGAGCTTCTTGACCAGGCTATGGGCGAGGTTTCGTTTAAGTTTTTCACAAAACAGGCTGATGTCGCTTATGAAATACTCAAAGAAAAATATTCCGACAAAATCAAGGACGTTAATATTAATTTCATTCAGCTTGAAATCCCCGAGGATGAAGTTCCACAGGTTAATATGCTTCTCGCCTCAAATATGGTTGCTATTATGGAAATCAAAAAGACCGAAATTTCACTTGAACAAGCATTTATGAATATGACTGGTGGGGGTGTTGAAATTGAGTAAGATTTATTCTTTATTTCTAAATGAAATCACGAAGATAATTAAGAAGGTCAGCATTTTAGTCATTTTAATACTTATTGTTGTTCTGACGCTCGGGTATGGCGCATTAATGAAATTCTCATTAAGCATGATAGAAAATCAAAGTGGTCAGCTTGATACAAGCTCATACCAAAAGGATAATTCTGACAAAAATTTAAGTCAGCTAAAAAGCGACCTTGATGGGCTAAAGCAAAAGCTGGCGTCAGCCAAAGAGGAAGACAAGCCAAATATAGAATTTCAGATTACAGATATAGAAAATCAAATAAAAATTAATGAGCTGGCTTCTCAAAAGGGAATTAATCTATACGAAGACACATATTTGAGTAAAACATTGTCCGCAATTGCACAAAACGATACAACTCTTTCAGAGCTTAAAAAAATACCGGCAGAAAGCCTGACTGACGTTCAGAAGAAGCAAATTGAGACCTGCGAAAAAGCTGCCACAACCCTTATGTCCATAATCGATAATAAGGATTTTAACGCTTATTACAATTATAAAAATGACACGATTAATTCAGATACAACGCTAACAGAAGGTCAGAAGAAAATTCATCTGGAGGCTAATGATTTAAGAAAAAAAATTATGCTTAATAATCCCGGCTCAAAGCAAATCAGCTCGGGTATTGAGGGAATGATTGATAGAGTCACTTCATTAAGGCTTACACTTTTGAACGGTATAGATTATTTATCGGGGACGCCGATAATGCTCACCGCTGACAAAGCAACTCAATATAAAAATGAAGCTGCTATAACAACCTATAAGCTTGAAAACAATATGATTTCAAACAAAGACATCAGCGGGATGCCACTTGACACAACCTATAGTGTTGTTGCCGAAGGTATATCCGGGATTGGGATATTTCTGGTTATGCTTCTTGTAATAATTTTAGCCGGGGGGACGATTTCGTCTGAAATATCGACGGGCTCAATTAAGTCGCTGATTATTGCCCCTGTTAAAAGATACAAAATTTATACAGCGAAGATTTTGGCGATTTTCACCGTCGGGGTTGCCGCCATTCTCATCACCTTTGGCATATCAGTATTGACAAATCAGATTATGTTTGGTGAGCACGTGGTTAAACCTTTCGTCACCGCAACAAACGGTAACGTATATGAAATTAACTATTATCTATATCAATTAGCAGTTGTATTCATAAACTCAATAAAAATATTTATATATATGCTTTTTGCTTTAATTATATCAACAGTGACAAGAAATACTGCCCTCGCCGTGGGACTTTCAATCGGATTATACTTCTGCGAAAGCATAGTACTCGCAATAGTGTATCAGTTTGCCAGTGGTGAGTGGGTTAAATTCATCCCGTTCAGCAACTTCTCGCTTAAAGAAAAAATATTCCCTTCGACAGATTTAGCTCAGGTTGCGGCAACCGCGTCAGGCTCATACACCCCATCGCTCACATTCTCTGTTGTGTATATAATTGTTTTTGTGATATGCCTGGGCTATATCGGATACGATAGCTTCAACAGAAGAGATATTAAGTAATTTTATTAAAATTTTGCCCTCCTGACCATTCAATCAGGAGGGTTTTTTTATTGATTTTTCTTATATTCAGCTCCGCCAACAAAAACGCTTAACAGCTCGAAATTTTGATCAGTGACGAGAAGGTCGGCGCGCTTTCCGACTTCAATACTGCCCACGAGCTTATCAATTCCCACTGATTTAGCGGGGGAAATGGTTGCGCTGAGGGTTGCCTGCTCAGGGGGGATACCATAGGCGATTGCATTTTTCAGCCCGTCATAAAGGGAAATAGTCGAGCCGGCGATTGTGCCATTCTGAAGGGTTGCTTTTTTATCGTGAACAGTTATCCTCTGACCACCGCTGAAATACTCGCCGTCACTGAGTCCCGCCGCACTGATTGAGTCAGAAATAAGAATGATTTTTTCAGCATTTGATTTAAACATAAGCCTTATCACAGATGGATGAATATGAAATCCGTCACAAATAAGCTCGCCGTATACATCATTGTCCCAAAAAGCACCAATCAGCCCCGGTTCTCTATGATGAATCCCGTTCATCGCATTAAAAAGATGAGAAATATGGCTGGCGCCCGCCTTAATAGCTTCCCACGCCAGCTCATAGTCACAGCTTGTATGCGCGAGAGAAATTGTCCTCGTCTTGCTGTGCTTTTTGATAAAAGGGATTGAGCCTTCAAGCATAGGGTCAATATCCAGCAATCTGATATTATTACCGGAAAGAGAATCCAGCTCTCTCAATAAAGCATCATCGAGAGGGCGGAGGTATCGCGGGTCGTGAGCGCCCTTTTTATCATGACTAAAAAAAGGACCCTCGAGATTGATTCCGCGAATTATTGAGGGGAAGGAGTCGTCGGAGATACATTTATTTATCGTTGAAACTGAGGCTTTCAGCCGCTCCTCCTTGCAGGTTATTATTGTTGCAAGAATTGAGGTGACCCCATGGCTTAAATAAAAATCCGTCATTTTTGATATATCTGACGTATCAGCCGTACAAAAATCAAATCCCAGACACCCATGCGTATGTATATCGACAAGACCGGGGAGAAGCATTTTTCCGGTCAGGTCAATGAAATCGTCCGATGAAATCTTGTCAGAAATATTTATGATAACTCCGTTTTTAACCTCGACATCAGCATAGCAAAAATTCTTATCAATAAAAACCTGAGCACTTTTGAATACCATTGAATCAATCCCCGCATATTTTATAGTAACATTATTGAGTTTCGGCGAAAAAGCGCAGCGTGAAAACTTTTTGCCGCTTATATTTTAGCATTGAAATTAAAATAATTCAATCGGCAAATGTGTTAAATTAGATTTTTCTTAAACTACTAATCCTTTTTACAAAAACGTTGTATATTTTAATAATTATGTGTTACTCCTGTCAAAGCTTGTAGTAATTATATTATTGTAGTATAATAAATACAATACTTTACAAAGGAGTTTAAAATGTTTCAAGATGATTTCATAATGCGTGAGATTGAAAATCTCTCAAGATTTTTGGCTAGGATTTTATTCCAGAAAAAAGCTGACGAATTCGACTTCATTGATGACGAGGGGAATGTTTTGCGTGAGGGGCTTTTAAAATATAAGCTGACCAACCTATTGGCAGACGGGAAAATCAATGAAGCAGAGAATATATTATTCGACGAAATGGACTCATACTATTCAGAAATGTTGATAATGGTGGCTTTGGGATTTTATGATGAGCTGTCAAAGCTAAGCGATGAACGACTTGAGGAATGCGATTTTTCAAGGGAGGAAATTCTTGAGGGAATGAAGCAAGTCAGCAAGTATGGGCATTTTGAGGGCCTAGCTGAAATATAATATTAATAAAACAAGTGAGGAACAAATGGATAGAGTAGTTGAAAAAGAGCTGAAATTTTTAAATTTTCTTCAGTCAAAAATGAGGACAAATAAGCTGGACAAAATTATGGTTTTTATAACTTCGCTTGGTGATTGGGGTTTTATCTGGCTGGCTTTATGTCTTTTTATGTTCTTCATTCCGAAATTCAGGAATGATTCTTATACCTTTGCGCTGGCGATATTTTTAAATGCTCTGATTTGTAATGTGATTTTAAAGCCTCTTTGTCACAGAAAACGTCCGTTTGATTTAAGCAAGGACATTAAGCTTTTAGTTAAAAGCCCGACCGACTATTCCTTCCCGTCGGGGCATACGACCGCTTCCTTCACGGCGGCGGCAGTAATTTTTAATATTAGTGTGACTGCGGGCATTATTGTGGTGGTATTGGCGCTTCTTATCGGCTTTTCGAGAATGTACTTATTCCTGCATTTCCCGTCTGACGTTCTTGTCGGTGGGATACTGGGAATAATAATTGCGATTATTGCAATAAATATAATGGATAATAGTGTTGTTCAAGAGCTGAAATACATAGGCGAATCATATATTTTCTAGTGAAGGTCATAATTCACTTAATTGAGCATAAAATTTTGGAGGTATTATGAATAATAATGAACTGACGGAATACCTAAGCAGAGGTATCGACAATCTGATTTCGAAAGCAATAAAATCAACAATAAAAAATCCAAAGGAAACAGCCTTTCTGATGAATTACTCATATTCAAATTTAAAGGCGAAAAAATTGCGAAAAAGCTATGATGAAAAGGGAATCCATGTCCCCACATTTCTAATCGCAAGCATAGCGTCAAGCTGTAATCTTTTCTGCAAGGGCTGTTATGCCCGAGAGAACAACATTTGCGGCGAGGGCAGTGATAATAAGTCGATGTCTGACGAGCGATTTGGTGAACTTTTCAAAGAAGCAAAAGAAATCGGCATTTCCTTCATCCTTTTAGCTGGCGGAGAGCCTTTGATAAAAAGAGAGATAATTGAAAGTGCGGCTAAAATCAAAGATATCATATTCCCGATTTTCACGAACGGCACAATGCTTGACGATTATTACATAGGTCTATTTGACAAAAACAGAAATCTAATTCCGATTATTAGTATTGAGGGCGACAGTGAAAAAACCGATGAAAGACGTGGCGAGGGGACCTTTGAAATAATTCAGACGGCTCTGTCAAGGCTCAAGAAAATCAATACAATGTTCGGCGTGTCGATAACAGTCACGAAAGAAAATTATCAGCAGGTATCGAGTGATGAGTTCATAAAGAGTGTTTCTGATTATGGCTGTCGTGTTGTTCTTTTTATTGAATATGTTCCTGTTTCTAAAAATACCGAGCATCTGGCGCCGTCAGAGGCTGAACGTGAGTATCTTGAACAGAGGCAGCGTGAGCTAAGAATTAAATATAAGGACATGATTTTTCTGTCATTCCCGGGCGATGAGAAATATACAGGCGGGTGTCTCGCCGCCGGGAGAGGTTTTTTTCATATTAATTCTAACGGGAATGCCGAGCCTTGCCCGTTTTCTCCATACAGCGACTGCAATTTAAAGGACGCACATCTTATCGAAGCGCTCAGCTCCCCATTATTTAAAAAGCTTAAAGAAATGGAGCTTGTCGGCGGTGAGCATGACGGCGGCTGTTCGTTGTTTGCGAAGGAAGCCGAGGTTAAAAAGCTCGTCGAATCAAAATAATATAAAAAATCTCAAGAGAAGCATTACGCCTCACTTGAGATTTTTGTTTTATTTAGTCAGCGAAAAGTGGTGTGGAAAGATATCTTTCGCCTGTGTCCGGGAGAAGAACAACAATTGTCTTCCCTGCATTTTCCGGTTTTTTAGCCAGCTCTGTTGCCGCCCATACAGCAGCACCGGAGGAAATTCCAATCAATAAGCCTTCAGACTTTGAAAGCTCCTTGCCGGTTTTGAAAGCATCGTCGTTCTGAACCTTAATTATCTCGTCATATATACCAGTGTTTAATGTATCAGGGACGAATCCAGCGCCTATTCCCTGGATTTTATGTGGGCCTGCTGTTCCCTCAGATAAAACTGGGGAATCAAAAGGTTCAACGGCAACAATTTTAACATTTGGATTTTTTGATTTGAGATATTCGCCAACGCCGGAAATTGTTCCGCCTGTTCCGACTCCGGCAACGAAAATGTCAACCTTCCCGTCTGTGTCATCCCAAATTTCAGGGCCGGTTGTTGCCTTGTGAACAGCAGGATTAGCGGGATTAACGAACTGACCAGGAACGAATGAGTTCGGGGTTTCTTTTGCCAGCTCATCAGCCTTGGCGATAGCGCCCTTCATTCCCTTAGCCCCCTCAGTGAGGACAAGCTCAGCGCCGTATGCCTTTAGAAGATTTCTTCTTTCAACACTCATGGTTTCAGGCATTGTGAGGATAATTCGGTATCCTCTGGCGGCAGCCACAGAAGCAAGCCCGATGCCTGTATTTCCGCTTGTTGGCTCAATAATGATAGAATCGGGTTTAAGTATACCCTTTGCCTCAGCGTCGTCAATCATTGCCTTAGCAATTCTGTCCTTAACGCTTCCGGCTGGATTGAAATATTCAAGCTTCGCAACAAGCTTTGCGCCCAGCTTATTCTTCTCGCTAAAATTATTCAGCTCAAGAAGTGGGGTTTTCCCGATTAAATCTGTTAAACTTTTAAATATCTTTGACATAAAAACAACTCCTTCATTACATATATGATTAGTATGTTATCATTATATGCTTAAAATATAATTTTGTCAATACTTTTTTAAAAATTTTACAAAAAATAAAATATCCTAAGCAATATATCTTCTTTTAGCCTAGCCTAATCATTTCATCAATACATTTACGCGCCTGAACTATTGTATCGTCGTCAAGGATAATTTCCTCGCCGCCGTCACCCTTCACAGAGTTTAATACGTCGATTAGGGTTGTTGACTTCATATTAGGGCAAAGTATTTTCTTAGAAAGATAGAAGAATTTTTTATCAAGGCATTGATACTGAAGATGCTCAGCAATGCTCATTTCAGTCCCGATAATGAATTCCTTCCTATCGGATTTTATTGCGAAGTCCATTATTGCCGACGTTGAGCCGACGAAATCAGCTTCTGCCACGACCTGAGGGACACATTCAGGGTGAACAAGGAGCAAAGCGTCAGGGTGAGCTTCTCTCGCTTTTTTGACGTCGCTTAAATTAACAACAGCATGAACAGGACAGCCCCCCTGTAAAAGCTTGAAGTTTTTATCGGGCAGCTGGCTTTGAACATAATGCCCGAGATTGCAGTCGGGTATAAAAAGGATGTTTTTGTTTTCGATTTTGCCTATGATTTTGACAGCGGACGAGGATGTAACGCAGACATCGCAGATTGTTTTAAGCTCGGCGGTTGTATTAATATATGCCACAACGGTATAATCGGGGTATTGTGATTTCACCATTTCAATCATTTCCTTGTCCATCTGCTCAGCCATCGGGCATCCGGCAATAGGGTTCGCGAGGATGACAGTTTTTTCAGGCGACTGAATTTTCACAGTTTCCGCCATGAATCTGACCCCGCACATGAGAATATTTTTATTCGGTGCCTTGCTCGCCATTACACTTAGCTGAAAAGAATCGCCGGTGAAATCAGCGACCTCGATAATTTCTCGAGCCTGATAGCTGTGAGCAAGAATGCAGATGTCTTTCTCCTTTTTAAGTCTTAAAATTTCGCTCTGGATATCCTTAATCATACAAATATTAACCTCACTTTAAATATAGAACATATAATCATTTTTATTCATATTATTTTCTGCCTGATTTTTAAGGTCAGCAAGTGTAACTTTTTTCAAGGTCTGAGCAATACTCCTGTCGAGCTCATCCCAGACCAGCCCCTCCATAGCTAGCTCAATATAATTTGAATTCATTTCAACGGAAGCATCAGTTCTTTCAAAGAGGCTCGTTTCAATAGCATAAATAATTTCATAAGCGGTGATTTTTTCGGGCTTTCTTGTGAGCTGATAGCCGCCGAGGGCTCCCTTAACGGAAATAACAAGCCCGGCACGTTTTAGCAAAGAGAAAACCTGCTCAAGATATATTTTTGAAATTCCAAGCTTTTCGGAAATACTTACAACAGTAATATTTTCACCATCCACAGAAATCAAAGCTAAAAAAATCATTGATGCCAGTCCGTAACGCGCTTTTGATGAAATCCTCATTATTATGACCATTCCTTTCTAACAGAGGCGGAATGTTTTGAGCGTTTCGGCATTAGCCGAATTTCGGTCGTGATTTTGACCGAAAAGCACAAAACTTCCAGTTTGAAAAATTTATTTTTCAAACTTATTCACTCCTAAAAATATTATAGAATAATAATATAACAAAAATACATATATGTCAAATATGTGATAAAAAAGGGCTACATATTCAATGCAGCCCAAAAAATTATGGTAAATATTTTCCATAGATAGCGAACGAGTCATAAATAGGTCTATAAGGCCCGCTGCCCTTAGCGGTCACAGCGATATACTCCTTCCCATTTTTCACAGCATAGGTGGCAAGACAGTTCCCTGATTGGTCAGTATACCCCGTCTTTCCGCCTGAAATCACAACGTTTTCAACCTCAGTGCCATACATTTTTCTGAAGGTATCGCTATAAAGCTTTATCCCGTTCGGGTGCTGTGCGGTGGGGGCAGTGGTATAATCCTGAGCCGAAATAATAGTCTTGCAGAGGCTATTGCTTAAAACTGCCTTCATGATGACAGCCATATCAGTCACAGTGCTGTAATGATTTGGATTATGGAGACCGCTGGTATTCACAAAATGAGTGTCCCTTAGCCCAAGCTCCTTCGCTTTATCGTTCATAAGCTTCGCAAAATTATCCTCCGAGCCGGCTAAGGAAACAGCAAGTCCGACGGTAGCGTCAGCGCCGGAGGGAAGAATAGCCGCATACAACAGGTCAATCATCCTGACCGGCTCCCCGACAGAAAAACCGGCACGCGAAGCATTCGCTTTAACAAGAGGGGCTAAGATATCATAGGATATTGTAAATGTATCGTTATAATTTTTTATGTGATCAACGGCGACAAGAAGAGTCATCATTTTTGTGAGTGAAGCGGGATAAATCCGTGTATTACTGCTCTTCTGCGCTAAAATATTGTTGCTTTGAACATCTAATAAAACCGCATACTCGCTGACAACAAACTTAGGGTCAAAAGCCTTGGTGTCATTGGACATTTTAGGATATTCAGGCGCGACAGCTTCAGGCTCGGCAACAACGTCATGCAAAGCAACGTCCGCAGCACTGCTCTCGTCAGAAACAGATGAGGCTGAATTGATTGGACGATTAGGGACATCGTCCTTAGCCTTTGTAAGAATTATTGTAACCAATAAAAAAATAAAAATTAAAGATAATAAAGAGAAAAGAATAACTCTTATTGCAATTATCTTGTGCTTAAATTGCAACATAAAAACCTCCAGTAGTGAATTATCAAAATATTAGTTGTTATGTCAAAATTAATTTATTGTCAGATATAAAATTTAACCTATGAAGGCTTTAATTCCAAAAAATGCCAGCACTAAAATACCAAGTGCAATTCTATACCAGCCAAAGACCTTGAAATCATGCTTTTTAATATAGTCCATAAGGAACCTGATGATGATAACTGATACAAAAAATGCGGTAATCATCCCGACAATTAAAACAGCAACCTCAATGCCGGAATAGTGGAAGCCGAACTTCAAAAGCTTCAAAAGGCTGGCGCCGAACATAGTAGGGATAGCGAGGAAAAAGGTGAACTCAGCGGCAACATATCGTGAAGTCCCTATTAAAATTGCTCCGATGATAGTTGCGCCAGAACGCGAGGTCCCCGGGATAACTGATAAGACCTGAAAAAGCCCGATAAACAATGCCGTCGAATATGTCAGCTCTGACAGCTTTGAAATTTTTGGTATTTTCCCCTTGTTTCTGTTTTCAATGACAATGAAAAGTATACCATAAAAAATAAGTGCAGCGGCGATGATAACAGGGGTGGAAAGATATTTTTCAATAATATCGTTAAAAGGCAATGCGATTAAAACCGTCGGAAGACAAGCAACAACAACCTTAATCCACAGCGACCATGTTTCTTCCTTTTGAACCGCTGTCTTTTTTGGAGAAAAAGGATTGAGCTTGTGAAAAAAAAGAACAACAACAGCCATGATTGCACCAAGCTGAATAACAACAAAAAACATATTCTTGAAAGCTTCAGAAAGCTCAAGCTTCAAAAATTGGTCAACGAGCAGCATATGCCCGGTTGAGCTGATAGGAAGCCACTCGGTAATTCCCTCAACAATGCCAAGGAAAATTGCCTTTAAAATCTCCAAAAACTCCATAATCTCCTCCAAAATAATAGCTATAGAATGTCAAAAAAAGATAAATTTTCAGCTGGATAATATTAAGACAACTTATCGTACCAAAACAGTATATCATATTTAAGATACTATTACAAGTTAAAATATTCCCATAATTAAAAAGCATAATAAAATAGAATTTGCACTTTTTAATCTAATATGCTATCATATTTACACGATAGGGGAGATAATATGCTTAATCAGTTTTCAAGAACAGAATTAGTCTATGGGAAAGAGGCAATGGAGAAGCTAAAAAGTTCAAGGGTTGCGGTTTTTGGTGTCGGCGGCGTCGGCGGATATACCGTTGAAGCACTCGCGCGAAGCGGAGTGGGGACTCTTGTGCTGATTGATGATGATAAAATCTGTCTAACAAATATTAACCGCCAGATTATTGCGACAAGAAAAACAGTGGGGAAATATAAGGTCGATGTCTTTAAGGAAAGAGTTCTGGAAATCAATCCTGACGCAGAAGTAATAACGCATAAAACCTTTTTCATGCCGGACACATCGGGGGATTTTGATTTTTCTGAATATGACTATGTTGTTGATGCGATTGATACGGTTTCGGGGAAGCTTGAGCTTGTGAAAAAATGCAATGAGGCTGGCGTCCCGATTATAGCATCAATGGGGGCGGGGAACAAAATTGACGCGTCGGCTTTTGAGGTTTCAGATATTTATAAGACTACAGTTTGTCCGCTCGCTAAGGTAATGCGACGTGAGCTTAAAAAACTGGGCATAAAAAAGCTCAAGGTTGTATACTCAAAAGAACAACCAAGAGCCCCAATTGATGATATGGCGGCGAGCTGTAAAACTCACTGTATATGTCCGCCTGATACGGCAAGAAAATGCACTCACAGGCGACAGGTGCCGGGGAGCACGGCATTCGTCCCGGCTGTTGCGGGGCTAATTATCGCCGGTGAGGTAATTAATGATTTAACCAGGGGATAGCTAAATTTTTTCAAGCTCAATGGTGAGCCTATCGATTTTTTCTTTTGAAACTCTTCCCTTTGCGAAGCCTAAAACAGTATTAAGCGACATACCCTGTGCTAAAGCGAGCATGGTATTGTTCATATATTCAGGGAGCTCTCTTTGCATTAGCTGTTTTGCCTGAGGATTTCTCATTATTTCACCGACAGTGATATTGTTGTTTCTTAAATTCATGTTAACACCTCCATATATCATTATATAATAATTATGCAGAAAGTGCTAATCCTTAAAACCGAAAAATAAAATAAAAAATCCGTTGAACAAAGCATAAGCTAATCCAACGGATTTCTTTATCAAAATATATATTTAATAATAAATTTTAAGAGAGGAGAGTAACATATATACCCGTCAATACAGCGGTAGTGATAACGCCACAGATATTTGCACCCAGTGCATATTCCATAATGAAGGCTGTTTTGTTGACCTTAAGAACTTCCTTTTGAGCAACCTTAGCACAGGATGGAACACATGAAACGCCGGCGATACCGATAACTGGATTGAAGTTCTTGCCCTTTATTAAATAAATGACATATCCGCCGAGAATACCACCGATACCGGACAAGAGCAGTGCAAGCATTCCAAGAACCAAAAGCTTCAACACAGTTGGGTCAAGAATTGTTCTGGCGTCACAAAGGACACCAAGCATTAATCCTAAGAAAAATGTCGCGATGTATAAAAATCCGTTTTCGATAAGCTTCGCATATTTTGTCAGTCCAGATTCTCTTATGGCAATTCCAATGAAGAAGGATAAAAACAAAGGTGCGGCGCAAGGGAACAACAAGCACAAAACTGAGTTAGCAACAACAGCAAAAATGAGCTTTTCCTTTGAGGTGATATTGTGCTTTGGCTTTGGCGACACAACCGTTTTACCTCTTATGCTCTTTGGAACCAAAAGCTTAATAAGATATGGATATCCGCCATAAGTCAGGCTTAAATATAAATAAGCAACAATAGTGATAGGAACAAAGTATTGAGGAGCAAGCTTTAGTGAAGCGAAAAGAACCATTGGGCCGTCAGCACCACCGATAATAGATACAGCGGCGGCAGCACCGTTGTCAAGTCCCATTAGCTTAGCGATAGGGAAGGTGAGGACTGTTCCAAGCTCAGCGAACATAGCGAGCACCATGCTGACAACAGGACGAGCCAAAACGAATCCGATATCACAAAGAACTCCAATGCCCATGAATACCAAGCAGGCAATCAGACCGTTGCTGAAAGTCAGGGTATATATTGGCTGCAGAAAGTCAATCTGCATAATGTTCATTAAATCGTCAGTTTTGGTAACCATAGGGTCAATGATAAGGTTACCGACCTTTTCTGCCTGAAGGTAGAGCATACCTGCATTGACAGCCGACATACCGATTCCCATAGGAACCATTATAAGTGGCTCAAGAACGCCCTTAACTCCAAGATAAACAAGGAGGAATCCGAAAAGAATTAAAACAATTCTTAAAATAACCGTTGATGTGTCCTGTACAAACATAGTTCCAATCCCTTGAAACATATGAGCAAAATCAATCCCGAACAAACTAAACACCGTCTTTCTAAATTCTTGCTAAAACTAGCTGTTTTTTTCTGTGACTTTTGGCTTTTTTGAAGAAACTCTGATTAAAAAAAGCATAAACTTTATTAGAAAAGCAATACCTAACGAAATAATAAAACCAAGGATAAACACCTGCAAAGGGATTAAAAATGAGTCTGCCATAAGATACACCTCTTTTAATTTTTGGAAATAAAATATATATAATAAATCCTTTAACAATAGACTTAATTATACATATTTTTGCTTTGATGTCAATAGTTTAACAATAAAATATAAAAATAAACATCCACTTAATGCAAAAGCAAAAAGTGGATAAAATTATATTAACTTATATGCATTTCCGCCGGATTGCTTTATTTCTTTTTTTACTGACGATAAGGATTCGGACATTGAATACATATCAGAGAAATTGGCACAAGCATTGATACAACCGGCTATTGAAATAGAAAGAAGTGCGAACTGCTCAACATTCCCATGTCTATTATGGGCTATAATGTATCCGTTTTCCAAGTCGACCTCGCTGTAATATTTTTTGATTGATTCCCTAAAGCTTATTATTATTTGCTGACATAGCTGTTCAACATCTGAAAAGCGACCGATAATAATAAAATCATCTCCGCCGATATGTCCGATGAATTCGTTGTGCGGGACGTAGAGCTTCAATATCTCAGCCAGACTTTTTATTATCAAATCACCTTTTTCAAAGCCATAAATGTCGTTATAAGCCTTGAAGTTGTCGATATCAATGTAAAGCACACTGCTGTCAATCTTATGCTCGGTGCAGGAAATGAGCTTATGCTCGATTTCGATATTGCCGGGGAGGCCTGAAAGCGGATTTTGGTACTTCGCATTTAAAAGCTCAATTTCGGTAATTTTCTGAAGAAGGTCCTTGATTGAAACAGTCCCGACCAGCTTTGAATGCTTAGTTATAACGATGAAGTCATACATATTATCCTGGTTTCTTAGTGTTGCGATGTGAGATACAGTGCTGATTGGAGTCTGATAGTCAACGCTCAGAAAATCCCTGTCCATGATTGTGGAAATCATTTTGTTCTGATTAAGTGCGAAGCCATATCTCCCGCTAAGCTGGAGAACAAGCTTGCTTCTCATGACAACGCCGACGACCTCATCATTCACGACAACACATACGCCTTGATACGATGGGTTCTTGTTTAAAAGATTATAGACATTTTCAACGGTCACGCTGGGGGCAACAGACATAGGGCTGGAGGAAAGGTTTTCGATAAAAACGTTTGACGCCTGTCTTCCGTTAATATGATTTTTCTTTCGGTTTATCTCAATAATATCCTTTAAAATGTCAGGCTTTAAATCCATTATCTGTTCGTCAGGTCTTTGAAGATAATAGCCCTGACCATACTGAACTCCCATATTTATAAGAGTTTTTAATTCGTCGGCGGTTTCAATACCCTCGGCGATAAGATAAATGCTCGAAACATTTGAAAGCTCAATCATACTTTTGACGAGTGCATACTTCAGGCTGTCAAGCTGAATGTCATGAATCAGCTTCATATCGATTTTTATGTAATGAGGCTTAATATCACTGATAAGATTCAGCCCAGAATAGCCGGCGCCGGCATCATCAATGGCAATCTTATAATTCTGCTCCTTATAATGATTCACGGTTGACAAAAAGCCGCTCATATCCTTGATAGCTTTTTTTTCGGTTATTTCAAAAATAATCTGTTCAGGGGTGATATTATATTGTTCTAAATAGTCCTTGGTGAAGCCCTGTTTAAACTTGCTGTCGTGCATTACATTAGGGTTTACATTCAGAAAAAGCTTTTTATCAGAAAAAGGATTCGCCTTTAAAAAAGCTGTTTCAAGAGCGGTTGTCCGACATAAAAGCTCAAGGTCCCAGATTCTGTTATAATTCTCGGAAAAGAAGAATAAATCTTCGATATTAATGTGAAAGGAGGTATCAGTAATTCTGCTTAATGCTTCATAACCAAAAATCGACCCGTCTCTTAAAGAAACTATAGGCTGGAAAACCGTTTTTATTTTCTTTTCATCGATAATAGTGTTTAAAGCCTCAAACATCTGTGACATAAAATAGCCCTTTCTAATATTATTTGTATTTCTACTGTATTTCCTGAGCGTAAAATCATACCAATATTTATAGTAAAAGCTATGTAAAATAAAAAAACCTAAATCCAATACAGGACTTAGGTTTTTTAAAAACGAAGAAATTAATTATAATTATAGTAGCTTCCCTTGACTGAATTAAAGAATGAAGCGCCAATAATAGCAAAAACAATCGCCACAACAATATAAAGTGCTAATATAATTGCAGACCAGATTAAAACAGCACGGCAATAGTTTTTCTTGTTAGGATTTGCTTCTGAGCCGAATGCCCAGATAAAAAGAAAAATAATACCAACACAAGGGATAGCTGCTATAAGCATGGTAATCATATAGTCCCCGACCTTCATAACAGGAGCTACTTGCTGAGCGCCATAAGGTGGGACAGGTGCATAAGGCTGCTGATACTGAGGTTGCTGATACTGAGGCTGTGAAAAGTTTGGGGTGGGAGCGGATTGCTGAGGCTGTGAATTAGCAGTGAATTCAGCCAGCTTTCCACAAGCGTGACAGAATTTTTCGCCGTCTTCAAGGACAGCACCACAGTTTTGACAATTTGCAGACATAAAAATCCTCCTTAAAAATATTGGTTTAATAAATTATATTAGTCAGAAAAGTGAAATATTTTTGCAGGGCGAAAAATTACATATGTAGTGAAATTTTTTCTATATTATTTATTATACATCAAAATTTAACCAATTACAATATTATGCATAAAAAAATAGCAGAACAAACCATAAAATAATTTGTTCTGCTAAGAAGTTACTTTCTGTCAAAGCTCGGGTTATAAGCATAGAAGTTCTTTGCGTCGAGGCTGTCGGTCACGAGCCTTAATGCTTCGCCGAAGCGTTGGAAGTGAACGATTTCCCTGGCACGAAGGAATTTAATCGGGTCACGAACATCATTGTCATCGCAGAGCCTTAGGATGTTGTCATAAGAAAGCCTTGCCTTTTGTTCTGCTGCCAAATCCTCGGTTAAGTCAGCGATAGGGTCACCTGTTGATTGAAACATATCCGAGGTGAAAGGTGTCCCCGACGCAGCAATTGGATAAATGCCGGTCGTATGGTCAACGAAATAGGTGTCAAAACCACTCGCCTTGATTTCAGCAATTGAAAGATTTCTTGTCAGCTGATAAATTATGGCGCAAATCATTTCGACGTGACCCAGCTCTTCTGTTCCTATATCGTTGAGAACGCCCTTAACTTCAGGCTTTGGTGCGGTGAAGCGCTGGCTTAAATAACGTGTGGCGGCACCAAGCTCACCGTCAGGCCCGCCGAACTGACTTACGATAACCTTCGCCATAGCCGGATTCGGATTTTTTATATTAACGGGATATTGAAGTTTCTTTTCATATTGCCACATAAATTATTCCCCTCTTTCCCAAGGCCACGGGTCAGCAACCCATGTCCACGTATTTTTATCGTTCATCTGTGACATTGAAATAGGGCCGAATTTTTCTGAATATTCCTGCATAGCCTTAGCCAGCAAATCCTTGTATTTATGGAAAAGCTCAAGCGCCTCCTTGCAGGTAACATGAGTATCAAGATACAGATGCAAGTCAGTCAGAAAGAAGCTGTACATCTGGATTTTTCTTAATAATTTATCTCTTTCTTGCATCTTTAACAGCCTCCTCTCCGATAAACGGCTTATCCAGTGAAGGGAAGATAGTGCCTCTTGAGAGTGCTACGGCATCATCATAGGGCTTTTCCCACATTTGATAAGGAACATAAGCCATTGCTATTGGGGTTTCTTTTGGAAATGGTGTGGTCGGCATTTCTGAAAGAGAAGGCATTTGGCGCTGATTTTGCATATTTTGAATATTCTGAATATTTTGGGGATTTGTAATTGTCTTATTCGGTGAAGAAATCCCGCCCGGGGTTCCCTCGCCCGAAAAAATCTGATTAAAAAAGCTCATATCATAAGCATCCATTTAAATCTCTCCCTTAAAACTGAAGTTATCAGTGCTATAACAGGTTATAGCTTAATTCATAATATGTCAAAATCACCTTTATTGTGAGTCGGAAGTGCATTTTATGAAATAAAAATCATTCAAAGGTTAATCTGAATTGGTGCCGCATATTGTTGAAAAATTGAAATTTTAGTGATATAATTTAATTAAAATCAAATAATAAGCTTTTGGAGGGGAAAATGGATATAGACGAAATACTGTACAATGCCAGAAATCGTGGATGTTCGGATGTTCATTTAACAGTGGGTATGCCGCCGGTTGTTCGTGACAACGGGGTATTAAAATGCTTGCCTGAATATCCTGAGCTGTCTGAGAAAAATATTTTAAGCATTTGTGACCGGATGACAAGCGATAAACAAAAAAGTCAGGTTTTAAAGCAGATTGATACCGACTTCACTTTTGTCAGCGAAAGCGGGCATAGGCATAGAGTCAATATTTATCGCCAGAGGGGGAACACAGCTGTTGCGATAAGAATACTTCATGCGGATATCCCGACTTTGTCCGACTTAAAGCTCCCGCCTGTGCTTTCTGATTTTTCAGCGAAGCCAAGAGGACTTGTCTTAGTGACAGGCCCGACGGGTTCTGGAAAGTCAACGACCCTCGCCGCAATGATTGACCAAATAAATACAACAAAAAGCTCACATATTATCACCATAGAAGACCCGATTGAATATATGCACACTAATAAAAAATGTATGATTAATCAGAGGGAGGTCGGGCTTGATGTGCCGGATTTCGCCAGCGCCTTGAGGTCAGCCCTTCGTGAAGACCCAGACGTCATTCTTGTCGGCGAAATGAGGGATTTAGAAACCGTTAATGCGGCAGTAACGGCGGCGGAAACGGGTCACCTCGTCCTGTCCACTCTCCACACATCCGGCGCCGCCTCGACAATCGACCGTATTATCGACGTTTTCCCAGGGCATCAGCAAAAGCAGATAAGGACTCAGCTCGCCTCTGTTTTAGTGGGAATATGCACACAGACACTTATCCCACGTGCGGACGGGAACGGACGGATAGCCTGTCTTGAAATTTTAAGCGTGACGGACGCTGTCAGCTCAATGATTCGTGAGGACAAGGTTCACCTGATTTCATCAGCAATCCAGACAGGGAAGGCTCAGGGAATGCAGTCGCTCGACCAGGAGCTTGCAAGAATGGTGAGAGAAAATGTCATTTCACTTCAAAGCGGAATTGAAAGATGCTCAAGTCCAGCAGAATTCAACAGGTTTTTGAATAACGCAAGATAATATTAAATGAAAAAAGCAGAATGAAGAATTTCATCTGCTTTTTGCTTTATAAAAAAAGTTGTGGAAAAATCAATTTTTGTGTAGTATAATATATTAATAAAACAATTATTAAAGTGGGTGGCTTATGATTACATTTTATATAATACTTTTATCAGTCGGAGCAGCTGTTTTTGTGATATTTTTGACAGCCTTTATTAATGCAATAAGATTGAAGGGGAAGTATTTTGAGGGGAAATCCTTTGACACAGGCCACGAGAGCTTAAACCCTGAATTGTATGCAAGCAACCTTTCACAGCTGATACAGATTGAAACAATAAGCACCCGTGGGAGTGACGATAATACAGAGATATACAGATTTCATAAAAAGCTCGAGCAGCTTTATCCGAACATACATAAAAGGCTTGAAAAAGTTGACATTGACGGGGCCTTGCTGTTTCGCTGGAGAGGGAGGAATTCGGATAAAAAGCCGATTTTGCTGATGTCACACATGGACGTTGTCGAAGCTAGCGGCGAGTGGAAATACCCGCCTTTTTCAGGGACGATAACAGATAGGAAGGTTTGGGGAAGGGGGGCTGTCGATACAAAGGGTTCTCTTTGTGCAATCCTAGAAGCCGTCGAGCATCTTTTGAGCGAGGATTTTGTCCCTTATTGCGACGTTTATATTGCATCATCGAACAATGAGGAAATTACAGGCGACGGGGCTGTCAAGACCGTCGATTATTTATATAAAAAAGGAATCACACTTGATTTGGTTATGGACGAGGGCGGGGCGGTTATGGGCGGCTTGCTCGGTGCCGAAGCCTCCTCGGCGATGATTGGTATATTCGAAAAGGGCCGTGCAAATGTCAAGTTTATCGCACATTCGCATGGTGGACACGCCTCAATTCCATTCAAGAAAAACCCTTTCGCCAGACTGGCTAGAATGATTGACACTATTGAAAGAAAACCGCCGTTCAAGAAAAAGCTCACGAAGCCGGTAAAGCAAATGTATAAGGCGATGGTCCCGCATATGGCATTCAAGTATCGGTTTTTTCTGGGGAACCTATGGCTGTTTTCACCGGTTGTTCCGTATTTTATGAGCAAAATGGGGGGTCAGGCTAATGCTCTCGTTTCCTCAACCTGTGTTTTCACTCAGGCGGAGGGGAGTCACGGCGCCAATGTTATCCCTGAAACGGCATCGGTCACGGCAAATATGCGTTTCATGATTCACGAGGGGCTTGAAAAGACCTTTAATAAAATCAGCAAAATTGCTCAAAAAAATGACTTATGGATGGAAATGATTTCGGGCTACGATTATTCTGAAGTCGCTGATACTACCACATACGCATACAAAAAGGTCGTCAGTCAGGTCCGCGAAACCTTTGGCGAAATCCCTGTTATCCCATATGTTATGCTGGCGGGGACTGATTCAAGGCATTATACAAAAATCTGCAAGTGCGTCTTGAGATTTGTCCCGCTCACACTCAGCGAAAAGCAGCAAAAGAGCGCACATGCTATAAATGAAAATATTAACATATCGTCACTCTCAAGGGCGGTGAAGTATTATATTGACTTTATAAAAACCTATGGACAGCCGATTAAATAGCATTAAAAATAAATAGGCCGAAAATTTTTTAAGTATCGGTTATAAATATTTTAAAGTGCTTGATTTTTTATAATTTTGTGGTAAAATTAATTTATAAAAGCAAGCTTTCGAATTTAGCTGCTTTTGATTTCTCAAAGGAGGTTTTTTGAAATGGCTTATAAAATTAACGATGAATGCATCAGCTGCGGAGCATGCGAAGCTGAATGCCCAGTTAGCGCAATTTCAGCTGGTGATGATAAGTATGTTATCGATGCTGATACATGTATTGATTGTGGAGCTTGTGCTGGCGTTTGCCCTGTTTCAGCAATAAGTGCTGACTAATTAAATGAATTTCATTTGCAAATAAAGACGGCTACATTTTAAATGTAACCGTCTTTTTGCATTTTAATATAAAAACTATTTAATTTCAACGCCGCCGAAAATACAGGTTGCGTTAATATATAGAGTCGGGGCTGTATCAGGTGCCATTGTATAAAATTTATTTGAAGCACCGCCGAATATTGGTGTTGAAGACAGCTTAACTCTAACATTTGGCGGGGGAAGAATGTCAATCCCACCGAAGATTGCATCACAATTAATCTGGCAGTCACTATCAATAATCGCATTTCTAAGGTTCAGCTCAACCCCGCCGAAAATAGCCGAGGCATGAGCGCCGATAAATTTCTCGTTGTTGAAATAAGGCTTTGAGCTGCTGAATATTACTGAAAAATCAGGCACTTTCCCGTCGCAGGAAATTTTAGGGGAATACTGATTTCTGAAGGTTCCTTTAAATATAATAGTCAAGCCGATTATAACAAGAACGGCAGGGAGGATTATTCTAACAGAATCTGTAAAAGATAAATAGCTCTGAGCCGATAAAAAAAGGACAACGCCAATGCCGACACCAATGACATTCCCCGCATTAATGCCGTTGTTAATCATGCTGCCAATACATGGGATAATTATGAACAGTGTCCACCAGCCGTCAAAGAAAAGGTTGAAATCCCAGAAGTTAAGAACATCGCCGATGAATGCGACACCGAGTAAGATGAAGCTAAGTCCGATGAATATTTGTGAAGTTTTATTTCTCATACAAAATTCCTTTCAATTGTTAATTAATTATTATTATATAGCATTTAAAAAAAATCGCAAGTGTCAAATGTCATATATATTAAGACAAATACAACAAAAAGCTCCGCTCAAAAGAGCGGAGTGTAATTTTACTGATTTTCAAGCGAAGCGCGTATAAAATCCTGAAAAAGCTTGTGCGGCCTGTTTGGTCTTGACTTGAATTCAGGATGGAACTGAACGCCAACGAACCAGGGATGGTCCTTTAGCTCAACAATTTCAACAAGCTTGCTGTCCGGTGAAAGCCCAGCCAGAATAATCCCTGAATCAGTGAGCTTTTGCCTGAAAGCATTATTGAACTCATAACGATGACGATGTCTTTCATATATCAAAGCCTCTCCATAAATTTCTCTCACCTTTGTGCCATCGGTCAGCTTGCAGGGATAAAGCCCAAGTCGCATCGTTCCGCCTTTTTCTGTGATATCCTTCTGGTCGGCCATAATATCGATAACAGGATATTTTTCCTCACCGAACTCGCTTGAGTTAGCAGTCTCAAGACCGGCGACATTTCGAGCGAATTCGGCAACAGCCATCTGCATTCCAAGACAAATCCCAAAGAACGGAATTTTGTTTTCACGGGCATAACGGATAGCCTGAATTTTCCCTTCAATCCCTCTGTCACCAAAGCCGCCGGGAACGAGAATCCCGTCGCAGTCGGAGAGCATTTCCTCAGAGGTTTCAGGCGTTACATCCTCAGAGTGAACCCATTTTATCTCAACAGTTGAGTTGTTAGCGAAGCCGGCGTGTCTTAAAGCCTCAGCGACAGACAGATAAGCATCAGGGAGCGCAACATATTTTCCGACAAGCCCGATAGTCACCTTTTTGTCGGCATTCTTCTGGTTTTCAACCATTGAAACCCATTCGGTCAGGTCAGGAGTATTGTTTTTCAGCCCTAACTGCTCACAAACAACATCAGCAAGCCCCTCTCGCTCAAGCCAAAGCGGAACCTCATATAGTGAAGGAGCGGTCAGGTTCTGGATAACATCTTTAGCACGAACGTTACAGAAAAGGCTGATTTTGTTGCGCATTTCCTCAGGAATAGGCTGTTCACTTCTTAAAACAAGAATATTCGGCTGAATCCCAAGGGATAAAAGCTCCTTAACAGAGTGCTGAGTCGGTTTTGATTTAAGCTCGTTTGAGCCGGCGATAAAAGGAACGAGTGTAACATGGATAAACATCGAGTTCTCACGTCCGACTTCAACAGCCGCCTGTCTTATTGCTTCAAGAAATGGTGTGCTTTCGATATCGCCGACAGTTCCGCCGATTTCAGTGATGACAACGTCAGTGTTTTTCTCCTTGCCAACTCTATAAATTCTTTCCTTTATTTCGTTGGTGATGTGAGGGATAACCTGAACAGTCCCACCGAGATAGTCGCCTCGACGCTCCTTATTCAATACGTTCCAATATATTTTGCCGGTGGTAACATTCGAGTTCACCGAAAGATTTTCGTCAACAAATCTTTCATAATGTCCAAGGTCAAGGTCAGTTTCGGCGCCGTCATCGGTGACAAAAACCTCCCCGTGCTGATAAGGGCTCATTGTCCCCGGGTCAACATTGATATATGGGTCAAATTTCTGAATAGTTACCTTATAGCCTCTGGCTTTCAGAAGTCTTCCTAAAGATGCAGCAGTAATACCTTTTCCAAGCCCAGAAACCACTCCGCCAGTCACAAACACATACTTAATCGGCATATTAACATTCCTTTCAACGACAGCAAATAGCGTTGTTCATTTTTTGTTTAATAAGAGCATAGCTTGTGCCCTTACAAAACCATTATTAAATATTGTACTATTTTTAGAAGAAAAAAGCAAGAATAAATTTAATAAAAAAATAGCCCTTTTTGAATTTTATACAAAAAGAAAGCTATTATAAAAATATTAGAAAAATTTTATTTCGACAATCTGAGATAGAGCAACATATATATTAGAAAAACGATTCGTAAGATATTCTGAAGTTTTGCTTTCAACAAAGTCGGGGAAATTATTATCCTTGCTCAAAGGGATTCTAAGAGAAATGGTGGTTCCTTCATTTTCCTTTGAGGAAAGATACATAGTTGCTTTAAAGGCATTACAAAAATAATTAATGATATAAAAACCGAGTGAAGACTTCTTATCAAAATTCATTGTATTAACAGTCCCCTGTGTTGTTTTTGAAAAGATGCTCTCGATGGTTTCCTTTGACATTCCATTACCGTTATCCAAAATGCTGAGGATTGCATTATTATCATCACTGGTGAGCGAAATGCAAATCTCCCGTTTTTCTTCAATATTATTCTGAACAGCATTGACGATTATATTAAGAAGCAAAACGACAAAGCGGTCAGCATCAACGTCAATGAAAACATCGTTCTTGACAGTGGATTCAACAGAAATGTTAGTGCTTCTTAACAAAGCATTCACAATCATAATAATATCATTTATAAAGTTCCCGGCATTTACTCTGGTGATATTGTGAAGGGCAAAAGAATATTTGGCAATTTCAGAGCGATTTAGCAAGCTCGCGAGAAGCTTATAGCAATAATTAAGCTGATTATTCAAAACATTAAGCTCATCATAAAGCTCATGCTGTTCAAGTGACTCTGATAGCATCATACAGCAGCTAATAATTCCAGAAACATGTCCTCGAATATGAGAGAAATATTCAACCTGACTTTCGTTAAAATCCCTGTTGAGCTGATGGTCATTAAGCTCCTTATGAGTGATGAGCCTTAATAAAAAGCCAACTAGCTTATTGCCTTCAAAAACAGGAAGCAAATTAATTGAGAAATTATTATCATTAAATGAAGCTTGGGCAATAACATTATCTTCCTTCTGATAATTATGAGGGAAGGAAATACATGAGCTGATATTTTCCCCTGTCAAATCAATCAAATCTTCATTGTTAGTCCAAAGCAAATTAAATTCTCCATCTGTTATCATAGCGCTTGTGGTTGTTGAATTAGAAAATACTTCGCATAATATTTGCAACTTTTTATTCATTATCAGTTTCACACCTTTTAGAAAAAATGACTTATATATAGTAAAATTCCTATTAAATCAATGATTATACCTTAAATAATTATTATAGCTTCAAATTAATAAATTGTAAATATGTGAAAGTAAAAATAATGTAAAATGTTTAAAATTTTAGCAAAATATATCAAAATAAGGATTTAATAAAAATAATATATAATGAAAATAAACATATAATAGTTTAATAAAAATTAGTTTTTTGTGAGCTAGATAAAATTTGAAAAAATAAGTTAATTTTTTGTCAAAGTACTTGCAAAAATATATTTTTTGGTTTAAAATAGTAATAGAAAATATTTAGGAGGATTATTAATTATGGCAGTTAAAGTTGCAATTAATGGTTTTGGACGTATTGGACGTCTTGCATTCAGACAAATGTTTGGAGCAGAAGGTTATGAAGTTGTTGCTATCAACGACTTAACAAGCCCAAAAATGCTAGCTCATCTATTAAAATACGATTCAGCTCAGGGAAGATATGCTCTTGCAGATAAGGTTACAGCTGGTGAAGATTCAATCACAGTTGACGGCAAGACAATCAAGATTTATGCTGAAAAAGACGCTAAGAACCTACCTTGGGGCCAAATCGGCGTTGACGTAGTTCTTGAGTGCACAGGCTTTTATGTTTCAAAGGCTAAGTCACAGGCTCACATTGATGCCGGTGCTAAGAAGGTTGTTATTTCAGCTCCTGCTGGCGACGACCTACCAACAGTTGTATTTAGCGTTAACGAAAACATCCTTACCAAGGATGATACAATCATCTCAGCTGCTTCATGCACAACAAACTGTCTAGCTCCAATGGCTAAGACACTTAACGATTTCGCTGCAATCCAGAGCGGTATCATGACAACAGTTCACGCTTGGACCGGTGACCAGATGACTCTTGACGGACCTCATCCAAAGGGTGACCTAAGAAGAGCCAGAACTGCTTCTTGCAACATCGTTCCTAACTCAACTGGTGCTGCTAAGGCTATCGGCCTTGTTGTTCCTGAGCTAAACGGAAAGCTAATCGGTTCAGCACAAAGAGTTCCGGTTCCAACAGGTTCAACAACAATTCTTGTTGCTGTTGTTAAGGGCGAGAATGTTACTAAGGCTAGCATTAATGCCGCTATGAAGGCTGCTTCATCAGCTTCATTCGGATACACAGAAGAAGAGCTAGTTTCTTCTGACATCATCGGTATTTCTTATGGCTCACTATTTGATTCAACTCAGACAATGGTTTCAGACCTCGGAAACGGTCTATATCAGGTTCAGGTTGTTTCATGGTATGACAATGAAAATTCATACACATCACAAATGGTTAGAACAATCAAGTATTTCGCTGAATTAGCTTAATTTCACATTAACTAAGTCAAAGCAATAATTTAACCCTCAAGGTTTTATCCTTGAGGGTTTTTTGTTGTGCTTATCTTTTTCTCACGCTGACTTCTCCTGAGTTCAGCAGCTTTATGCTCCCGTCTGGGAACTGGGCAACCAGCCTCGCTTTTTCGTCAATGTCGATTGCAACAGCCGGCTCGTACTTGTCATTGCTGATTACCCAGATGTCTTGACCAATCAAAAATGAGCGTTTTTTGTATTCTTCAAGGAATTCAGCATTTTCAACATTATTACAAATCCTTGAAATATTATTGAGAATTTCTCCGATTAAAGCGCTTCGTATTGACCTCTTGATTTTTCTTGAAAAAATTGAAGTAGCTGTTTCCTTAAGCTGTTCGGGGAATTCCTCCCGCATTGTTGAAACGTTTATGCCAATGCCGACGATTGCGTATTCAAGGCCACCACTCTCAAAATCCATCGAGGCTTCAGTGAGGATTCCGCATATTTTCTTCCCGCTATAATATATGTCGTTGACCCACTTAATCTGTGTTTCAATCCCCGTAGTGTCCTCAATAGCCTTAGCGACAGCGACAGCAACGCTTGTTGTAATCAACAGAGAATGCTCGGCGGAAACCCTTGGGCGCAGGATAATGCTCATATAAATACCGGTTGAGGGCGGGGAAAAAAAGCTTCGCCCGAGTCGTCCACGGCCGGCGGTCTGCTCCTCTGAAATGATGACAGTGCCTTGAGGGGAACCCAATTGTGCGAGCTTTTTAGCATAATTATTTGTTGAATCTATGGTTTTAAAAACCTCAAGCTTGAAGTCGCTTGCTTGTCCGGACAAGAATGGGGATATGCTCATTGCTGAAAGAATGTCTGAATTTTCAGCGAGGCAATACCCCTTGTTTGTCATAGCTGTTATGTCATATCCCTCGTCCTGCAAGGCTTTTATCGCCTTCCAGACTGCACTTCGTGTAACCTTCAGCTCGCTCGCCAGGCTTGCGCCTGAAATATTGTTACCTCTGTTGTTTTCAAGAAAAGTTAAAACAGCGTGTTTAAGTTCCATTATAATACTCCTAGGTTTTTTTTAAATATACCACACAATGAATATAATGTCAACGAATCCGGTGTAATCAATTAACAATAAACAGCTTTGAAACAGCTAGAATAATCAATGTAACTCCGCTTAGCCACGAAAGGTCAACCTTCGTGCGCTTTGACACCTTTTCGCCGATGAAACAGCCGAGACTTACTGCTAAAAATCCGATTAAAAAGCAAAGTGCTATCGCTTCAGGGATACTGACGACGGAAAGCCCCGCACAAAACCCGGTGGCGAGGGAGTCGACGGAGAGTGCAAATCCGAGCATTAAGGCTTCCATCGCTGAAAGGGTTTTAGAATTGTCGATATCCGCCTTAGTTTCGTCAAGGAAAATGTCGATGACAAAAGAAATATTAAAAAGCGAGAACCTCACATTCTTTTTTTTGTTTTTCCGAAGATAAGCTTTTATCGTGTTTTGAAAAAGGTTAGTCACCCCGATGAGGATAAGAAGTGAAACGCTGAGTGTGATACAAAGCTGTGGTGAAATATAGCCGCTGATGACTTTCGCAAAAAAAAGTGAAACAGTCAAAAATACTGTTCCCATAAAGCTGATAATGAGCGCAGAAATAGTCGGAATTTTAATTCCACCGATTCCATAAGTGATAGATGTCGTGAATGCGTCTATACAAATAGCAATAACCAATAAAAAAGCAGCGAGCATAAAAATCCCCCCTCTTGACAGTATATGTGAAGAGGGGGTTATGGTTACATTGTTCTTATTTAACCTTTTTAGCGTTAGCGAGCATAAGCTTAATTCTGTTCTCCTGATTGACCTTGGTTGCGCCGGGGTCATAGTCGATAGCAACAATATTTGCATCAGGGAAGGCATCCTTAATTCGTCTTGACATTCCTTTAGCAACAATATGGTTCGGGAGGCAGCCAAACGGCTGTGTGCAGATTATATTTTCAGTTCCGCTTTGTGCCAGAGCCGCCATTTCAGCGGTAATAAGCCAGCCCTCGCCCATTTTTACGCCCTGACTGATATACTTGTCCGCCTCTTTTTTAAGGTGTTCAAAATCGTGAGGGCCGAAAAACTCACCATGCTCCTTGATGATTTTTATCATCTGCTTTTGCTTCGCGTATAAAACCTTATAGCCGATGGTATTCGCTAAGGTCGTCTTATTTTTAAAGTCATATAGCTTTGCGTCAGCCATAATGCAAGCCGCACAATACATTACGAAGTCTAAAAGTCCCGGGACAACAGGCTCACAGCCCTCAGAAATCAAAAATTCTTCAAGGTGGTTGTTGGCAAGCGGCGAGTATTTAACATATATTTCACCGACGATTCCAACCCTCGGCTTTTTATCCTTCGAACGCTTTATCTGAGAAAAATCATTGAGGATTTGTCTATAGGTTTTTGCAGTTGAGAAATAGCTGTTATGAGCGAATGCCTCGTTCAGCTTCTTCTCCCATTTTTCAAGAACCTTATCGGTTTCACCCTCGACAAGCTCATAGGGGCGACATTGATTATATAAAAGCATCAGCATATCGCCATAAAGAACAGCGAAAACGAGCTTTAACGCAATTGGAATAGTTAGCTCGAAGCTATTGCCCTTTTCAAGCCCGCTGAAATTAAGCGAAATAACAGGAACCTGAGGGAACTGAGCGCTCAAGGTTTTTCTTAAAAGGTGAATATAATTTGAAGCACGGCAGCCGCCGCCAGTTTGTGTAATCATCAGTGCGGTTTTGTTCACATCATACTTTCCGCTTTTGAGTGCGTCTAAAAACTGCCCGATTACTAAAAGTGCAGGATAACAGGTGTCATTATGAACATTTTTCAGCCCCTCGTCGACAACACTGCGTGATGAAGTCTGCAAAAGCTCCATCTTATACCCATACTGTCTGAAAACAGAAAGAATAAGGTTAAAATGTATGGGGAGCATATCGGGGACAAGAATGGTGTATTCCTCTTTCATTTCGGGTGTAAAACGTGTTGAATGAATTCTGCCCGAGGGTTTTGGCTTTTTCGGGGCTTCATTTTTTGACATACTAGCCCTCCTTCACTTCAAGGGCAGCAACAAGACTTCTCAAACGAATTTTTGCAGCACCGAGATTATTAATTTCATCTATTTTAAGTTGTGTATAAAGCTTGCCATTCTGCTCTAATATTCCGCGGATTTCATCGGTTGTGATTGAGTCAATTCCGCAGCCGAAGGAAACAAGCTGAACCAGCTGCACATCAGGTTGAGTTGTAACATATTGAGTCGCTCTATAAAGTCTTGAATGATAGGTCCATTGATTTAAAATATCGAGCTTCCCGTTCTCGCCGAGGTTAAAAATACTGTCCTCGGTGACAACAGCCATGCCAAGCGATGAAATCAGCTTGTGAATGCCGTGATTAATTTCAGGGTCAATGTGATATGGGCGACCGGCGAGAACGATTATCTTCTTGCCACTTGCTCGGGCTTCGGCAATGATATTCATTGCTGTTGCCTGAATATCGGCATTAAAGTCGTCAAGAGCCTTGAAAGCGCCATCTAGCGCTGCCAAAACTGCCTTAGCTGAAATGTTATACTTTTTAAGCGATTTTGAAATTGCCTTAGCGACGTGCTTTTTCCTGTTCAAATCAATATACGGGAAAATGAAATTCTCATCATTTAGATGAGGCATATTCGCCTTTAAAAGCTCAGGATAATATGCAACAACAGGGCAGTTGTAATGATTGTCGCTGTCCCCCTCGTCAATATTATAACTCATGCAGGGATAAAATATGAAATCAACGCCCTTTTCGAGAAGGCTTTCAATATGCCCGTGAGCGAGCTTCGCCGGATAGCATACGGTATCGGACGGGATGGTGTGTTGTCCCTTATAATAGGTATCTCTTGTTGATTCCTCGGACAATACAACCTCAAAGCCAAGCTCAGTGAAAAGCGAATGGAAAAGCGGGAGCTGGTCATAGAAGTTGAGCGCAAGCGGGAATCCAACCTTAGCAATAGCCTTTTGCGGCTTTCTTTCACAAGTTTCAATCAGCTTATTATACTTGTATTCATAAAGATTAGTGAGCGAAGTGACCGTTTTAATTCCGGCGCCCTTTTCACAGCGGTTCCCCGAAATGAATCTATGCCCGTCATTGAAGGTAATTATTGTCAGACTGCAATTTGCGGTACAGCCACGGCACTGTGATGGCTTCGCTGAATATGAAAATTCATCAAGGTCGCTTTTTGATATAATTTCTGAAGCATGGTCGGCTGAGGAATGCTCCTTAGCATAGATTGCACAGCCGAACGCACCCATAAGACCCGCGATAGCAGGGCGGATAACATTCCTCCCAAGCTCCATTTCAAAGGAGCGGAGAACAGCGTCATTTAAGAAGGTTCCGCCCTGAACGACAATATTCTTCCCCAGCTCGTCAGGGCTTTTAGCGCGGATAACCTTATATATCGCATTTTTAATTATACTTGAAGAAAGCCCGGCCGAAATGTCCTCAACGCTGGCGCCGTCCTTTTGCGCCTGTTTAACAGATGAGTTCATGAAAACGGTGCACCTTGAGCCGAGGTCAACAGGATTTTCAGACGCAAGCCCAAGCTTCGCAAAGTCGGCGATATCATAACCGAGTGCGAGAGCGAAAGTCTGAATGAACGAGCCACAGCCGGAGGAGCAGGCTTCATTGAGCATAATGCTGTCAATCGCCTTGTTTTTGATTTTAAAGCATTTGATATCCTGTCCGCCGATGTCAATGATGAAGTCAACCTCAGGGCAGAAATATGAAGCCGCCGTATAGTGAGCAACAGTTTCAACAATTCCGAAATCGAGCTTTAGCCCAGCCTTAATCAAGTCCTCGCCATAACCGGTCACGGCGCTGGACCTGATTTTAATTCTGTCGCCGGTGAGAGAATAAATTTCCTTGAGCTGATTTGCTATAATATCGAGGGGTTGTCCCTTATTAGAGCAATAATGATTGTATAAAAGCTTCCCATCAGGGGTAATAAGCACTAGCTTTGTTGTAGTTGAACCGGCATCAATTCCAAGATAAGCATCGCCCTCATAGGTTTTGATATCCTCATATTTCAGGTCGAACTTAGCATGACGCTCAACAAAGGAATGATAATCGTCCTTTGTTTCAAAAAGGACCTTCCCGAGGACAACGTTTTGTGAAGTTTTTGCGGAAAGTATTTTCTCGCATACTGATTCAATTGTTTCAGGCTGGCTTGTCTCTGATGCGTGCAAGGCACAGCCATAAGCCATGAAGCATGGCGCAAGCTCAGGGAATATAGCATTCTCCTCAGAAAGCCCAAGGGTTTTTATAAAAGCATTTCTAAGCCCGCTTAAAAAGGACAAAGGACCGCCTAGGAATAAAACCTTGCCTTCAATTGTCCTTCCCTGTGCAAGCCCAGAAACCGTCTGGTCAACAACAGCCTGAAAAATAGATGCGGCGATATCCTCACGCTTCGCCCCTTGATTTAAAAGCGGCTGAATGTCTGATTTCGCAAAAACGCCGCAACGTGATGCAATGGGATAAAGCTTTTGGCTATGGAGTGAAAGCTCATTTAGCTCAGTCGGCGTTATTCCCAGAAGGGTTGACATCTGGTCGATGAAAGCGCCCGTTCCGCCGGCACAAGAACCGTTCATTCTCTGTTCAATACCGCCGGTGAGGAAGATTATTTTAGCGTCCTCTCCGCCAAGCTCAACGACAACATCAGTGTCGGGATACGATTTATTTACAGCTATGTAAGCGGAATAAACCTCCTGCATAAACGGTAGCTTCGCAGAACTCGCTATACCAAGCCCCGCAGAGCCGGTGATACAAAGCTTGAATTCATCGTGAGGGAACTGCTCTGAAATCAGCTTCAGCTGGTCGATAACAGTTTCACGAACCTTAGAAAAATGTCGCTCATATTTCGTATATATAATTTCGTCATTATCCAAAATAACGGTTTTAACAGTGGTTGAACCAACGTCAATACCGAGGGAATATATTTTACTCATTAAAAAATCCTTTCCTATTAATCATTAGAGCATCAATCTATCTTAAATATCAAGCCTAGCTTTGCAATAGAAATATTGTTTGAAAGAACAAGAAGAGTGTCACCGCTTTGAATGGTTGTCTGTCCGCGAGGGACAATAAGCCTGTTATCTCTTTCAATTGAAATTACATTTATACCTTCAGGGAGCTTTAAATCCTGTAAATTCACTCCATGAAGCTTGTATTTTTCGGGGATATTAATTTCGGCGATTGAGCCAACTCCATGCTGAATTGAAACAAGCTCCTTTATTTTACTGCTATCAACCTCACGCTCAAGCATACCGACGATTCGGTCAGTGCTGCTGATAACATTGTCGATACCAAGATGCTTCATGACCTCGGCGTTTTTAGGGTTGTTCACACGGGCAACAGTTTTTTTGACATTAAAAATCTTTTTAGCGAGCTGACAGACGATAAGATTATTCTCATCAAGACCGGAAACAGCAAGTATAGCGTCAGTATGTGCAACGCCAGCCTCCTCAAGAACGTCAAGGCTAGTCCCGTCGCCGCAAATTACAGGTATATCCAGCTCGTTCGCAATATACGAACAAGTATTTTTGTCCACTTCTATGATAGTTGGCTCATGTCCATGCTCCAAAAGAGTTTTAACAAGATAATATCCAACTTTTCCGCCGCCAATAATTGTAACCTTCATATATCCTCCTAAATTTAGCTAATCAGCTATTTTTGAAAAAATTAGCTTGTCATCCTTTTGAAGAAGATGGTCATTAAGACCGACAAGCATAAGGTTGCACTCGCCGCGTTGAATAGCGAACAAAACCTCATCTTCTTCGAATTCAATGTCACTTACATGAAACCCGATAAAAGATTTTGGGATATCAATTGTATTAAAAGTAACAGTTCTGCAAGCGAAATTCAGATTAACTGATTCGACATTTTCAGACAAAGCGCTGCATATAGCAGAAACAGTTAGATTGGTCGGGCATACGGTTTTCATCCCGAACTGTTGAAAAACCACCTCACGACGAGGGTCATATATTCTGCAAAAAATCTTGTTGACCTTAAAAATCTCACGAGCAACTTCACAAACCATAATATTAACATTATCATCAGGAGTAACAGCGGCAAGAGCGTCGCAGCTCTCAATCCCGGCTTTCTTTAAAACATCCTGGTCGATAGGAACACCAAGGGTAGTAAACCCGCTAAAATCACTTGAAAGAAAATCAAAGCCGTCACGGGTTTTATTCACGACAGATACATCGTGCCCCTGTCTACTCAAAACGCTTGCAAGTCTGGCTCCAACCTTCCCGCACCCAACAATCAGAATGTTCATTAAAAAGTCTCCTTAAAATTAATTTACATAAACTACATCATATATTTATATATTATAATACATTATTGTAAAAAAATAAAGAGGGTAATGAAAAAGGTTATAAGTTTTTTGTTGAACCATTGTATTTTTGGCAGAAATAAAATATAATTATAGAAAGCTAATATGAAGGAAATGATATAAGAATGGATTTTCAAAGCGAACGATCAGCAATAACATTGTTATCAGACACAATTGTCAACAGCGCAGTCAGTCTGTATAATGCAATAAAGTATATTTATTCCCTCGCTGAAGATGATTTTTATAATTGCAATATCAAGGACGTAATTAAAGTGATTTTAAATAACCTCACCGATACAAACTGTCTGCAAGCGATGGGGCTTCGTATTAACAATCAAAAGTGCAGGGAAATGAACACGCCTGAATATGACAAGGTTCTTTCACTTTTGATTTACAGCTTCGCTGTCAGGATTCCTATTTTGAAAAATGTGGTAATAAAAGAGCAGTCCCTCACGGACGAACAGCTAAAAGCGATTTATACGGCAGTAATGGAAAAGGGCGGGAACAATTTTTTAAATACAATTCACGAGGACTACGAGGGGTATAAAAAGCTTGTGAAATCGGGGAAGCCGGTTCATTCCTATAAGAGCGAATGGTACAAGCGATATATTAAAAACGTCCCCGGGCTTGCCACCATATCAAATAAAAATATGTTTTTAATCGGGACAGTCGAGGTTTTGTTTTCGATGTTTTACACCTGTCTTGAGGAGGAATTATCTCAGATAATATTCGGCCTCGAGAAACTATAATAACAAAAAGTCCGTTTTAATAATAGTATATATAAAATAATGAAAGCTTATTACGAAAGGTAATGATAGATATGGATTCTATAAGCTTTGTCACAAAATACAGCAATTCTTTCTATAAAATCGAGCTTTCAAAAACCCTGCTTCATTTTATAGAATATGATTTCACCTATTTTTGTGAGCAGGCGATTGAGCTAGGGAAAAAGGCGAAAAAAACAAGTGAATTCCCGTATGAACAGGCGACAAAGCTAGTCGCAAAAATCACAAAATGTCACCCTTATTTTGAGGCACTTCAAAATTTCGAGTTTGATGATATTGTGTCCGATTGTATCATAGATTATATATGCAAAACGGAGGGCGTTTCGGTTGAGGAGCTTTGGGGGCTTTGTATTTCGCCAAAAAATTCCTATGAAAAAGTGATTTTCTCAAGAATTTCAAGATATAAAACTAACAGTGCAATTAATCAATGGGTTAATATTATGAAAATACAACAGTATGCAAGACGCAAGCTTGCTTTCATTTTTGAGGGCGAGCCTTGTTCTGTCGCTGAATGCAAGGCGCGATGCAAATATTTTGATTTAGCATTTTCTGTGGCGGTGAAGGAAATCGGCTTCCCGGGGGAAGAGGTTACGGCAGTTCAGCGCTTTTCAGTTTCACAGATGCCAAATTCAGCATTCATGATTTCAAAGCCGTCAAAGGAAATTTATAAGCGTCTGTCGCCAAAGCTCAACGATATCACACCGCCGAAAAAAATCCGGACCAACGATTTAGTCCGTGATGAACAAATAATGAACGCTTTTGACTATATTAAGGAGATGTCACGCCCGTCGAACGCAGAGATGCTGACGGCGATTGAGAGCTTTCGCTTTCTTCCTGATGACGTATATCTACCGAACAGCTTTAAGGCGATTATTGACCTTGAATTCGACAAAATGCTTGAAAACGACTTCATGTTTGTGAAGTGTGAAAAATGCGGGCGATATTTCCATTCTGAAAGCGGATACAACGGGAAGCTTTGCAACAGAATCAAATCAACAGGGAAGTCGTGTCGTGAGGAAGCGGGGATTAAAGCTCCTCCCCCACGTGAGGTATTAAACGAGCTTAACAAAAAAAGCGAGGATTTATACAAAGAGCTTTATAAAAAGGTCGGCAGAGGAATTCCGAAATCCGAATTCAACGACTGGTCAGAATATATGATTCGTCTAAAGGACAATGTTGAAAAACAGCACGCAACAATAGATGACCTTGAAAACTTTTTGACCTATACCGAGAAAATGTATTGCGAGAAGAAAGAAATATAAACACACCAAAAAAACCGGAATTTACACAACCATTTATCCATGCTATAATAAGATTAACAGAATTTAAAACGGAGGGAAATATGATAAATATCGCAGTAGCTCAGTCAGGCGGACCAACCTGTGCAATAAATGCATCATTAGCCGGGGTTTTTAGCGAAGGGAAAAAGAGCGGAGAAATCAACAAAATTTTCGGCTCAAGAAATGGCATCCAAGGGATAATCAACGAAAATCTTATCGACCTGTCAAGTGTTTTAAAAAGTGAAGAGGATATCGAGCTTTTAATGAAAACCCCGTCGACAGCACTCGGCTCATGCAGATTTAAGCTTCCCAAAACAGACACAGACACATCGGTTTATGAAAAAATTGTTGAGGTTTTCGAAAGGCATGAAATTAAAGCTTTTTTCTATATCGGCGGGAACGATTCGATGGATACGGTATCAAAGCTTTCAAAATATATAATTTCTCAAAATAAGGATATCAGGATTGTCGGGATACCGAAAACAATAGACAACGACGTAATGGGGACTGACCATACGCCGGGCTTCGGCTCAGCCGCAAAATATATAGCGACAACGATGCAGGAAATCATTCGCGACTCAAGCGTCTATCATATAAATTCAGTGACGATTGTTGAGATAATGGGGCGCGACGCCGGCTGGCTGACCGCATCATCGGGGCTTCTCAAGGTGAACGACGAGGCTGCGCCTCACCTGATATACCTCCCAGAGGTTGAGTTCAGTATTGAAAATTTTATAAACGATATCAGAGAAGCACAAAAGAAGTTCAAATCTGTTATTGTCGCTGTTTCAGAGGGCTTAAAGCGTGAGGACGGCGAGTATGTTGCGAGCGGTCATATTTCTGATGTAATTGACGTTTTCGGGCATCAGTATCTAGCCGGACTGGGGAAATATTTAGAGCAGATTGTGAAGAACGAGCTGGGGTGCAAGGTTCGCTCAGTCGAGCTTAATGTTTTACAGCGCTGTGCCTCACACGTTGCCTCAAAAACTGATTTAGCTGAGGCGAGATTAATCGGCGAAAGGGCAGTTATATCAGCTTTAAGCGGAACAACAGGCGAGATGATGATTTTTGAAAGGACAAGCAACAGCCCATACGCAGTTGAAATAAAGTCAACTAAAATAGATAAGGTGGCGAACCGCGAAAAAACCTTCCCGTTCGAGTGGATTAATGAAAACGGGAACGGAATTACAGACGAGGCGATTGAATATTTTCTCCCGCTGATTCAGGGCGAGGTTCGACAGACATATAAAAACGGATTACCAAAACATATAAAAATATAAAAAATGCAGGACAATCGTCCTGCATTTTTCTTATAACATCGCATTTTCGTCGATATCATCCTCACCGTCGAGGTCATTCAAAAGCTCTTTTAAAGCAACAATATCCTCATCAGTTAATGTAATTCCCTTTCCCATTCTCGAGTGGTCAGGCGACCATTCTCTCAAATCATACTTAGGGTCACGGTCGTTCCAGCTCACCATATTAAGCTCCTTTGACCAGCCTCTAGCCGATTCAGAAAGGACGCCGATATGTTTTGTGATTTCATATTTCAATTCTGCCATTTTAAATTCCTCCAAAAAAATTAATGTCTTCTGCGATTTAAAAAATAATAAATAACAGCAAGCAGGATAAGCGGGATTAACAAATACTTGAAAAAGAACATAACCATTCCGGCAAGCACAAATCCCAAAAGAATAATAACAACAAGCTCAAGAGGGTGTGAGTTTAAAAATCTCCTCCCAGAATGGCGTTTTATATATTCAACAATATTATAAATGAAAACGACGCAAACTGCAACCAGCAAAATATAGATTAATGTATTCATAAGCTTTCACCTTTCCTAAAACATTATATGCAGGAAAGTGATAATTGAAGCACCTAAATGTTAAGAGCAATTTCCATCATTTTTGTGAAGGTCTGCTCCCTCTCCTGTGAAGTTGTGGATTCCCCTCTTAAAGGGCAGTCAGAGATAGTCATGATAGCGAGCGCATTCTTTTCGAGTCTAGCGGCGTTCATATACAGCCCTGCGGCCTCCATTTCAACAGCCAGAATCCCCATTTTCACCCACCTAGAAAGAAATTCAGCGTCGTCGTCATAGAAGGTGTCGCTGGAAAGAATATTACCCACCCAATATTTTGCATCGAGTGCCTTAGCCTGTGCGACGGCTTTTTCAACAAGCTCATATGAGGCGACAGGGGCATAAGTCCCCGGCAAATTATATTGTGAGGCAAAGCTCGAGTTAGTGCAAGCCCCGACAGCGATAACGATGTCACGAAGCTCAACCTTGTCGGCTATCCCGCCGGCAGTCCCGATTCGGATAATATTTTCAACATCATATTGAGAAAACAATTCATAAGAATAAATCCCGATCGAAGGGATGCCCATCCCGCTGCCCTGAACCGAAATTTCCTTACCCTTATAGGTCCCGGTGAAGCCGAGCATATTTCGGACTGTATTATAGCATTTAACGTTGTCAAGAAAATTCTCAGCGATGAATTTCGCCCTGAGTGGGTCGCCGGGCATTAAAACGGTTTTGGCGATTTCGCCCTTTTGCGCTGCAATATGTGGTGTAGGCATAGTAAATTTTCCTTTCAAGCTTAATTTAAAAAAGGTAAAAGCTTTAATACTCTGGTAGGCAAGACTTTTTTAAAGGATTTCATCAAAACAGTAAAGTTCAGAAGAAGTATAATTATAAACCCGATAATCAAAGCGACGTATAAAAATACAACATTGTCAATCAGCATTATCCAGAAGGCCATTGAGGTTAAAATTGCAGTGTTTAGAATGACCTTCCCCGGGAGAAATCCGAACGGGCTGAATTGCTGAATATCCATCATTCTGATAATGAAAACGAGGAGATAGCTGACAAGCGTCGCGAAGGAAGCCCCGTTTATTCCGAATACAGGGATTAATAATAAATTCAGGACAATGTTTAAAACAGCGCCAAAAAGGCTGGTCACAAAGGAATGAACAGACTTTTTCTTAGCGGCATAAATGCCCCCCAGAAAAGAAGTGAAGCAGGTGAAAACCGTCGCAATAATCAATAGCGGAGCGAACTTATACGATACAAAGTATTCGTCGGATACAAGGATTTTTGTCAGAGGCATGAGAACAACCATTATCGCCCCCGCTAAAACATACATCATTGACTCATTTGAGCTGAAAACATTAGTATAAAAACGCTTTCTCCCCTTTGAATCGCGCTCAGTGATAGCCGACATATTCCATGCCTGATTAAACATTGCATAAATTGTCGTGATTATCGTCGGTATCTTGTATGCGATTGTATAAAGGCCGTTAGCATCCTTCCCCAAAAAGCTTGTTACCAAAAACCTGTCTGAAACATTTGTTACCCACCACATAATAGCAGTCGGGATAAGAGGGATTGAGAACGCAAGCATTTGCTTAACAACCTTTTTATTGACACTTGTGAGCTTAAGATTTCGATAAAGCTCAGCCATGAAAAATACAAAAATCAATGAAACCAAATCTGATAGTATTATTGCAAGAAGATAGCCGATAATACCAATCTTTAAAACAACAAGAAAAACAACGTTAAGGACAATCATCATGAAAGTCGTCAATAATCCAGTGAACGCATAGAGCTTCACGAGTCCCTTAGCTCGAACGAACTCAGTCATGACAAGCTTAATGCTGGCGAAAGCAACATAACAGAAGAAAAGCCAGCCGTAACCGCCGACATAAGAGGTGTTCATAAGAAATGGGAGTGACAAGCCGATAATAAGTATCCCGACTAAATTGATAACAATACCACAGGAGAAAACAGTCGTTTTTTTATACCGCTTGTCTAATCCGAAGCGAATCATACTATCTGCAATAGATAATGTCGCAATAGGGAGCATAAGGTTCGCAATCTGAATCATCAAATCAACAGTACCAAAATCGCTGGGATTCAGCGTTCTTGTATAAAGAGGGAGGAGGAGGAATACAAGAAATTTGGAACTGAAGGAACCAATAGCGAAAATTATTGTATTTGAAAAAAGCTTTTTATAGCTATTAGGGGTTTTACTCATAATAAATTCCTTTATGTTTATTAACAACATCGTATTCTTATATATTATACCTATATAATAAATTAAAAAACTAAAATTTATTAGCATTAACCTTTTATTTTACTAAAATTAATGTTATAATATATTAAGAAAAATAATTGTTGGAGGTGTTTTAATGAAAGGCTTGCTGAAAGTTCTTATTTCTTTAGGAATAGTTGTTACAGCTCTTTTATCGATAAAGCTCGGGATGGAGCTATGGTCAACAAAGGTTAAAAAATATTTTGTGGTGGATAAGTATTAAAGATAAGAAGCATAGGATTGCTTATTAACTGCCTTGCAGATTGCAGGGCTTATTTTTTTCAGTTTTGTGATAGCTTTCAAAATCAAAGTGAATGATTTCACTGATGAAATTAAGCATGTCCTTCGTCATTTCAAAAATCCTCTGCATAGAGTCACAGCTGATGTCGAGCGGGATGTCAGCGGGGTAGCGGGTTTCAATATAATATCTGTTTAAAATGACGCTGTCCTTTAAATAGTCCCTGAAATGCTCGTCGATTAGCATTGCCTGCTTGCAAAGCCATGTGAGGTTATGCCCGTCAAAAAGCCTGTGCTTTTTATAAAGTAAGAATGCCTTGAGTGCCTTTTCGATACATTGCTGACAATGAAAAGCCGCCGCCGGATAGCATCTGACATCTTCGATGAGGCATTTTGCGGCGAGATAATCTAAATTTGAGTGAAAAAGCCAGTCGAAATATCTCCTGCTGTCTGTGTTGTTTTTATAACTCATAAAGAACAACTCCCGTCCTTGAGACCTTTGAAGCAAAAGAGGAATCATCATCGACAAGCTCTTCCCATACCGAGCTTTTATATATAACAACATCAAAAGGGCTTTCGCATTCAAGCTCAAGATAAATCTGAGCCTCAAGCTCATTTATATCGCTGTTATCAGAGACAATTACGCAAAGCTTGAAGGACGTCATTTCATGTGAAAGATTATATTTTGTGCTGAATAGAATTATTTTTTCAGGCTCACATATATCTAAAATTTCTTCGACCAGATTCAGCATAATCGGATTGTCGTTCATATTATCCTCCTAATATTTTCTACATTTATTTTAACACTTTAGCAATTAATATGCAATTAAATTTCTAAAAAAGGTTGCAAAAAGTGAAAAAACAAAGTAGAATTAAATGATAAATTTTAATTGGAAGTAAAAGTTTGAAAAATTTATTTTTCAAACATGAAGTTTTGAGCTTTTTGGTCAAAATCATGACCGAAATTCGGCTAATGCCGAAGCGCTCTAAACATTCCGGTTTGTTAGAAAAGAAAGGTTATAAATATGCTAGATAAATTTTTTGAATTCATATTCAGTATACCTATAATAAGAAAGCTCAAGCCTTTTTATGAAAAAAGGAAGGATATAGTTTTATACATTTTCTTTGGCGGATTGACGACAGTTGTGAGCTTTGTCGTGTTCTGGTTTTTTGTTGACGTTATCCCTCTTGACCCACTGATAGCGAATACAATCTCATGGGTGCTTGCCGTTGCCTTCGCATTTTTCACGAACAGGGTGTGGGTTTTTAATTCACCGACTGAAACCATTCCGGCATTTTTAAAGCAGCTGTTTTTATTTTATGCGGGGAGGCTTCTCTCGTTCGGGGTTGAAACCATAATAATATGGATATTCATTACGAAGCTCGGCTTCAACGACCTGTTAATCAAGCTGGCCGCAACAGTAATTGTCCTTATACTTAACTATATCATCAGCAAGGTTATAGTTTTTCGCGGCGAAAAAATCACACATGAGGGCTAGATTCTAAAGGAGATTTTGATGATTAAATTCTTGGTCAAGCTTTTTATAAAAAACAGCGAGGACATAACTAATCCGGATGTGAGAAATAATTACGGCCAATTCGGCGGGCTTGTCGGGATATTTTTGAACATCTGCCTGTTTTCGGGGAAGTTTATAGCCGGGCTTATCGTGAACTCAATCGCTATTACTGCCGATGCTTTTAACAACCTTTCTGACGCGGGTTCTTCAATAATTACGCTAATCGGCTTTAAAATGGCGGCGAAGCCGGCGGATAATGAGCACCCGTTCGGCCATGGGAGGTTTGAATACATTTCAGGATTTGTCATTTCGATGGTTATTCTTTTAATGTCATTTGAGCTGGGAAAAACCTCTATACAAAAAATTTTTAATCCGACGGAAGCAGCCTTCAGTATTATATCTGTTTCAATTCTTTTCGTTTCAATTCTTGTTAAGCTTTGGATGTGCTTTTTTAACAGAAGGCTCGGGAAGATTATCGACTCGCCAACAATGAAAGCAACAGCGATGGATAGTCTTAGCGATGTTGTCGCAACCAGCACTGTTGTTGTCGGAATATTCATTTCATATTTGACGAAGCTGAATATAGACGGTTATCTTGGAATAGTTGTTGCGATATTCATTTTTTTCACCGGTATCTCGACGATTAGAGAAACGCTTGATAAGCTCTTGGGAGAAGCGCCGGACAAGGAGCTGATTTCCCAAATAAAGGGGACTGTCCTTGAGCATAAGGAGGTTATCGGAGTTCACGATATAATTGTCCACAACTATGGGGCGGGTCAGCTGATTATTTCACTCCACGCCGAAGTCCCGTGTGACATTGATATTTTGAAAATCCATGACATTATCGACTTGATTGAAATCGAGCTGAAGGATAAGTTCAAGTGCATTGCGGTGATTCATATGGACCCTATTGAAACCAATGATGAAAAGACGCTTGAAACGGCACAAAAGGTCATGAGCATTTTAAAATCAATTGACAACAGTATTTCAATGCACGATTTTAGAATGGTTGTCGGCGAAACACATACGAATCTTGTATTTGACGTGGTTATTCCATTTAAGTTTCGGCTCAGTGATGAAAAGCTCAAATGTGAAATACGGGAGCGAATCTCATGCTTAAGACCGGATTTTTACGTAATAGTCGAAATTGATAAGGAGCCTGTATAGTTATAAAGGAAGGTAGCTTTACCTTTTCTTCAGGATGTCCAAACCCCTGTTTGAAAAAATATTACACAAAATTATGTTACTTTCTGTCTTAATACAGAAAGTAATCAAAGAAATCAAGGCAATCCTCAAACACTCAAACTGCTGACGCAATTTGCAACTCGGATTGTCATTATGTGCTTGCGCTACAATAACTACCCAGTGACGGTCGCTCAATCAGACTAGGTAGTTTCAAAATATAAATATTAGAATGTCCGTGTCTGATTTCGTGCTCCGACCTTTTTGAAGTTTGTGGTTCTTCTGTTTCAAAAACCAGTGAAAGGAAGGTATTTTACCTTCCTTTTTTGTCCGCAGTAGCATTTTTTGAAATAGTATAGTATAATAAGAATACAAAAACACGAAACAAAGAGGTGATTTTATGTTTGAAATCAATAACAAGCCGGACAACATCATAACATTCACAAAAGTCAGCATGAACCCGCTGTCGCCACAGCTTGACGATATTTCTATTGAGGATATTGCACACAGCCTGTCGTATATGTGTCGTGCAAACGGGCATATTAAAAACTTTTTTTCGGTCGCCCAGCATTGCATAAATTGCTCACTTGAGGCGAAGGCGAGAGGACTTTCAGAAAAGCTCCAGCTTGCGCTTCTCCTTCATGATGCGAGCGAGGCATATCTCGCTGACATCACCCGCCCGGTCAAGCATAATCTCGCTCAATATCTTGACTTTGAAAGGGTTTTGCAGGATTTAATTTATTCCGTTTTTGGGGTCAGTGATTTAACAGACGAGGATAATGCAATTATTGATGAAATCGACAACACAATGCTCCACCACGAGTTTTTAAACTTGGCTGATGAAAGGATTTTTAAAAACGAGCCACAGCTAAAAGGCATACACAATTTTGATTATATGGATTTTAAGGACGTAGAGGATGAATACATCTCAATTTTTAAAAGACTTATTAAAATGGATAGTCATTAAAATAAAAGAAGTTCAAACCGGGATAATATTTTTTATTTAAGGGGTGAGCTTATGGAATTTCGCACTACAAAAAAATTTAACAAAAAAGAGCTTGAGACACTTTTTAAGTCGGTGAACTGGAAGTCGGGGCGTCACCCGAAAGCACTAAAAAAAGCAATGAAAAACTCCGACACCGTTATTTCAGTATGGGAGGATGGGGAGCTAGTCGGGCTTATGAATGCTATTTCAGACAAGGCGATGGTCGTCCACTTCCCATATCTCCTAGTCCGCCCCGCATATCAGGGGAAAGGAATAGGGAAAATGCTGGTCGAGAAAATGCTTGAAAAGTATAAGGGCTATTTCAGATTATCGCTGAGCTGTTATGATGACAAGCTGAAATTCTATGAGAAGCTTGGCTTTTCGACGGACGAAGGGCGGCTGTCGCTCACTATTGAAAGGGAAAGCTAAAGCACGAGGTGAAAAATGACACAGCCAATAAAGGAAAAACGAAAAATCACGTTGTCTGATACCGAGCTTGAATACACGCTTGACAGGGGGAAACGAAAAAATTCATATTTGTGCATAAGCGAAGGGGCGCTGACGGTAAAAGCACCTCTGAAATTCCCCGTCACACAGGTTGAACGTTTCATTTCGGAAAAAGAGCAGTGGATAAAATTAAAGCTTTCACAGACGAAAACACGCCTCAAAAAGCAACTTTCTTTCAACAATGCTGATATTATTTTCATTCTGGGGGAACCATTCACCCTGGAAATAACATCCGCCACAAAAAACAGTGTCGAGATAAATGGCGAAAAGCTTGCAGTAAAAATCAAAAAGGGGGAGGCTCAGCCTCTTGTCGAAAAATTCCTGCTCGAGCTGTCGCAAAAAGAAATTCTGGAAAGTGCCCGGCGGATGATTTCACTCACCGGCCTAAAGCCACAAAAGATAACGATAAAAAAGCTCAACAAAAGCTGGGGACGATGCAGCTCGAAGGGCGAAATATCATTAAGCCGTTCGCTGATACATTATCCACAAAAGTCGATAGATTATGTCGTTTTACACGAGCTATGTCATCTTAAGCATTTAAACCATTCGAAGCAGTTCTGGGGGCTTGTCAGGGGATTCATGCCCGACTTTGAGCTTCACAGAAATGCACTTAAATAATTCAAGGAATAAAACCTATAAAAATAAGGCATAAATACTTTTATGGGTGAAATAATTTTATAACAATAAAACAGGAGGATATATGAATACAGTATCTCTGAATATGATTATCGAAATCAACAAAATCCTTGAGGGGAAGAATTTGAACTACAAAGTGCATTTAAAGGATGCGTGCGGGTGCCAGTCGATGTGGATTGAAGCGTTAAATAATCAAACGATAACCGACGAGGTATATCAGATTATTTCTGAATATTTCAAGGGGGAAAGAATGAAGCTTGAATTCAATTCAAGCGACACAGGCTTCAGAGTGGTTGACTAAAAATAAAAGCAAAGCATTTAAACAGCACCTCTTCTGTTATCAGTATACCATACTGCATAACTTTTGGGGTGCTGTTTAAATGCTCTGCTTTTTTATTATGAATTTATTGTGCCTTAACTCTTGAAAGCTGGCTTTTCAGCTCGCCCTCCATTTTAATAAGCTCGGTTTCAGCGCTGGCACGAGCAACCTTTCCGTCCTGTTGAATTTTGATTGTTTCTTCAATAGTTGAAATAAGGTCAGCGTTAACCTTCTTGAGTGTTTCAATTTCAACAATGCCTTTTTCGGATTCCTTAGCGATTTCAATTGTTCCGGATTTAAGCATTTCTGAATTTTTCAAAAGAAGGTCGTTGGTTGTCTTTGTTACATCCTTTTGAAGCTGCAAAGCCTTTTGCTGCTTGAAAAGTCCGATAGCGATAACAATTTGGCTCTTCCATAACGGCAATGTATTGAAAATTGAAGTCTGAATCTTGTCAACCAAAAGCTTGTCGTTGTTTTGAATTAATCTAACCTGTGGAGCAGTCTGAATAGAAATTGTCTTAGAAAGCTTCAAATCGTATATTTTCTTTTCAAATCTGTTAGCAGCATCAGCGATATCGTTTACATTTTGAGCGTCCATAGGGTCTCCGCTTGCCTGAGCCTTAGCTTTCATTTCAGGAATAGTAACTTCATTGATTTCCTTGAGCTTTTGCTCGCCGGCCTCAATGAAAAGAACAAGCTCCTTAAAGTATTCAACGTTCTTTTGATACAGCATATCAAAAGTCCCGATATCCTTTAGAAGCTGAATTCTTGCGTCGTCAAGCTGCCCCTCGATTTTATCAATCTGATTGTCAAGCTTGTCGTATTTTTCAATAAACTTCTTAAAGCTGCCGGCAATCCCGCCAAGAAAAGGAATCTTTGACAGAATGCCCTTGTCGGAGCTAAGCTTGTCAACCTCAAGGCCCTTAACTTTAAGAACCATATCGGTCATAATTTCGCCGACATAACCGGAATCCTTAGCGCGAACCTGTGACAAAATGTTGTCAGCGAAGGATGAAATATTGCTTTGAGCTGAAACGCCGTATTGAATAATTGCCTGTGAGTTCGAAAGGTCAATGCCTTTAGCGATTTCTTCGACCTTTTGCTTTTCTTCAGCGGTCAGCTCGACTTTTTCCTTTGGAGCCTCAATAGCAGTCGAGGTTGAACTTGCCTGAGTTGATGAGATTGGGATAATTGTTTCTTCCATGGAAATCTTCCTTTCAATTATGTAAAATTATTGGTTTTTTAAGCTTACTAGAATTTTGTCAATGGTCTTATAGCTCGGGAGGGGGACAACCTGAGTAATATTCAGTGAAAGCCCTTTAACAGAGCTAAAAACGGAAATGTCATTGGAAGGGCCAGTTCTGAAGCCATGCGAGCGCCACGCAATGCTTTGAATATCATTGTCCATGAGAGCGTCGATTCCAAGCTCACCGTTCTTCCCGATTGCGATATAAGTATGGTTTGACCAAATAGTCGGAACAGGATAAATTATCTTGATATCGTCCTTTAGGTTATTCCAGGCTGACGCGTTTTGGGGGCTTGAAGCAAATTCGAGAAGCTGGTTTTCATATCCGACCATTATCGGCTTTGAGCCGACGCCGGTCGTCAAAAAGTTATTGAAAAGTATTCCGGAAGAAGCTTCCATATACCCGAGCTTTGAAAAAATCCCCTTTAGCTTTGGCATAACAGCATCAATAGAAGCAGTGTCAACAACCTTCCCGTCATTGAGGATTGTCGCTAAAAGACAGGCGAACATATTGCCGGAATTGGATTTTTCGGGGTCGGTTGAGAAGATTGAAACATTCCCATATAACTCTGGACAGCCTATATCGGACCATTTTGTATCCGCTAAAAGCAAGTCGGTCATCTTTTTCATATCGCAATAATAAACGCCGCCTTGCTCTGAAACCACACCTTTTTTAACAAGTGCGTCGAGAACCATCCCATGAGTATAAAATACAAGAGGCGAGCTAAAGGTCACCTTGTTTTTCGGCGTTGTGTTATACGAGGATTTATAAAGCTCATAGGCAACCTCATTAGAAGGGAAGAGAAAGTCCCGCCCGCTCTGGTCAGCGGTAATCATGTCTAGTGAGCCGGCAGAGGAATAATTAAAGGAGATGCCATATTTTTTTCTAAGGATGTCCTTCACGTTCTGGTCGTCCAAAAGACCGGCCTTTTCACTTCCAATATAGCCTTTTAAGGTTATCTGAGGCTTTTGGTTATCAAGATAAAGGAACTTGAAAAGCACTACGCCGATAATTACAACAACAAGAATAGCTATTCCGGCAATTTTTGCCTTCATCTATTTAAACACACCCTTCATATATAATAAAAACTATTCAGCCTTGAGCATATTTTCAAGAAGATTAACCTCAATCTCCATATCCATTACATCGTTCTGAATCAGCTTTATCAGAATTGTTTCATAAGTTTTTTCTAAAATATCAAGTGCCTTAGAGGTCTGGTCGATAACCTTAGTTATTTCGGGATTCTGAAAACCGGTCCCGACAAAGTCGTTATATTTTTTCAAAATTTTAGCTGTTATGTCGATATAATAAGTGAAAAATCTTCGAGCCTGATTAGCTTTTTCCGGATTTTTCTCAATATAGTCAACAATTTTAGCAGCGCTGTTATAAACATTTTCTACCTTTTTTCTCATTTCGACATCGAAAACACGAACTCTTTGCTTCCCGATTTCCTCAAGGTCATTATAGCCTTCAGAAATCATATCCTGAATTTCCTGACCGTTTTTAACCTTGTCAACGTCAATTCCGCCGATTTTATAGCGAGGCTGTGTAATCAAAACCAAGGCAATGAAAACAGCAACGGATACAATAACAGGGAAAAGAATCTGCCCTATTATTAAAAACATGATGACAAACAATATAGCAGAAATTATCCCGGAAATAACGTAATGCGAATAAGTTTTAACATACTTTGAAGATTTGTTTTTCATAAAATTCATACCTTTCAAGTGTACTGAATTAGTTATAGCCACGAACGCTCTTAAATGCAGCGATTAGATTTTTTCTTCCGTCAAAAACTCGTGCATGTGTCAAATCGGCAATCTGATTGAGCTGGTCTGAAGAAGCGTCGCCAAACATAATTGAGAAAACTGGGACATCGAGCTTTGCTTTTTCATATTCATTTTTAAAGTCATTAAAGCCTTTACCTTTATTGGACTGTCCGTCAGTCATAAGAATAATAGCCGGCTGATACTTAGTCAGGTCATAATTTTTAAGAAGCTCAAGCCCCTTGATAGCCGGTGAATAAATATCTGTTGAGCCACCGGGTCTTTCGCCGGACATCTGATTAAAAAGCTTGCTCAGGTCAGACGGAGCATTCCCAGTTGTATTAAAGGTGTTAATAATTGAATCGTTAAACGGGATGACGATGTTTATCTCGTCCTTTGTCGCCTGAAGGAGATATTGAGAGGCATTCTCCTGAATTAAAATCTGCTGCATTGCACTAGTCAGCTGAGAGACACCGTCCCCGCTCATTGAGCCTGAATAATCAAGGCAGTATATATTGATAGACGGCTTTTTAAGCTCAGTCTGATACATATTGAGTGCCTTGGTGATTACCTCGGGAGCCGGCATTTTTATCGGCGAAAGGATTTTCTTTGTATCAACTCCCCATTCTGCCTTAAAAACATCCTTGTTATTGTCATTTATTCCAGAGAAGCCGGTTCGTCGACCTGAATGCTGGATTTTATCCTGAATTTCAGGGCTTAACAAATAGTCCTGAAGCTTTTTAAAAGCATCTTCCTTAGAGGAATTGTTCTTGTTCACATATCCGAGAGGCGAGTCGGCGATGGTCAGCCCGTCATAAGGATAAACAATATAAAGCGGCTCCTTGCCTTGACTGACAAGCTGTTCATTTGTGCTGATAATTAAAGATTCATAGTTCACCATTGCATCATAATCAGAGGAGAGGAAAAGTGATTTCAGCCAGTCAGAGCTGCCGGAAGAACGGTTGACGCCGGACAGTATTGACCTTAGCTGGTCCTTCAGCTCTTGATTATCAAGGTCCTGAGCGGTTATAATGCCAGGGTTCCCAAGAAGTGCATATAAAAATCCGATATAAGCGCTTGCCCCCGAGTTTGATTGTGTCGCCGAGGTCATACAAAATGTAAGCTGCTTATTCTGTATAGCAGTGAGAATATCCTTAACTGAAACCTGCTTGCCCACAAAGCCAAGCTTTTCAGCGATACTTTTTTTAATCCCGAAAACAACAGGCGTGAGTGAGGTTGACTTGACATCCTTAACTCTGTGAAGCTTTGAATCACCCATGTTTATCCAGAGACTGTTCGCCGGCCATACAGCATCATAATCTGTGCTTTCATTTTGAAGCTCACTCATAATGTCAAGAGAGCCCTTGTATGTAATTTCTATGTTGATATTATTTTTTTGAGTAAAATCCTTTAATATCCCCTCAAGCTCTTGATTCTCAGAGCCGGAAGCAATTTTCAGCGTTTCCTTAGCGCCAAAAATACTAATACTGGTAGAAGAACCGGAGTTTTTAAGCTCAGCACTGCATCCGGTAAAAGTAAATGCAAAAACAATTAAAGCCAGGAAGGCAAAAGCTTTTTTTAAATTCAGCATAATTGCACCCTTTCATAATAACATAAGCAAGTATTATCAATACAAGTATCTTCAACAATTATCCATTTAAAAAATTATAACATATTTTAGTTTGTTTTTCATCAGGTTATATAATAAAACATTAGTATTTATTAAATTTTACCTTGACGTTACCCGAAATTTACAAATTGATTAAAACCAATACATAAAGGTGAGCATTATATAAAAAAATTATACTACATTAAGAAAAAATTAGCAATAAAAAAGTTAAGCTTTGCATAAAACTGCAAAGCTTGATTAGTTGATATATTATTTTTTAAATGCCGAAGGGATAGTAATTGTATAATGTGTTCCCGCGATAAACAAGCCCATTAAAAATATATAATCAAGAGGGTTAGCCGAGCTTTCATCGGTTGCTTCTGAAGTGCTTTCCTGAGCAGGTGAGCTTGAGGTTGTTTCGTTAGAAGGGGGAACGGATGGGTTATCTTCAGAAGGAGTCGCCGTTGAAGGTGCTTGTGTTGTTGTTTGACTTGAATACTGTGAGTTATATTTAGCAACAGCAGCATTTTTATACTGCGTTCCTCTTGAGCATCTTAATGCTGTCAGAGGGCAATGCCTTGAGCACCCTGTACAAATCAGCTTGCTTAAATATTCTTCAAGTGTCGGTGTGTTAGCGGCGACAAGGGTGTAGGATGAGCTGCTGATATTAGAAACTGGAATGATTGCACTATCCGATTTATTAGTCAGTGTGGATATTTTTGTTTCATCTTTTTCGACTAGAGGCGTGGTGAGATTCTGATAAACATCTGGCTTTGATAAGCTTCTTATCCCCATCATAACAATAAAAACAGTGATAAGTCTTGACAAAACTGTTCGCATTTTGTTTTCGCCAGTTAAGCCCAAAAGTTTTTTAGTCATATTCATAATAATTTTCCAATGAAGCCCTATATGAACAGAAATAAGAATTAGTGCGGAGTATGCAGAGAAATGATGCCATTCTGACCAGAACGGAATGTTTTGAGAGTTAAAGCCGTTGAATACAAACTGTGAAATCATCACCCCGCTAATAATAATATACGTTACATTTATAAACAATAAAGCGTCTAGTATATACATAAATTTGATTTTAGAGGCTGTAGTCTTTTTTGTCAAGTTTTTTGAAACCGCCTTAATCCAACTCAAATTAAATACCTTATGCAATATAAATAAAAAGTAAACTAAAAGCCCGAGTAATTCGTGAAATGATATTCCTATAAAAGCAATTTTCATTAGTGAAACCATAATAACCGACATAATAATATCTAGAATAAATTTTTTATTTTTTTTCATTGATAGCTCCTTTCTGAGAATGATTTTATAATATAATTGTAAAGTGAATACTTCAAGGGCGGATATTGAATGTTATGTGAACATAAGCAATAAAAGCAAATAATAGTGTTACATAATTGTTTATAGGTTAATCAATACAGTGAATTTTGACATATATACAAATATAGACACAATAGTATATAATATATTGAACTATTAAAGGAATAATATTCTTTATGTCTATATTTTATTGCTAAACTTTTTTCATAATGGTATAATGAATCAAGAACAACATAAGGAGCGTGGTTTTATGGTTTTTTATTTTTCAGGAACAGGCAACTCAAAATGGGTGGCTGAAGAAATCGCTAAAGGAATATCAGACAGAACTGTTGATATAGCTCAATATATAAAAGATGGAAATGATAATTATAATGTTGAAAAAAACGAGAAGATTGGCTTTGTCTTCCCAGTGTATTCATGGACGGTCCCCAAAATCGTGCTTGATTTTGTCAAAAAGGTCATGGTAACTTCAGATACCTTCACATTCGGAGTAATAACCTGCGGTGAAAATATCGGGGATGCAATGAAACAGCTAAAAAGTCTTATCCCACTTAGCAGCGAATACTCAATAGTGATGCCAAATAATTATATTTTATTGGGGATGGACGTTGACTCGGACGAAATAGTCGAGCTGAAAATCAAAACAGCAAAAATCACAATAAAAGCCATGGTGAAGGAAATAAATGAAAACAGAAAAGTATCAGAAATAGAAAAAGGGAGCCTTGCATTTTTAAAAACGAAGCTCGTTGGCTATTTCTTTAATAAGTATGCTCTTGACGCAAGGCCTTTTTTTGCTGAAAGCAGCTGCAACTCATGCGGGCTGTGCGAAAAAACCTGCCCGACTTCAAATATTATATTAGAGGACGGGAAGCCAAGGTGGGGAGATAAATGTATACAGTGTCTAGCCTGTATCAACAGATGCCCTCAGGTGGCTATTCAATATGGGAAGAAAACTAAAAATCGCGGACGATATTACTTTAAAGCTTTTAAAGAAAATTAACCGTATTGTCAAAAAATAATTATAAAAAATTCCCCGCTGAGAATATTCTCGGCGGATTTTTTGTAATATTTCATAAAAACATCAGCATACTAAAACCGAGGTGATAAAAATGGAAGCTTTAACCCAAAAGGAAACAAGCCTATTGACAGATGCAAAAAACAGTGAGGCAGTATGTATTGAAAAATATAATAAGTATGCTTCGCAGGCATCAGACCCGAATTTAAGAACAATGTTTCAGGGGCTGTCTCAAAAGGAACAACAGCACTTGAATACAATCAATTCAATGCTTAGCGGGACTGTCCCACCAATGCAGCAGAGCCAGCAGCAAGCACAGCAGCAGCCCCCGCAAATTCCGGCGAACCAAAATAATGTGGATAAAACGAATGACAGCTATCTTTGTAAAGACGCCCTGTCATCAGAAAAACACGTTTCAGCAACCTACAATACCGCGATATTTGAGTTTAAGGACACAAATATCAGACAAGCCCTAAACCACATTCAAAAGGAAGAGCAGGAGCACGGCGAACAGATTTACAACTATATGACTCAAAATGGTATGTACAATTGATTATTCTCCTGTTAATTTATTTGCTGTCCCGATAAAAAGAAAGGGAACCAACTCATTTTGAGCTGGCTCCCTGTTTTATATTTTAGTCGAGGATTTCGCCGTTTGTGCTGATGGTGACAACCTGCCACGGGATTATCTTCCCGCTGTTTTTAATAGCAGTGATAAGCGAGTGCTCAAGACCACCGCAGCAAGGCACTTCCATTCTTGTTAAGGTAATGGATTTAATATTATTGTTCTGAATAATCTGAGTCAGCTTTTCTGAGTATTCGCCCTCATCGAGCTTCGGACAGCCTATTATTGTCACCTTGTTCCTCATGAATTTTGAGTGAAAGTTGCCATAAGCATAGGCTGAACAGTCTGCCGCAATTAAAAGGTTTGCGTTCTCAAAATAAGGGGCATTAACGGGGACGAGCTTAATCTGACAAGGCCATTGTCCCAGCTGAGATGAAACCTCAGCCGCAGCAATATTATTATTGACAGAAGCACCACGCTCAAGTGTTTTTGAATGCGTTCCGGGACAGCCACAGGCAAGAGGCTCAACCTTTGATTCAATTCTCTTAGGGGCAACAGCTTTGTTATAAGCATCTGCCTCTCTTTCTTCAAAGGTGATAGCGCCGGTCGGACATACAGGGAGGCAATTCCCTAGCCCGTCACAATAGTCGTCCCTTAAAAGCTTCGCCTTTTTGTCGATAATTCCTATTGCTCCCTCGTGGCAGGCATTCGCACAAAGTCCGCAGCCTACACATTTTTCCTCATCGATTTTTATTATTTTTCTTAACATAGTTATTCTCCTTAAAATTTAATTATCATTGACTTGATGTCATCATTATAATATACTAAAAGAAATTAGTCTGTTGCATTTGCAACAAAGAGGTGAGAAATATAAATAATTTTTATGAAATTTTAAAAAATACCACATTATTCAATAGTATAGACGAAAAGGAACTGTCTTCAATGCTGAAGTGCCTTGACGCAAAAGTAAAAGCTTTTTCAAAAAATGAAATAATAATAATGACAGAGGATAATATTTCGCATATCGGGATAATTCTGTCGGGGAAAGCACAGGTTGAACGAGTTGACTTTATCGGGAACAAAAATATTGTCACAATGCTGACCGAGGGGGATTTATTCGCCGAAGCACTTGTTTGTGCCGGAATTAAAAAAAGCCCCGTCACCGTTGAAACCGTGACAGGCTGTGAAGTAATGTTCATTGATTACAACAGGATTATTACAACCTGCTCAGTATCATGTCAATTTCATTTAAAGCTGATAGAGAACATGATAAAGGTTATAGCTGAAAAAAATATAATGCTGAACCAGAAGCTTGAGCTGGTTTCTAAAAGAACGACCAGGGATAAGCTTCTGGCATATCTATTTTTTCAGGCACAGAACCAGAAAAGCGACAAATTTGAAATCCCCTTCACACGAAACGAGCTGGCTGATTTTCTTTGCGTCGACAGAAGCGCAATGTCACGAGAGCTTTCACGCTTGCGTGACGACGGGGTAATTAAATTTCACAAGAACACATTTGAAATATCAGTTAAACATTAAATTCATTTTAAAGGGCAAGTGGTTGGCAAAAGGCTGATATAATTTTATACAGCCGAAATCCTGACCGGCATCGCTCTCGGAAAAATAAAAAGCCTCGAGCCTGTCCACATTAAAATATTTTAAAATCTCGTTACAGATGATTAATCTCGACTCATCATCCTTAAAAAGAAGCTCTGAAGCGATAGTTGAAGCATTGCTCCATACAAAAGCATAGGCGACTAGCTCAGCATTTTCATAAAGTGAGAAAGCCCTCCCCCCGAGGTCAATAAACATTGAAAGCTGAACACAAAAGTATTCTCGTGTCCTGTATACATAATTGCAGTCCCTTAAAACTTTATTATAAAGCCCTTCAAGACCGGTGGCGTCATCAGAAGAGCATTTCTTAAATTCATATTTAGATGTAAAGTCTTTTGGCTTTTCATAAGAAAATTCTTTTTTGGAAATTTTAAAAACAGGCTCATATCCAAAACGCATGTAATAATCAAAAAGGCTTTTTTCAGCGGGGATAAGGATTGAAGCCATCTTCCCTTGCTCCCTGTCAATACTTTCAGAGAATTCAAGGAGCTTTGCCATCAGCCCACGTCCACGAAAAGAGGGGTGAGTGCAAGCCCCGAAAATGTATGTCACATCACCGACATTGTTTAAATAATACGGCAAGCGCTGCAAAACAGAACAAACTTCACCGTTAATTTCATAAACCAAGGTGTTCTCATTCTTGAAAAGCTTTGGGAAAAACCAGTCAGCGAAGGCAGCATCCCCCGGAAAAGATAAGTCCCAAAGCTTTCGTATATTCAAAAAATCCTCTGATTTTGAAAATCTAATCATATCATCCTCTATTTCAGAAAAGCAGTGAAGTTTTGCCCGAGCATTTCAGGATAGTATGAAAGCTTCGCACGACGCAAGCCTTCCTTCCCCAAATCCTCTTCTCTGTTGACATACTTGACACCCTCAAAGTTATGGACGGCGAACTGATTGTTAATCATCTGATAAGCCCCGGCGATAGTGTGGTCAGCCTTTTCAATATTGACGATGAACAAATCCTCACTCGCCCTAAAGCCAAGTGTAAAGGCGATAACCTGTCCGTCTATTCTGATAAGCCCGCCTTTTAAGCCAAGCTCTTCGAAGTTTTTAAGCGCAAGTGAAATGGCGCAGGTTTCACCGAAAAAGTCCCTGTTCTCCTCATTTTCATTCAGAGCACACCATGATAAGTGAAAGTTAAAAACCTCATGGAGATTTTCCTCATTAATGTTCTCATAGCTCCAGCTGTTCTCATAGGTAGAAACGAATCTGTTAATGAAATTCCGCTTTGAGTGGAGCTTTTTTCCGGCTAGCGTCATGAGATTTTCAGCGAGATAAATATAATCTTCGCTGTCACGCTCCTCATTGAACTCATATTGTCCGGGGGAAATCGCTTCAAGCAGATTTTTCTGATTTTCATTGACGGCAGCGAGATGAAATACGACATTCCTCTCCTCTGCATCCTGTTTTAAAAGCTCGATTGCCTGAGTCAGGTCGCCGTTTCCAAGCGGTATAGTATAAACAGTTTCGGATTCAAGCCTTTGCTTAATAAAAACAAAATCTCCCTCAAAACATATCTTTGTGTTATAAGTAACCCGCCAGATAAATAAATCAACAAAATAGTGGGCGCACATCATTGAGTTAATATTTCTGGTAATTTCGTCGTATCTTTTCTTGTCAGAAATATCAATTTTTTTAAAAGGTAACATAATATATCCTCGCATTTTTATATATGGTATTTTCTATTTAAAACTTTATAAACTAGAATATACCAAAATAGTATATTTGTCAAGCGCTGTATATTTCATCAAAAAGAAATATCTATTTTAATATTTTTAAAATTCCTTTTAAAATATGATAAATTTTGATATAATATAATTAGAAAGCATTATTAATAGACTATAAGGGGGTAATATCTTGAATAACATACTATTTAAAACCAACAGCCTATGTTTTAACAATATGCTTACATATCCGGACCTTGAAATTAAAAAAGAAAAAGTAACCTTCATAGTTGGCGAAAGCGGAGTAGGGAAGTCAACACTTTTAAAGCTTTTTAACCAGACACTGTCTCAAAGCAAGGGTGATATCATATATAATAATCAAAATATTGACCTTTATGACTCTATTGAGCTAAGGAAAGAAATTTCGCTGTTTAGCCAAAATGTGTTTTTATTTGATATGTCCATAAAAGATAATTTTAAGAATTTTTATGATTTTAGAGGTGAGAAGCTGATTTCTGACGAAGAAATCAAAGCATTCCTTGAGCTTTGCTGTATTGATTTTGACTTAACCAAGGATTGCACAACTATGTCAGGCGGGGAAAGGCACAGAGTATACATGGCGATATTCTTGTCCTTTGAGCCTAAAGTAATATTACTAGACGAACCGACATCAGCCCTTGACAACAAGAATAGCTTTGAAGTAATAAAAAATCTCATAACTTTTTCAAAGCTAAAGGGGATTTCAGTTATAGTGGTCAGCCACGACAATGAGCTGACCGAGAAATTCGCTGACGAAATCCTCAGGATAGAAAAGACAGTAGACAATTGAGAATGGAATGATGTAAAATGAACGGCGCTTCACAGCTGAATTTAATTCAGTTTTCTTTGGTGTACCTATTATTGATTATTGTCCTGATTATAATGAAAAAATCAAAAGTCAATCAGACGAAGCTGCTTTTTATGGCAAGCTTAAGAATGACAGTTCAACTTATTTTAGCGGGGTTGATTTTAACTTATATATTTCAACATCCGCATCCGCTTTTCACAGTCGCGTATATAATAGCAATGATTGTATTTTCAGTATACAGCGTTTTATCAAAAAACAAAGGACTTAACAAGTACTTTAAAATCGCAATCGTATTTTCGCTCAGCTTTTCAGGAGTTGGCATCCTCATATTTTTTATAATAGCTGTCATCAATCAGAGCATATTCAACCCTCAGTATACCATCCCTTTAGCGGGAATGATAATCGGGAATTCGATGACCGGTGTATCTCTCGGGCTGAAAAGCTTCAGCGATAACATTCATTCGGGGCGGAACAAAATTGACGCACTGTTAAATCTCGGGGTTTCACCGAAAAAAATCCTGATGCCTTATGTGAACAACGCTCTTGAAACCGCCTTGCTCCCCACGCTGAATTCAATGCTGGGAATGGGGATAATATCCCTGCCGGGGATGATGACGGGTCAGATTCTGTCCGGGACGCTTCCAAATACGGCAATCCTATATCAGATTGCGATAATGGTCGCAATATGCACGTCCGTTTGTGTAACAGTTTTCTGCTCGCTCAATTTCGGCTATAAAACCTTGTATAATAAGAAAAATCAGATTATCCTTGACAAATAAAATTTCGGAGGAAGTTTTGCGCTTTTCGGTCAAAATCACGACCGAAATTCGGCTGATGCCGAAACGCTAAAAACTTTATTAGAAAGGAATGGTCATAAAAATGAAAAAGTATATCGTCGCTCTCGACCAGGGGACAACCAGCTCACGCGCAATTCTTTTCGACAAGGACCAGAATGTCATAGAAATCAGTCAGAAAACATTTTCGCAAATTTATCCGAAGCCGGGCTATGTTGAGCATAATCCGCTTGAAATCTATTCGTCACAGTACAGCGTAATGTCTGACGTAATAAATAAAAGCGGAATAGATATAAATGAAATTGCCGGTATTGGTATAACAAATCAGCGTGAAACAACAATAGTGTGGGACAGGCATACTGGTCTGCCCGTTTATAATGCAATAGTGTGGCAATGCCGTCGGACAGCGCATATATGTGATGAGCTTGCCGAAAAAGGCTATTCAGAAATGATAAAGCAAAAAACAGGGCTGAGGATAGACGCGTATTTTTCAGCGACGAAGCTCAAGTGGATTCTCGACAACGTTAAGGGTGCGCGTGAAAAGGCGGAGAAGGGCGACCTACTTTTTGGAACAGTTGATACATTTTTAATATGGAAGCTGACCAACGGGGCATTACATATAACCGATTACACTAATGCCTCGCGAACAATGATGTATAATATTAAAGAGCTTTGCTGGGATGAAGAAATCTGCGAGCTTCTGAATATCCCGATGAAAATGCTCCCAGAGGTGAAAAATTCGAGCGAGGTATACGGGACAATGAGCTTTTCAGGGGTTCAGATTCCGATAGCGGCGATTGCCGGAGACCAGCAGGCGGCACTTTTCGGACAAGCCTGCTTTGAAAAGGGCAACGCAAAAAACACCTATGGGACAGGCTGCTTCCTTTTAATGAACACCGGAGACGAGCTTTTATACAGCAAGAACGGCTTGCTCACAACGATTGCAATCGGCATAGACAACAGGATTGAATATGCTCTGGAGGGGAGCGTTTTTATAGGCGGGGCAATTATGCAGTGGCTTAGGGATGAAATGGAGCTGATTGAGAACGCAAAGGATGCGCCAATCATCGCCGCCAGCGTCCGCGACAATGGCGGGGTTTATATTGTCCCGGCATTCACAGGACTTGGGGCTCCGCACTGGGATATGTACGCTCGGGGAAGCATTTTTGGCATAACCCGTGGGACGAAGCGCGCTCACATAATCCGCGCCGCCGAGGAGTCAATCGCATACCAGACGAATGACCTTCTAAAGGCAATAATTGCCGACACAGGCGTTGAATTTTCATCCCTTAGTGTTGATGGTGGCGCTAGCGGCGACGAATTTTTAATGCAGTTTCAGGCTGATATAATAGGGAAGCCGGTGAAGCGCCCTGTTATTTCGGAAACGACGGCACTCGGCGTGGCATATCTCGCCGGTCTGGCGACAGGTCTGTGGAAGGACAAGGACGAAATAAAAAACCAGTGGAAGCTCGACAGGCATTATTCGCCAAAAATCTCCGAAAAGGAAAGAATTTCGCTGATTCACGGCTGGGAAAAGGCAGTTTCACGTTCGCTCGACTGGGAGGAGCATGACCGCTAAGTCGTCGGACAAAATGAAGGCTGGGACTTTGATAATTTCTTATTTTTGAAAAAGTAATGTAAAATCCAAATAAAAATAACAAATATTGCAAGTAAAAAATAAAAAATTTCAAAAATTTGAAAAAAATTTAACAAGAATAGTTGACAGTAATTGAAATATACTATATAATGTTATTTGTGGGGAATTTGAGTTTTATTTTGAATTTTCTAGAAAAATGTAAATAGGAGGAGTATTTAATTATGTTGACAAACAACAAAAATGTTTTAACATGGGTTGATGAAATGGTTGCGCTAACAAAGCCTGATAAGGTTGTATGGATAGATGGTTCTGATGAACAACTAGCCGATTTAAGAGCACAAGCAATTGCTTCAGGTGAGGTGGAGGAGCTTAATAAAGAAAAGCTTCCTGGATGTCTATATCATAAAACAGCAGTAAATGACGTTGCTCGTGTTGAACACAGAACATTCATCTGTTCAAAAAATGAGCAGGATGCAGGGCCAACTAACAACTGGTGTGCCCCTGAAGAAATGTATGCAAAGCTTACTCCAATGTTCGATGGCGTAATGAAGGGACGTACTATGTACGTTATTCCTTATTCAATGGGACCTATCGGTTCAGAATTTTCTAAGGTTGGCGTTGAGGTTACAGACTCTATCTATGTTGTCCTAAATATGGACATTATGACAAGAATGGGTAAGGATGCTTTCACACAGCTTGGCGATACATCAAATGACTTCGTTCGTGGTCTTCACTCAAAGGCTGACATCGACGAAGAAAACAGATACATCTGTCACTTCCCTGAGGACAACACAATATGGTCAATCAATTCAGGATACGGCGGAAACGTTCTTCTAGGGAAGAAATGCTTCGCTCTTAGAATTGCTTCATATCAAGGTAAGAATGAGGGCTGGATGGCTGAGCATATGCTTATTCTTGGACTTGAAAAGCCAAACGGAGAAATCACATATGTTTCTGCTGCTTTCCCATCAGCTTGCGGAAAGACAAATCTAGCTATGCTTATTCCTCCGGAGGGCTATACATCAAAGGGCTATAAGGTATGGTGCGTTGGTGACGATATCGCTTGGTTGAGAATCGGTGACGACGGACGTCTATGGGCAATTAACCCAGAAAACGGCTTCTTTGGCGTTGCTCCGGGAACAAATGCGAAGTCAAATCCAAATGCTTTGGCTTCAACAATGAAGAATACAATTTTCACAAACGTTGCTCGCAACCTTGATGACAACACTGTATGGTGGGAAGGTCTAGACAAGAATCCTCCAGTAAACGCTGTTGAATGGAAGGGTTCAAAGGTTAACGGCAAGGAATATACAGCAGAGGGCAACAAGCTGGCTCATCCAAACTCAAGATTTACTGCACCAGCTATTAACTGCCCTTGCGTTAGCTCTGAGTTTAACAATCCAAATGGTGTTCCAATTTCTGCAATAGTATTTGGTGGCCGTCGTGCGAAGACTGCTCCTCTGGTATATCAATCCTTTAACTGGCAGCATGGTACTTTTGTCGGCTCAATCATGGCTTCAGAAGTTACAGCTGCTGCACAGGGACTAAAGGCAGGCGTTAGACGTGACCCAATGGCAATGCTTCCATTCTGCGGATATCACATGGGCGATTATTTTGCACATTGGCTGTCAATGGGCGAAAAGCTAGGCGACAAGGCTCCTAAGATTTTCAACGTTAACTGGTTCAGAACAGATGACGAAGGTCATTTCATCTGGCCTGGCTTCGGCGATAATATGAGAGTTCTTGACTGGATTATTGAGCGCTGCACAGGCAATGCCGAGGCTGTTGAAACAGCAATCGGTTTTGAGCCAAAGGCTGAGGATATCAATATTGACGGGCTTGAGTCTGATGGCATCACATTAGAAGTTGTTAAGGACCTTCTAACTGTTGATAATGAGCTTTGGATTGAAGAAGCTGAGGGAATCCACGAATTCTACGGCAAATTCGGCGACAGACTTCCAAAGGCACTTCTTGATGAGCTTTCAAGTCTTGAAGCTAGATTGGCTAAGTAATTAACAATAAATAAAAAATCTCCCTCTTGTGGTAGTGTTTAAAAACTATCACAAGAGGGATTTTTATTCCCTGATGAAATTGAAATAATAAAAAAACCGTATGCAAGCTATTGCATACGGTTGACTATTAGTATTAAATATGATATTCTTAAAGGTACATATTTGCAATCATAAATATGCATAAAAATATCATTTTACATATTAAGTATAGCATATTTTCATGTGATTGTCAATAGTTATTTTAAATAAAATGGGGAGTGTTAATTTATGGAGTTTAGTCTCTTTTTAAATCCGAATGAGGGCGATTTATATATTCAGCAGCTGACGTCAGAAATGATGAAAACCAACGATTTATCGATTAATTACGGCTTGGTGCTTTCAGAGAACGATGTTAAAATGCTCATTCAGTGCAGTATTGATTCGATAAATGATAATGACAGAATTGAATTTGGCGAGAGTGCTACTCTTAAAATAGTTGATAAGTTCATGAAAAGCACATATATTTCGCAGTCTTGCTATGCTGACACCGTAGCATCGTTGATAGAAATATTCTATGAGGTTAAGGAGGAGAGCCTTGGCGTTCTAACCGACAGCGAGGTAATTGATATAATGTTTGACTTCTTTGAAAATGAAAGCGGCGGCAGTATAGAAGTATTGCAGAACAGGGATATGTCCTATTTATGCAAAAAAGTGCGTTATGCCGCACAGAACATTACCGACGAAGATATGGATTTGGATTAGGAGTAAAATTAGAAAATGAATAATATTCAATGTAACAACCCAATTGATTCACACTCTCATGACAGACAGAATTTCACTTTAGACCTTTTAAGGCTTTGTTCGCTCAACAATCTTGTCAGTGATAAAAAAATAAGAGAAATCCGTCAATGTATTTATTCTGCTTTTAAGGAATACGCAGAGCAATTCACTCATCGTGAGAGCAGCACTATTTCTAAAAAAACTGCCGACCTGATATATTCATCAATCCTCTTTCAATCAGATGCGTATCTTTATAGTCTTAATTCCATAGAATCTGCGATAAAAGAGCTTAACGAAACCTCTTTTAATAGTATTATTGAAAAAGGGCAAAATCTAATACTTGATATTCATCAGGAATGCTTCGCAATATTCAAGATTGCATTTAAAAATAGATTAAGCATTCCTCTTTATGAATATCAATATGCAATGAATAAGTCCTTTGACGAGTATGTTAAAAACTATTCAGCCCGTTTTGACGCTAGAAATTGCTTTGCTTCAATTGATTACCCTTTGCTTGGCTGCCCCGCATATAATATGAAATCACAAGGCGCCCTATTCATTCACGAATACTATTCAGGGCTAATGTGTGAAAACCTATTCTGCAAGCTTTTTGATGAAAGGGCTATCGAAGAATTACTTATCGGTTATGGGGAAATATACGATTGCAGGTATAATCAAATGCTGTTTAATATTTCAGAAGTAATTTTAAATAATTTGCTGCTTGCCGGCTTATTAAATAAAAAGCCACTTGATTTTAGTTTATATAAAGATGACTTGCTGAGTATTGAGGAGAAATATGCTCTAGCGACACAAAGCGAAATAGAACGTGGCACTTCTTTCTGCTTTGAAAAATACAGCGAAATTTTTCGCAATGATATGCTTTTTTCATATTTAAAGAGATACATTTCGACCTTTGCTGGAGAATTACATCTCCATCTAAAAAATAATACACTGCAAAGCTTTGCTGTACTTAAAAATAAGTGAGAAATGCTCCACATATCAATTTCAATATAATTATTGTTAAATTCCGCATTTTATGTTATATTAAATAAAAAAGATATCGAGGTTTTATGATTATAAAAGATAACGAAAACAAATCAAGCGAGAGATTTTGTTCTGTTGCGAAAAAATGCAACGCCTGTCAGCTTAGCAATATGACATATCAGGAACAGCTGAGGTGGAAAAGCAAGCAGGTGAAAATTCTTCTTGACAAGTTTCACAAGGTTAATGAAATTATAGGAATGGAAAGCCCCTATAATTATAGAAATAAGGTTCAGGCAGCATTCAAATACGATTTCAGGAGGAAGCAGGTTTTGTCTGGCATATATCAATCCAAAACCGGCGGAATCATTCCGATAAAATTCTGTCTGACTGAGGATAAAAAAGCTGATGAAATTATTAACACGGTCACGAAGCTTATTGACAGCTTTGGGCTTTTGCCGTATGACGAAAGAAGCGGGAGAGGGATTTTTCGTCATATTCTCGTGAAGAGAGGCTTTTTTACAAATGAGATAATGGTTGTCCTTGTCACTGCTACCCCTATTTTCCCGTCGAAGAATAATTTTGTGAGCGCGCTTATTGAAAAGCATAAGGAAATCACAACGATAATTCAAAGCGTCAATAAGTCAGCCGAAAACCTCGTTCTTGGCGATAATGAAAAAATTCTGTACGGGAAGGGTACAATTGAAGATGTTCTTTGTGGCTGCAAATTCAGGATTTCTGCCAAATCATTCTATCAGATTAACCCCATACAGACTGAAATTCTTTATTCAAAAGCAATAAAGATGGCTCAGTTAAGCGGGAGCGAAACAGTTATCGACGCATATTGCGGGATAGGGACAATTGGAATTATAGCATCAAAAGCAGCCAAAAGCGTCATAGGAATTGAGCTGAACAAGGATGCAATAAAAGATGCAATCGTGAACGCAAAGCTAAACAATATATCAAACATCGCCTTTCACATAATGGATGCCAGTGAAGCAATGTCACAGATGGCTGACGAGGGCGTGAAAATCGACGTCGTTTTTATGGACCCTCCTCGTGCCGGAAGCGACACAAAGTTTTTAAGCGCATTAACAAAGCTATCGCCGAAAAGGGTTGTTTATATATCCTGCAATCCTCAGACTCAGGAGAGGGATTTGAGCTTCTTGACCAAACATGGCTATGCAGTCAGAGAAATTCAGCCGGTCGATATGTTCCCACATACGAATCACGTGGAGTCCGTAGTAGCACTGTCAAGGGTGAAAAGTAAGGAGTAAAAATGGTGCTTACAACCAAAGATTCCTTCCCATGGGAACAAGTCAATGCACAAACTACTAAAGTATATAGGTGAAATAATAAAAAACGAAAGCTGTCGATTTATCGGCAGTTTTCGTTTTATGCAAACTCTTTTACTCATCCTATTACAAAAAGCTCACCTGAAAAAACAGGGGGAGCTTTTAAATGAAAAATTACGGAAGAAACTTTATAAAAAAGCATTATAAATTGGTTGGGAGGGTAATAGTTATTTTCGTGCCTAAGTCAAGCTCACTTTCAGTGACAATTGTCCCGTCCATTGATTCGACAATATGCTTGACGATTGAAAGCCCGAGTCCGGTTCCGCCGGTTTGTTTTGAACGGCTCTTGTCCACACGATAAAATCTCTCATAAATTCTGTCGATATGATTCTGAGCGATACCAATCCCAGTATCAGAAACAGTGATGACGGCATTTTTCTCCTCTTTTGTCAAGGAAACATTGACAGAGCCATCCTTTTTATTATATTTAATTGCATTGTCACAGATGTTAAAAATCAGCTCAAAAAGCATAGCCGAGCTTGCCTTGATTGAAACAGGGACAGTCTGGCTGGTTATTGTTACTTTTTTTTCTGAAGCGACATGAGAAAGAGTGCTAACTACCTCATTGACAAGGTCAGAAACATTTATAATCTCGAATTCGACATTGTTCCCGCTTTCAATTTGTGAAAGTCTGATGATATCGTTAATTAGTGAAATAAGTCGGCTGGATTCCTTATGAATCATTTTGGCTGTTTTAATTACATCATCCTTATTGACTATCATCGAGTTTTCAAGCATTTCAGCGAAGCCGCTGATAGAAGTCAAAGGTGTTTTAAGCTCATGCGAAACGTTTGAAGCGAAATCACGTCGGATTCGAGCGCTCTTCATTTCTGCAGTAGCATTAACGATGAAAATAATAGCGCCCTCGACGGTCTTGTTATCCTTTGAAATAGGGCTGACGAAATACTTATGGAACTCACGGCTGACCTCAAGGTCAACATAGGCGTTCTCTTTATTCAGAAAAACGCTGTCAATAGCATCGAGTATTTTATGATGTCTGCAAAGAGAAACAAATGGCTGATTTAAAAAATCCTTTGTGTTTGAAACACGAAGCATATTTTTCGCGCCCTGATTAACCGACATAATATGCTTATCCTCATTAATTAGGATTAAGCCCTCCTGAATATTGCTGGTAATAGCATTCAGGGTATTGCTTTGAGCATTAATCTGCTGAGTATAGCTCATTATTTCCTTATTGAGGTTTCTGATTTTTCGAATAAAGGGCAATAGCTCATCATAGGTTGCGAGCTTGTCAAAATCAATATTTTCACTAAGAAGAACGCCGTCAAACTGCTGTGCAGAAATATTAAGCGGCTTTACAACTCGATTGGTCAGAATTCTTGCGAAAAAATTAGATATAAAAATGAAAATGCCGATTAAAAGCAATACGAACGGAATACTTGAAGCGAATATCTTAAAGATATCGTCAATGGATTTTGACGTTCGAATGACTGAGCCGTTGTCAAGCCTAATCGCATAATAATACATATTCTGCTTCATAGTATTAGAATATCTCAAGGCATCGCCCGTCCCGCCCTGAATAGCTGATGCAACCTCAGTCCTGCTCAAATGGTTATCTAAAAGGGAGCTGTCAGCCTCGCTGTCATAAAAAACAACACCGCTGCTTGAAATGAAGGTAATGCGCAGGTCCGTTTTTCTGATAGCTTTAATAGTTTCAAGCTGTCTTTGATTTTCAGCGTTGATGCCTTGAGCAGGCTGTTTTATATTCAGTATGCTGGCCAGAGTGATGCACTCGTTTTTAATGGTCGTCATCTGATTATCCTTATAAAAATTATAATAATAAGCAGTGACAGAGAGCGCAATAATAATACAAAAAATTGTTGAGAAAATGGCAAGATACTTAACTATTTTATTTTTCATGTCAATTCCCCTTAATTAATATGTATTTTTAGACTTCAAACTTATAGCCGACAGAGCGAACGGTTTTAATGACGTCAGACGCGCCGCTTTCAGTCAGCTTCTGTCTTAAAGTCTTGATGTGCATATCCACAGTCCGGCTCTCGCCCTCAAAGTCGTATCCCCATATTTCCTGAAGAAGCTTATCCCGAGATAAAACGATACCGTTGTTTCGTATTAAATAATATAAAAGCTCAAATTCCTTATAGGTCAGATTGCATATTGAGTTGCCGACGCTAACGATTCTTTTCTCCTGATTGATTGTAATACCGCCGCATGAAATAGCTGATTCATTTGAATCCTTGCCGGCTCGTCTGAGAACAGCACGAATTCTCGATAAAAGCTCCATAACACCAAAAGGCTTTGTAACATAGTCGTCAGCCCCGAGGTCAAGCCCCTTAACCTTATCATACTCAGAGGTTTTGGCAGTCAGCATGATAACAGGAGTAGATTTAGTTGAGCTGTTCTCTCTCAGCCTTTTAAGAATGTTAAACCCATCCTCAGTCGGAAGCATAACGTCCAGAAGGATTAGGTCAGGCATCCTTTCCTTTATTCCGTTAAAAAGCTCGGTGCTGTTCTCGAAGCCTTCAGCTTCATAAGCGCCGCTTTTTAAAGCATAGAGGATTAATTCTCGGATACTCTCGTCGTCTTCAACACAATAAACTCTAGCCATAGAATTCTCCTTTAAATTATTCTTTCGTTCTTATGCTCGCCGGTTAATGAGAAGATGACCCATTCAGCAACGTTCACGGCATGGTCACCAATTCTTTCAAAATATTTAGAAACCATCAGATAGTCAACAACCTGCTCGCCGAGAGAACCATCAGTGCGGACAGCATTAATCAGCTCATATTTAATGTGATTGAACAGCTCGTCAACAACATCGTCATAAGCAATAACATCGTGTGCAAGCTCAATATCCTTATTTACAAAAGCATCAATACAGTCCTTAACCATCTTTTTAGTAGCAGTCGCCATTTTAGTGAAATCAATGTTTAGAAAAGTCGTGTTATGCTCAGCGATATAAATTGCAATTTCAGAAATATCAGCGGCCTGGTCGCCGATTCTCTCCATATCAGCAATCATTTTTAATGCAGTGGAAATAAGCCTGAGGTCAGTGGCAACAGGCTGCTGCTGAAGAAGAAGCTTTAAGCAGTGGCGCTCAATTTCTCTTTCCTTCTCGTCAACAAGGTTGTCGTTAACAGCGTGCTCCCCGCGTGAAACATCCTTTTTTAAAAGTGCGCTTATAGCGTCGTCGATTGCTTCTTCAATAAGTGAGCCCATCTCAATCAGCTCTCTGTTAAGGTTTGCCAGCTCTCTATCAAATCTATTTCTCATATTAATTCTCCTTATCCAAATCTTCCAGTAATATAATCTTCGGTTTTCTTTTGCTTAGGCATTGAGAAAATATTTTCTGTCGTGTCGTATTCAATGATTTCACCGAGCAAGAAGAAGGCGGTTTTATCAGAAACACGAGTTGCCTGCTGCATATTATGTGTAACAATAACGATGGTATAGTCCTTCTTTAGCTCTTGAATGAGGTCTTCAATTTTAACGGTGGCAATAGGGTCAAGTGCTGAGGTCGGCTCATCCATTAAAAGCACTTCAGGCTCAACGGCGAGAGCACGAGCGATACAAAGACGCTGCTGCTGTCCCCCTGAAAGGCCGAGTGCGCTTTTTTTAAGTCTGTCCTTAACCTCATCCCACATAGCAGCGCCGGTGAGGCTTCTTTCAACAATTTCGTCAAGGGCTGCCTTTGAGTGAATGCCATGTGTTTTTGGCCCGAAGGTTATATTTTCATAAATGCTCATCGGGAAAGGGTTTGGCTTTTGAAAAACCATTCCGACTTTTTTCCTAAGCTCATTGACATTATAATCCTTATAAATATTCTGGTCGTCAAGAAGAACATCGCCGGTGATTTTGCATCCCTCTATCAAGTCGTTCATACGATTCAAGGCTTTGAGAAGCGTTGACTTTCCGCAGCCCGAAGGACCGATGAAAGCAGTGATTTCTTTTTCATTAATTTGTATATTAATATTTTTTAACGCCTGAAAGCTGCTATAATAAAGGTCAAGATTTTTTACTTCAATTTTAGACATATCTAAATCCCATCTTTCTCGATTTTTTTTACTTCTTCTGCAATTTTTTTGCTATCAATGAGGCTAATCCGTTTAACAATAAAATTATCGCCAGCAAAATTACCCCGGTGGCAAAAGCCTGGTTTGTGTATAAGCCCTGATTTGACAATACATACATATGAACTGTGAGCGTTCGACCTGAGCTTAATAAATTCTCGGGGAGGGCGGTGGCTGTTCCGGCGGTATAAATCAGCGCGGCAGTCTCACCGATAATTCTTCCGATAGCGAGAATGACACCGGCAAGTATTCCGGGGATGGCGGAAGGGAGAACAATTTTGAATACGGTTCTTAGCTTCCCTGCGCCAAGTCCGAAGCTCGCCTCACGAAAGGTGTCAGGGACGGACTTGAGAGCCTCCTCTGTTGAGCGGATTATCAGAGGTAGAATCATGATTGAAATAGTGAAAGCACCGGAAAGGAGAGATAGTCTCAGCTTTAATGTTGTAACAAAAAACAGCATACCAAACAATCCATAAACAATAGATGGGATACCGGAAAGTGTTTCAGTGGTGATTCTTACATATTTAACAAATCTGTTATTCCTGTTAGCATATTCAACAAGATAAATTGCGCATCCGATTCCGAGAGGAACAGCGATAATCAGCGATGTTCCGACAATAATAAGTGTGCTTATAATAGCAGGCATAACAGATACATTGTCAGTTGTGTACTTTAGCTCAAAAAGACTAGGAGTTATGTGAGGTGCGCCCCTAACGATAACAAATAAGATGATGAATAAAAGAACGGCGACTGTAGCGAGTATTGCAAAATTAACAGCAAGAAAAATAATGAGTGAAAGCGGGTCGTGGGCATATATTTTCAGCTTATCCTTAAATTTTTTAACCATACTAAGCCTACTTTCCTTTTGAATTTAATATTGAGAAGCAAAGATTCAATATTAGTATGAAAACAAATAGAACAACTCCGGTGGCAATCAATGCATCTCTATGAAGGTCAGCGGCATAGCCCATTTCGATAACGATATTTGAAGTTAAGGTTCGAACCCCTTTAAGGATATTCTCAGGCATTTTCACCTGATTTCCGGCAACCATAACAACAGCCATAGTTTCGCCGATTGCTCGCCCTATTCCAAGGATAACACCGGCAAAAATTCCGGACCTTGCAGCAGGGAGAACAGTGAACAAAACAGAACGCTCATGTGTTGCGCCAAGTGCCAAAGCGCCCTCATAATAATGCTCAGGGACAGCGCGAAGCGCCGCCTCACTTATCCCGATAATAGTCGGAAGTATCATAATACCAAGAAGTATAGAAGCCGCCAATATGCTATTTCCGTTGCCGCCAAAATTATTTCTTATGAAAGGAACAATAAAAATAACGCCAAAAAAGCCGTAGATTATTGAAGGGATACCAGCCAGAAGCTCAACAAGCGGCTTAATAAATCTATATACTTTTTTAGGGCAGAATCTAGCGAGGTATATTGCTGAAAAAATACCGAACGGTACACCAATAAGTATAGCCCCGGCGGTAACATACAAGCTCCCGAGAATCATAGGGAGAATGCCATAGGAGTCAGCCGTAGGGGACCAGTCTGTTCCGCCTAAAAAGTTGAACAGCCCAATTTTAGACATGGCAGGGACACCGTTATAGAACAAGAAAACGCAAATAAGAAGAACTGAAACTATTGATACGCACGCAGTAATAAAGAAAAGAACGGACATCCCTTTTTCTAAAACCTTCTTCATAGAATATTATCACATCTTTCAAAAAAATTACTTTTCTCGCCAAAAGCCCACGCAAAAATGCGTAGGCTTAAAGCTTTAATTATATAGGAGTTATGAAAAAGATAGGATTACTTAACATCTGCCCATTTTGTTGTTGTGCCGTTATAGATATTTTTTAGCATATCCTTTGTTGCGTCAGAAAGTGTGTTAGCCTTGTTAACGATGATAGCGATACCATCCTTAGCAATTTCAAGTGGGGTCAATGTTGATTTTTCTGAATCTGTTAGCTCACGTGAAGACATTCCAATATCACAAGTTCCGTCAGTTGTTGCCTTCATACCAGCTGTTGAGTCTGTCTGTTGAACAGTAACCTTAGCGTTTGTGTTAACCTTCATATAAGCTTCAGCAAGCTTTTCCATGATAGGTCCTACAGATGTTGAGCCAGCAACTACAACGTTACCTGTTGGTTTCTTTCCAGCGTAAGCAGCAGCGCCGTCCTTAGCAGGGATATAGCTCTTTCCGATAACATCCTGTCCATCCTTGCTCATGATGTAATCGATGAAATCCTGAGAAACTTCAGAAACAGTTCCCTTTGTTGCGATGTTAAATGGTCTTTGAACCTTATATGAACCGTTCTTAACGTTTTCAGAAGTAGCTTCAACGCCATCAACCTTAAGTGCCTTAACAGTATCATTTAGTGAACCAAGTGAGATGTAACCGATTGCAGCATCATTTCCGGCAACCTGTGTTAGAACATTGTCTGTTCCGTTAGCAATGATAGCATCCTTAGTTGTTTTGTCAATTTTCTTTCCGGAAGCGTCTTTTTCTTGAACACCAGTTAGCTCGATGAATGCGCCTCTTGTTCCTGAACCCTCTTCTCTGGAAATAACAGTGATATCTTTCTTAGATACATCAGTAGTTGAGTTGTTTGCCCCACAAGCGACAAGTGAAGTTGCCAATAGTGCAACAGATGTAATTGTTAATAATACTTTTTTAAATGACATATAAATACCATTCCTTTCTTCTCTATGACTTTATTTTATAAAGTCTATGTAAAGTGCAAACTTTACAAATGTAAAGAACGTGTAAAATACAGTATTTTTGTCGAATATGTGCATATTCTGCAATTTAGGCGGCGACAAATTGGTAAAAGAACATATACAATTCAAATATAATATAAATAAAAATGAAAACATTCAAAAATAAAACAGAATAACATTTACGATTAGATATACAGACACTTTTATTGTTATCTAATTTAAAGTCTTTGAAATGAATTACAAAAAAAACAAAACCAATTATAACAATCGCCATTAGCATTAATGAGAACACCATCTGAAGATTATCCTGATTTTTTAGGTTGCCGATTAGTGAACTTAAGAACGGGATGAAATTATTCAGTGAATGCAATATAATAGTCGGGAGAATTGATTTTGTTTTTATAGCGACAAAGCCAAAAAGCATTCCGATTAAAAAAGCGCCGAAGCCTTGCCCCATATTCCCGTGAAGAAGTGAAAAGAAAACTGAAGAAACGATAACAGCGAACCAGTTGCCGAAGGGCTTGAGAATATTGATTATACACCCCCTGAACAAAAACTCCTCAATTAAGGGCGCAAAAACACAAAGTGCGAGAAAATAAATTATCAGAGTTGAAGGCTGAAGATTATTAAAAGAAAAATCAGCCTCGGGGACGCGTATTCCGGAGCTTTCTATTGCCTGAATGATAATGCTGATGATGAGTGATGATGCCCAGTTTATCATAAAAACAATAGGGAAAACGATAAGAACAATTCTTTTTGTGCTGAATTTATTATTCGGCTCGCCATCTTTGATTATACACTCATCGCTGTCTTTTTTAGACAGTGAGTCTTTGATTGACTTAAAAATAGAAAGAGGCTTGAACTTATAAAATGCCGAAACTATACTAACAGAACAAAAAAGAGAGATTATCTGAGTCAGACTATTATTAAAAATCAGAAAGTTACTGTTTGAATAAAATTTAGCTGCTCTTGAAACAAAAATATCATAGCTCGCGGGGATACCGCCATTCGAAATACAAACGTTAACAAAAAGCAAGACAATTTGAGAAATATAAATAAAAGCAGTGAACAGAATCAAAAGAACACCGACAGCGGTCGAAGCTTTTCTCAGTGCAACCTTATCGGAATAAGCACGGTCTAAATCATTAACCCCATTTTCCAAATCATTACCTCCAAATCAGTATATTTCAAACATAACAGATAATAAAAATATAGTCAATACAAAATATAAAAAGAACAAAAATAATAGGCATATGAAAATTGTGTAAAAACCAAATGGGCTAAGCAGAGCATCGTGTTGCCCTGACTTAGCCCATGTAATTAATGTGTAAAGCTTTCCTTAATCTTGTCAAAGAAGCTCTTTCTCTTTTGATAATTTGTTTCTCCGAGAGAAGCTTCAAATTCATGAAGCAAATCCTTCTGCTTTTTCGATAGGTTTGAAGGCACTTCAACAATGACCTTAACATACTGGTCGCCTCGGTCAGCTCTGTTAAGCTTTTTCACGCCCTTGCCTTTTAAGCGGAAAACAGTTCCCGTCTGAGTTCCCTCACCGACAGCGTACTTAACCTTCCCGTCGATAGTCGGAACGATGATTTCATCGCCGAGAGTCGCCTGAGTATAGGTTATCGGGATTTCAGTCCTGATATCATAGCCCTCACGTTCAAAAATCGGGTCGGGTCTGACAGTAACAGTGACATTCAAGTCACCGCTGGGTCCGCCGTTTGTTCCGGCGTCGCCCTGCCCTGAAAGCTGAAGCGTCTGACCGTCGTCGATACCGGCGGGGATTTCAAATTCTCTGGTTGAAGCGACACGGGTTCGTCCGGCTCCCGAGCATTTCGGACAAGGCTTTTCTATCAGCTTGCCCTTCCCGTTACAGTGAGGACAGGTTTTTGAAGTTGAAATAACACCGAGAGGGGTGCGTTGTCCGACTTTTATAGTACCGGTGCCGTTACAGTCGGGGCAGGTTTTAGCGGAAGTCCCAGCCGCCGCGCCGGAGCCGTGACAGTCGGAGCAGGTTTCCATTCTGTTGATACGAATTTCAGTTTTCTTACCCTTGCAGGCGTCCATGAAATCAATGATAATGTTAGCGCGAATATCCTGTCCACGTCTCGGAGCGTTAGGATTTTGAGCACGAGAGCCACCAAAACCCCCGAAGCCGCCGCCGAAGAAGCTTTCAAAAATATCGCCGACATCGCCAAATCCGCTGAAACCACCGTATCCGCCGGCGCCGCCGCCACCGCCATAAGACGGGTCAACACCGGCATGACCGAACTGGTCATAGCGTGCTTTTTTATCAGAGTCAGAGAGAACCTCATAAGCCTCGCTGACCTCCTTGAACTTCGCTTCAGATGCTTTGTCATCTGGATTTAAGTCAGGGTGATATTGTTTCGCCATCTTTCGATAGGCCTTTTTAAGCTCATCGTCAGAGCAGCCCTTTGAAACGCCAAGCACCTCATAATAATCTCTTTTATCAGCCATATAAAAGCCCCTTTATTTAATATAGTTATAGGGGCAAATGAATATTGCCCTTTGTCAAATAATTCAGACTATATATTAACATAAAATCAAGCACTTGTAAAATCTGAATGAGGGCGGAGAAATCTCCACCCTATCCAGCCAAATGCATTTGTTAATAAATAATTTATGTTAAGCACATTCAGTGCGTTTCTTAGAGGATATGAAAACTATTCAGCGTCAGTGAATTCAGCGTCGATAACATCATCATTCTTAGCCTGAGAGCCGGAAGCGTCACCCTGCGAAGCCTGCTGTGCCTGAGCTGCCTGCTGATACATTTTTGTTGAAACCTCATAGAAATCCTTTTGAAGCTCCTCTTGCTTAGCCTTGATAGCGTCAGTATCAGTGCCCTTTAATGCTTCTTTTAGAGCGGCAATTTTTGTTTCGATATTTGACTTTTCGTCAGCAGAAATCTTGTCGCCCATTTCAGTCATTGCCTTTTCACACTGGAAAACCATACTGTCAGCTGAATTTCGGATGTCAACCTCTTCTCTTTTCTTCTTATCCTCAGAAGCGAATTGTTCAGCGTTCTTGACAGCCTTTTCAATATCGTCCTTTGACATATTTGTTGAAGAAGAAATTGTGATTTTCTGTTCCTTTCCTGTGCCTAGGTCCTTAGCGGAAACGTGAACGATACCGTTTGCGTCAATATCAAAGGTAACTTCAATCTGAGGGATTCCACGAGGAGCAGGAGCGATACCGTCAAGTCTGAACATTCCAAGAGGCTTGTTGTCCTTAGCAAATTCACGTTCACCCTGAAGAACATTGATGTCAACAGCAGTCTGATTGTCAGCGGCAGTTGAGAAAACCTGTGATTTCTTAGTCGGGATAGTTGTATTTCTTTCGATAATCTTAGTGCAAACTCCGCCCATTGTTTCAAGTCCAAGTGAAAGAGGAGTTACGTCAAGAAGTAATAGTCCCTTAACGTCGCCGGTCAGAACTCCGCCTTGAATAGCGGCACCGACAGCAACACATTCGTCAGGATTGATGCCCTTGAAAGGCTCCTTGCCCATATAGTTTTTTACTGCTTCCTGAACGGCAGGGATACGGGTTGAACCACCAACAAGAAGAACCTTGTGAAGGTCGCCCGGCTTTAGTCCGGCATCAGCAAGAGCCTGCTTAACAGGTCCCATTGTTGCGTCAACAAGGTCGTGTGTCAGCTCATCGAACTTCGCTTTTGAAAGTGTCATTTCAAGGTGCTTTGGTCCAGTTGCATCAGCGGTGATGAAAGGAAGGCTTATTGCTGATGAAGGAGTTGATGAAAGCTCAATCTTCGATTTTTCAGCTGCTTCTTTAAGACGCTGCATAGCCATCTTATCGTTTGTGAGGTCAATTCCCTCGGATTTTTTGAATTCAGAAACCAGCCAGTCGATAACTCTCTGGTCGAAGTCGTCACCGCCAAGACGGTTGTTTCCGGCAGTAGCGAGAACCTCCTGAACTCCGTCGCCCATTTCAATGATAGAAACGTCGAAGGTTCCTCCGCCAAGGTCATAAACCATGATTTTCTGGTCATTTTCTTTGTCAATACCGTAAGCAAGAGCGGCAGCAGTCGGCTCGTTGATAATTCGCTTTACATTCAGTCCGGCGATTTGACCGGCATCCTTAGTTGCCTGTCTTTGAGCGTCAGTGAAATAAGCCGGAACAGTTATAACAGCGTCGGTTACCTTTTCGCCGAGATAGCTTTCAGCGTCAGCCTTCAGCTTTTGAAGAATCATTGCTGAAATTTCCTGTGGGGTATATGACTTTCCGCCCATTTGAGCCTTGAAGTCAGAACCCATGTGTCTTTTAATCGAGATAATTGTGTTGTCATAGTTTGTTACAGCCTGACGCTTAGCAACCTGACCGACAAGTCTGTCGCCGTTTTTTGAAACACCGACAACCGAAGGGGTTGTTCTGGCGCCCTCTGTGTTAGCAATAACAACAGCCTCTCCGCCCTCCATTACAGCAACGCAAGAGTTAGTTGTACCTAGGTCAATACCAATAATTTTACTCATAATAATCGTTCTCCTTTTAATTTAAATTTTACATATTTTTAAGGGCAAAAGCCCTTGAACAAAGCATTGCATTGTCTTGTTACACAAGACGTTATAAGAATTCCCTACTTCGTCAACGTGAATTCTTGTGGTTATTGCCAAGTATTTATTACAGCCAAGCATTGTCTTGCTTCACAAGACGTTTATGGGTTTGCGACAACCACCATTGCATAGCGAATAACCTTGTCGCCGATTTTATAGCCCTTTTGAAAAACCTGTGCGACAACATTCTCGCCCAAATTCTCGTCCTCAATCTGATTAATCGCTTGAGCGAGGTTCGGGTCGAATTCCTCACCGACAGGGTTGATGATTTCGATGCCCAGCTTTTTCAGTGCCTCTGAAAACTGATTAAAAATCATTTCAGTCCCTTTTTTAAAGGTTTCGTCGGTTGTTTCGCACATCAAGGCTCTTTCGAAATTATCATAAATAGGGAGTATGTCAGCGATAACCTTTGAGGTTGCGTCGGAATAGCTTTCGAGCCTTTCCTTAGCGCTGCGCTTTCTAAAATTGTCATATTCTGCGCAAAGCCTGATATACTTATCTTTTTCTGAGGCTAGCTCAGCCTTGATTTTTTCACATTCATTTTCCTGTGAAGCGTTATTCTCCGCCGCCGCAACATCGTTCTCGGATGCTTCAGCTGTTGAGTCAGCTTCATTTAAAATTTCATCTTTTTTATCATTTTTGCTCATCGAGTGTTTCCCCAACCTTTCTGTTATTCCTCATCATCAGAAATGAGGTCTGTAATCTTTTGAGTAAAATACTCTAAATACGGAATAATTTTAGCATAATCTATTCTCATCGGGCCGATAACGCCAAGCGTCCCGGCTGCTTTCCCGTCCTTTAAAAAAGGCGAGGTGATAATACTTGAGTTGTTAATCACAAAATCATTTTTTTCCTGAGAAAAAACGACGTGCAAGCCGCTGAAGCTGTCATCAAGAAGCTTTGAGAACTGATTTTTATTTTCAATGAATTTAATAATTTCCTGCTTGTTAAAATCATTGCAAGCCAGAAGATTTGTTTCCCCGCGAACCTCAACCTCATTAGCAACAAGGTTTTTTGAAAGCTCGCAAACGCCGTTAATTAAAGGTGTCAGCGTCAGCATATATGTGCCCATAGCGAGCGAAAGCTTTTGCATCAGCTCATCTGAAATGTTATCGACAGATAAGCCCTCGAGATTTTCCTTCATAAAGTTTGAGAAAAAATCAAGCTGTTCATCGGTGAGGTCAAATTCAAGCCGGCATACCTTATTTTTTATATTCCCCGATGAAGTTATCAGCAATATAACATAAAGCCTTTTCCCCGTCGGAACAATTTCGACCTTGGAAATTACGGAAAATTTAGGTGTCGAGTTCGCAACAACTGTTGCGCATTTCGTCAGTTCAGCTAAAGCCAGAGAGGCTTTTTGAACAATGCCCTCCTCAGTCAGGTCGTCGATATCAAGAAGTCTGTCAAGCATCTCCCTTTCATCCTCGGGGATAGTCCTCTTCATCATCAGCTCGTCAACATAAAGCCGATAGCCCGAAAAGGTTGGAATCCTCCCCGCTGAAGTGTGTGGCTGTTCAAGAAAACCAAGCTGTTCCAGTGTCGCCATTTCATTTCTTATTGTTGCGGGTGAAACGTTAAAGTCGAGAAGGTTCATAAGCGCTTTTGAACCGACAGGCTCGCCGGTAACGATATATTCCTCAACAATAGAAGAAAGTATCTTCAGTTTTCTTTCATCCACTTTATAACCCCCATATAAATTTTATCAATTTTTAAGGTGTTAGCACTCTATCATCTTGAGTGCTAATAATAATTTAACACGAAAATTAGCACTTGTCAATAGGGATTGCTAAAAAAGTTGTAAAAATTTCAAAAAAAATTGTCACGTCCGTTGTTGAATTTGAACAACTCCGTATAATTAAGCACAATTTTATTATATTAATTTTAAGCATTAATATTAATTTTAGTGTATTTAATTTTATGCAAATTTTAGTGTCAAAACAATTGACAAGCATTTAGCAATGTGGTAACATTAAATTAAAATAGAAACATACAATTTTGGTACACTTTGTGTGTTTCTAAAATTAAAATGAAAAGAGGATATATTATGACAAAATATGAATGTGTATGCGGTTATGTTTATGACCCGGCAGTTGGCGACCCAGATTCAGGAATTGCACCAGGAACAGCCTTTGAAGATATCCCAGACGATTGGGTATGTCCTGTATGCGGAGCTACAAAGGACGCATTTTCAGCGCTTTAAAGAAAAATGAGCTAATACAAGCGGGACTATGTATAGTGATTTAAGCCAGTCTTTGGGGCTGGCTTAAATATTAATTGGAGGTAATTGTATTTATGAAACAGCTGAAGGATAACATTTTTTATATAGGTTCAATTAATCCAAACCTTAGGGTTTTTGATATAATAATGAAGACGGATTATGGAACATCATATAATGCTTACTTAATTAAAGGTGAAAAGGTTGCGCTTGTTGAGACTGTCCACGACAAATTCGGGAAGAAGTATCTTGATGAAGTGAGCGAGCTGACTGACGTTTCGAAAATTGATTATGTTATTTTTAATCATACCGAGCCGGACCATTCGGGGAGTCTTGTCAAGCTTTTAGAGCTAAACCCTGATATAAAGGTTGTCGGAACAACTGCCGCAATAAAAAATCTTGGAGCAATTACGAACACAGCATTTGAGTCAATGCCGGTTAAAACAGGGGACACGCTTGATTTAGGGAACGGTATGGTGCTCGAATTTATTTTATCCCCGAATCTTCACTGGCCTGATACAATGTTCACATATTTAAAATCAGCCAAGACTGTTTTCACCTGTGACTTTTTAGGGGCGCATTATTGTGAGCCGAGCGTAACTGACGAAGAAATTGCTGACCCTGATTTGTATTGGGGTTCATTCAAGGGCTATTATACAGCAATAATGGGGCCGTTCAAGAAATTTGTTCTAGACGGACTTGACAAGCTGTCAGCGCTTGACTTTGATATGGTGTGCACAAGTCACGGGCCTGTCCTCAAAAACAACATTAAAAAATGTATGGAGCTTTATCGTGAATGGTCAAAGCCAGAGGAAAAAGAAAAAACAGCCACAATTTTTTATGTTTCGGCTTATGGCTACACCAGAGAAATGGCACACATTCTTGAAAAAGCATTGAATGAAAAAGGGATAAAAACAAATTCGTATGATATAATCTGTCACGATTATGCGGAGCTGGCTTCAAAAATCGAGCATTCATCAGCCCTTTTGTTTGGATCGCCGACAATCAACCGTGATGCCTTGAAACCTGTATGGGACCTGATGTCGATGATTGACGCTATTTCAAACAGAGGGAAGCCTACCTTGATTTTCGGCTCGTATGGCTGGAGCGGCGAGGCGTGCAAGCTTTTAAGTGAAAGAGCTACAGGGCTTTCGCTAAAGGTTTTTGAAAAAATGCCGAAGGTTAATTTCAAGCCTAGTGAGAAGGACAGAGAAGAGCTGCTTCAGATAGCTGAAGAATTTTCAGCCACTATTATATAACACCACGCTTTAATATTAATAACAAAAAGAGGTACAATATATGTATCTCTTTTTGCTTTCGTAAAAAACGTGTGAAATAATTGACAATTTGTCGAATTATAAGTATAATTAATTAAGAAAAAGCCAGTATTAAGGCGAATTTTATGGCTGGGGTTAGGTATTTTTTAAGTCAGGCGATCAGCAGTTTTGGTCCTTTCATAATTAACAAAAGTATGGAGTGGTTTTATGGGACATGAAGTCAAAGATAATCGAGAGCTCTCTTGGCTAAAATTCAACAAGCGTGTTTTAGAAGAGGCACAGGACATTAATGTTCCTTTATTTGAAAGGATGATTTTCACATCGATTTTTTCAAGCAACTTAGATGAATTCTTCATGGTTCGTGTCGGCTCCTTAACCGACCAGATTTTATTGAATGATGAATCAAGAGAGAACAAGACGAATATGACCCCAAAGGAACAGCTTGAAAAAATATTTCACAAGGTTCACGAGCTTTCCCCTTTAAAGGATGAGATTTATTCGGATATTATGAAAGCCCTAGGCGAAAATGGAATAAAACAGATTGGCTTCAAGGACCTCACAAAGAACGAAGCCGAATTCATGGAGCATTATTTTAACTATGAAATCAAGCCGCTGATTTCCCCTCAGGTGATAGATAAAAGACACCCTTTCCCTTTTTTAAATAATAAGGACGTTTATGTTATTGCTAAAATTGAGTCAAAATCGAATTTCAAGCTGGGGATAATTCAGGCGAGCGGTGTTTTTGATAGAATTGTATATATCCCGGGTGCAGAAAAACGCTTTATGCTCGTTGAGGACCTGATTCTTCACTTCACAGCTAAGGTTTTTGAAAACTATAAGGTTGAGGAAAAAGCAATAATCCGTGTAACAAGAAACGCCGATATAAATGCGGAGGAAGGGCTGTTCGATTTTGATTTAGACTTCCGTTCCGTCATGACAGAGCTTTTGAAAAAGAGAAAGAAGCTTTCTCCTGTCAGACTTGAAATCAGCCGAAATCTCTCAGATTCAACGCTCAAGGAATTATGCGAAAGACTTGAGCTAAAAGACGAGCAGGTTTTTCATGTGAAATCGCCAATGGATATGTCCTTTGTTTTCATCCTGAGCGAAAAGCTTTCAAATAAAAACGGGCTGTTTTTCACGAGGGTTGAGCCTCAGAAATCCCAGAGCGTCAATGAAATCGAGCCGATGATAAAGCAGATTCAGAGAAATGACATTCTTCTGTCATATCCGTATGAAAGCATAAAGCCGTTTATCAAGCTTTTGCAGGAGGCAGCGAACGACAAGAATGTTGTTTCAATTAAGGTGACCTTGTATCGTGTCGCTAAAAACAGCAAGATTGTTGAAGCGCTCATTGATGCCGCTGAAAACGGGAAGGAAGTTTTGGTGCTAGTCGAGCTTCGTGCCAGATTTGACGAGGAGAACAATATTGGCTGGTCTGAGCGTCTTGAGCAGGCTGGCTGCCGGGTTATTTATGGCCCGGAAAGTCTCAAGGTTCACTCAAAGCTTCTGCTTATAACAAGAAAGTCGGGGACAAGGGTTGAATATATCACACAGATAGGGACAGGGAACTATAACGAAAAAACCTCAAAGCTATATACCGACTTCTCACTGATGACAGCGAACAAGGATATCGCAATAGAGGCTTCAACGGTTTTTAATGCACTTTCTCTCGGGAACCTTGTTGAAAATACTAACCATCTGCTTGTTGCGCCTTTATGCTTGCAGAATAAAATTCTTGAAATGCTTGATATTGAAATCGCCTATGCAAAAACCGGTGAGCCGGCATATTTTGCGGCGAAAATCAATTCATTAAGTGACAAGACTATTATAGACAAGCTGATTGAGGCCTCACAGGCGGGCGTGAAAATCGACCTCATTGTCAGGGGGATTTGCTGCCTCATCGCCGGGGTCGAAGGATATACCGAAAATATAACGATAATCAGCATTGTCGGGCGCTTTCTTGAGCATTCGAGAGTATATGTTTTCGGACCTAAGGAAAGACAACGCATTTATATTTCATCGGCAGACTTCATGACGAGGAATACAATCCGTCGTATCGAGGTTGCTGTTCCTATATATAACGGAGCAATAAAGGCGAGGATTCAGGAAATGCTTAGGCTGATGCTAAGGGATAATGTCAAGGCGAGGGTTCAGCTTTCAGACGGGACCTATGTTAAAAAGGAAACAGATGAATCAAGACTGGATTCTCAGGCGTATTTCTATGTTCAGGCATACAAGAATGCTAAGCTCGCTGACAGCACAAAGCTAAGGGACATAAAAAAGAAGTCAATTTTAAATAAAATCACCACAAGCATTAACAAAATATTTAATAAGGAAAAGAAATAATATGAATGCTCGTATTGCTATTTATACTTAAAATAGGTATAATATTTTTACGAGCTTTTTATATACATAGTTTTCTCTATAAGGGAAGGGAGGAATTATCATGATTTTAACTGTGGATGTCGGGAACACAAATATCGTGCTTGGCGGATTTGAAAATGATGTTTTGAAATTTACGTCAAGAGTGGCAACTGAAGCCTCAAAAATGGAGGACCAGTATGCAATAGAATTTGCTGATATCATCAGACTTTACGGTTACAAGCCTAGTCATTTCGATGGCGCGATAATTTCAACAGTTGTTCCGCCGCTTATTCCTGTCCTGAAGGTTGCGCTTTTTAAGCTTTTTAAATGCAAGGTTGTCGTCGTCGGGCCGGGATTAAAAACAGGTCTGAATATTAAAATTGACAACCCCGGCATTTTAGGGAGCGACCTTGTTTGCGCCGCTGTCGGTGCACTGAAAAAGTTCACGCCGCCGCTAATCATTTTTGATTTAGGGACAGCGACAACTATTTCTGCAATAGACAAGAATGGCGCATTTATCGGTGGCTCAATTATTCCCGGGGTGAAGGTTTCCCTCAACGCATTATCCCGCTCGACAGCTCAGCTTCCCTACATAAGCACAGAGCTGGAAAGTGAAACGGTAATCGGTGCGAACACTGTTGACTCGATGAAATCAGGGATTGTGCTTGGGACAGCTTCAATGATGGACGGGATGATTGACAGGTATCGTGATATACTCGGCGAAAAGGTTACGGTCCTCGCTACCGGAGGGTTAGCCCCGAGCATAGCCAGACATTGCCGAAGAGACATTATCATTGAGCCGGATTTAATCAGCGACGGGCTATACAGTATTTATAAGAAAAACTGTGAATAATTTACTCGAATTTACGCATTGTATCGGTATAAGATGACCGAACAATAGCAAGGAGGAAATAATTAATGGCAAGAACAACAAACAAAAGACTTTTATGGCTGACTCAACTGGCAATACTGGTGGCAATAATCATTATTCTCGCATTCACGCCTCTCGGGTATCTCAAGGCAGGGGCGATAGAAATCACCTTTATAACTATTCCCGTTGTTATAGGGGCAATTGTATTAGGCCCGGGTGCGGGTGCAATTCTTGGAGCGGTTTTCGGGATAACAAGCTTTATACAATGCTTTGGGCTGAGTGCATTTGGTGGCGTTCTTCTGGGGATTAACCCGTTTTTCACATTCATACTCTGCATGGTTCCGAGAATATTGATGGGCTATCTCTGCGGACTGATTTATAAAGGGATTAATAAGTTTGACAGGACAAGGATAATATCGTTTATTGCAGCGAGCCTTTCGGGCGCCGTTTTAAACACCCTTTTCTTTATAATAGCCTTAATGCTCCTTTTCGGTAATTCAAGCTTCATAATTGGATTACAGGGCGGTCGGAGTCTTTTGACATTCCTTATTGCCTTTGTTGGAATCAATGGTTTAATCGAAGCGGGAGTAACATTTTTTGTCGGGACAGCCGTGAGCAAGCCGTTGACAATTTTCCTTAAAAATAGGATATAATGTTACTAAATAGATTTTTACGCAAATTATCTTAAATTATTACAATAGTTTTTTAAAAAAGTATTGAATTAAAATAATAAAAATGATAAAATAATAAAGTGAGTTACAGCAATATTTGATTAATATGTTTAACAAATTACACTTGCATATCGGTTCACAGGAAGGTAAAAGTTTATGATTGACAAAATAGGTATACAATTAAAAGCACTGTATAACGAGTGCGAAGCAGATTTAGAGGGCACTTTTGACAAAATAAGTAAGATGGGATATAAGGGCGTTGAATTCTGCTGTTTTTTTGGTCGTTCACCTGAAGAAATATTAGAGATATTAAAAAAGTATAATCTTGAGCTTATTTCTTCTCATGTTCCTCTTGAGGATATGCTTGATGAATACGACAGTATTTTAAAGTATCAGAAGGAGCTTGGCGCTGAAAGAATAGTTATTACTTATGGTGAAATGCATGGTTCAGAGAGCCTGTCTCTTCTGATAGATAATCTTAATTCGTTGCATTGTCGTTTGCGTCAGCATAAAATCGACCTGTTTTATCATAATCACGAGCAGGAATTCAAGAATTTTGGGATGTCGGGCATAGCGCTTGATACTATAATGGATAAAACCGAGCTTCTTCTTGAAATTGATTCCTTCTGGGTTGAATCGGCTGGACATGACCCCATTCAAATAATGAAGAAATATGAGGACAGAATTCCTTTGGTTCATTTAAAGGACGGCGAAAATCATATCCCTTGCGCAATAGGCTACGGCACTTCACGCTGCAAGGAAGTTTATGATTGTTCTTTAGAGAATAAGGTTGACTGGGTTATTGTTGAAATCAGCAGCAAGGAAGAGAATCCGCTGGATTCTATCGAAAAGTCTATTCGCTTTATTAAAGAAAATTATTAAAAAAACACCGCTTGAAAAATTGTCCCGGGCTGAACGAAGGTTCAATCCGGTCTAAAATTTCAAGCGGTTAATTTTTTCAAAACACAATTATTTTATTAATAATTACTTACAAAAATCATCGATATATCTGTCGATAGAGGACTGAATTATTTCAAGGGCAGCTTTTTTCTCTTTAATTTCATCAATAGCGGTTTCCTTGTTTTCAAGCGCCTTATAAACAGAGAAGAAGTGGGACATTTCGTCAAAAATATGTCTAGGGAGCTGACCGATATCAGTGAAGGAATTATAGGTCGGGTCGTTAAAAGGGATAGCGATAATCTTATCGTCGGCGGCGCCGCTGTCAATCATTGAAATAACGCCGATGGGGAAGCATTTCACAATAGACAGAGGATAAAGCGTCTCAGAGCATAAAACGAGAACGTCAAGAGGGTCGCCATCCTCGGCATAGGTCCTCGGGATAAAGCCATAGTTGGCGGGATAGTGAGTTGAGGTATGAAGAATTCGGTCCATTAAAAGAAAGCCGGTATCCTTATCAAGCTCATACTTGACCTTGCTCCCCTTAGGGATTTCGATTACGGCATAAAAGCTGTCCTGCGTGATTTTTTTCGGCGAAAAATTGTGCCAGATATTATTCATTTTATGTCCTCCAAAACTTAAAAAAATTAGTCTTCAACTCTATGTGAAAAATACAAACCGACATCCTTAAGATTTTCGACTATATCGAAAATAGTTTCTCCGTTAAAATCGATAGTGGTGAGGATGCCAGAGCTTTCGCTTGAAAAATTATCCCAGACTGTTTTGATTTTATCTTCATTAATAATGTTATGAGACATGAGGATTTTTTCATATTTTGAAATACTCCTGCTAAAAATGCTCAGAATTTTGTATTTTTGAATATAAATTTCGTCCTCCTCCTCATGCGAAGCGAAGCCGAACTGAACAAGCCCGTCGTTCAAAAGAAGGTCGCCATACCTTTTTAGGATAGCGATACAAACCTCAGTCGTGCAGTTGTCGAGGTAATATATATCCTTATGGAATAAATCCTCGTCGTTTTCTCTCAGCCTCTTTTCGGTATCCTCATCACAGGGGATTTCGATGAAGAAAAATAAAGGGGCCTTCAGAGCCTTGCATAAATCGGTAACAATACATTTCAGGTTCTCAAAGCTGATATTCGAGAGAATATTTTCATCATCTATTTGATAGCATTCGTGGATTCCATCCAGATTATCTATTTCAACACCTTGAGAAAGGTTAAAAAAATCAGCCAAAATTGTTCCCTCCAGAATATTTTCTTAATCATAGCATATTATAAGCATCTCTGCAAGAAAATATTGTATATCATATAAAAAAGTGTTAGAATAACAAAGAGGTGATAGCATTGAATGCGGAAATTTCAAAGCTTATACAAAAAGCGATAGAGTATGACAAGGGTGACCCAAGGAGGATTAACCATTTATTAAAGGTTCATTCTTTTTCGAGGACAATAGGTGAGCTTGAAGGCTTAGAAGCCGAGGCTCAAAGGATTTTAGAAGCCGCCGCCGTTCTACACGATATAGGCATACACGAAAGTGAAAGAAAATACAATTCAGCCACCGGGGAGTATCAACAGCTTGAGGGTCCCCCCATTGCCAGAAAAATGCTCGATGAGCTGGGTTTTGAAGAGGATTTTATTGAAAGAGTTTGCTTTCTAATTGCCCACCATCATATATATAATAGTGTTGACGGAGCTGATTATCAAATTCTAATAGAAGCCGATTTTTTAGTGAATGCTTTTGAGGACGATATGCCCGAAAAGCAAATTCAGTCAATAAAAAACAAAATTTTTAAAACAAAAGCCGGAACAGAATTTTTATGTAACATATTTACGGAAAAATACGTATACTAAAAAAGAGGTTAGCGAAGGACGCTAACCTCTTGCTTTTTAAGAACAAAATTTATGGTCGCCTATTACTTTTAAAACAGGGCGTGAGTTCATCCACGCATGATTAACCTTTTTCGGGTTGTAATAATAAATCGCACCGCCCGTCGGGTCGACTCCGTTTATTGCATCAACAGCCGCCTTGTATGCCGAATCCGAAACAGGCTCATTAATCTGTCCGTCTGAAACGCAAGTGAAAGCCCCGGGCTGATATATTACCCCTGCCAAGGTTCCGGGGAAAGAGGGATGCTTGATTCTGTTTAAAATTACCGCGCCGACAGCAACCTGACCGATATACGGTTCTCCACGAGCTTCCGCTGAAATGATTCGGGCAAGGAGATTTATATTTGCTTCAGTTGCGGCGGGAGCAGTTCCGCCTGAAATTCCTAATGCACGAAGAGTTTGCGGTCCGGCTATCCCATCGACAGTCAGCCCTTGTTGACTTTGAAATTTTCGAACGGCAGCTTCTGTAATCGAGCCGTAATACCCAGTGACATTAGAATTGTATAAGCCACGGTCCTTTAGCGCCTGTTGAATAGCGGTAACCTCTGTGCCGCTTGAACCAACCCTGGATAATACGTCACAAGTTTCAAAAGTCATTGCCTTTGAGAAAGCTAAAAGCATAACTATATTAATAAGTATAATTAATGCGACTTTAAAAAACCTTCCTGATTTTGTTGACATAACCGACCTCCTGATTTAATATATAACATATTATTGACAACAAAATGCTGAATAAACGCGCTCCATCACAAAATATGAATATTTAGTATTCGTAACATCCATATTAATAATTATTACAGTAATATTAGACATTAAAAGCTCGTAAATATCATGATTTTTATTGTGTTGAGCATAAAAATAATAAATAACAAAAAAACTTTAAAAATACCCTTGACAAAGGGGAAGGAATTTGCTAAAATAAACAAGTCGCCTCACGAGGGGCAAGCGCTTGAAGGGTCCTGACGGACCGGTTAAAGAAAGCGTGAAGCCAGGGCA